>DASUMQ010000001.1:0-12885 GCA_036277615.1 Steroidobacteraceae bacterium
GATGTTCTGCAGGAACAGCAGCGGGATGCGCCGGCGGTTGCACAGCTCGACGAAGTGCGCGCCCTTGAGCGCCGACTCCGAGAACAGCACACCGTTGTTCGCGACGATCCCGACCGGGTAGCCGGCGATGCGCGCGAAGCCACAGACCAGCGTCGCGCCGTAGAGCGCCTTGAATTCGTCGAACTCGGAGGCGTCCACCAGCCGCGCGATGACCTCGCGCACGTCGTACGGGTGGCGCGTGTCGCGCGGCACCACGCCGTAGAGTTCCTCGGCGGCGAACTTAGGCTGACGCGCAGGCTCGGGCGGCGGTTTCGACCCGACCCGATTGAGGTTGGCGACGAGTCGCCGTGCCAGCCAGAGGGCGTGCGCGTCGTTGTCGGCGAGGTAGTCGACCACGCCCGACTGCCGGGCATGCACGTCGCCGCCGCCGAGCGTCTCGGCGTCGACGCGTTCACCGGTGGCCGCCTGCACCAGCGGCGGGCCGCCGAGGAAGATCGTCCCCTGCTCGCGCACGATGATCGATTCGTCGCACATCGCCGGCACGTACGCGCCGCCGGCCGTGCACGAACCCATGACCACCGCGAGCTGCGGGATGCCCTTCGCCGAGAGCTGTGCCTGGTTGTAGAAAATCCGGCCGAAGTGCTCGCGATCGGGAAACACGTCGTCCTGGCGCGGCAGGAACGCGCCGCCGGAGTCGACGAGGTACAGGCACGGCAACGCGTTCTCGAGCGCCACGTCCTGCGCCCGCAGGTGCTTGCGCACGGTGATCGGGTAATAGGTGCCGCCCTTGACCGTGGCGTCGTTGGCGACGATCACGCACTCGCGCCCGGCCACGCGACCGATGCCGGCGACGAGCCCCCCGCTCGGGATCCAGTCGTCGTAGAGCTCGTGGCCTGCGAGCGGCGCGAGTTCGAGGAACGGCGACCCCGGATCGAGCAGGCGATCGATGCGATCCCGCACCAGCAGCTTGTCGCGGCCGGTGTGCTGGGTGCGCGCCGCCGCCGACCCGCCCTCGCGGACCTTCGCCGTCAGCGCGCGCAGCTCCGAGGCGAGGCGACGGTTGACCGCGTCGTTCGCGGCGAACTCGGCGCCGCTGCGGTCGATGCGTGTTTCGAGCACGTTCACGGGGACCGTCCCCACTTTTGGTCTGAAGAATGGGGACTGTCCCCATTGCTGTTCTCATGTCGAGCGTCCGCCGCCGCGAGAATCCGTTCGGCCTGCCTCAGGTGCGGCCGGTCGATCATCTTGCCGTCGATGGCCACGGCGCCCGCGGACGAGGGTTGCGCGAGCGCCTCGACGACCCGACGTGCCCACGCCACCTCCTCCGAAGACGGGCTGAACGCGGTGTGTATCGGCGCGACCTGCGCCGGGTGGATCGCGAGCTTGCCGACGAAGCCGTCGCGTCGCGCGGTGCGCGCGCGTCGTTCGACCGCCTCGACGTCACGGCACTCGACGTCGGTCGTGTCGATCGCGGCGATGCCGGCGGCGGCCGCCATGAGCAGGCACGAGGCCCGGGCGAGCCGGTACAGGTGTTCATATTCGCCGTCGGCGCTGCGGTTGGCGAACGCGCCCACGTCGGCGGCGAGGTCCTCCGCGCCCCAGGTGTAGCCGACGACCCGCGCCGGCGGAGCCGCGAAATCCGCGCCATGCAGCACGGCGTGGGCGGTCTCGGTGACGAGCGCGATGACCTTGATCGAGCCGACCTGCAGGCCGTGCGCGGTCTCGAGCGCCTCGAGCCAGTGGTCGAGGCGCTGCAGGTCCGCGAGGTTGCGGGCCTTGGGCAGCACGACGCCGTCCGGCTGCGCGGCGACGATTGCGCCGAGGTCCACGAGCGCCTCCCCGGAATCGACCGGGTTGATGCGCACCCAGCACGGCACGGCGCGCGCACCGTCTCGCAGGCGCGTGGCCACGTGCCTGCGCGCCTGCGGCCGCGTGGCCGCCGTGACGGCGTCCTCCAGGTCGAAGATGACCGCGTCGGCCCCGCTGTGCAGCGCCTTGTCGAATCGCTCCGGGCGGTCGCCCGGCACGAACAGCATCGACCGCATCACGCGGCCTCCTTCGGCTGCTTCTTCATGAGCGCGATGCGCCTGCAGCTGGCGACTTCCTCGTCGCGCTGGTTGAACGCGCGATGCACGAACGTGACGACCCCGGTGTCGGGGCGGGACCTGCTGTCACGCAGTTCGAGCACGCTCGTCACGATGTGGAGCGTGTCGCCGATGAACACGGGCCGCGGAAAACGGACCTCGTCCCAGCCGAGATTGGCGATCGTCGTGCCGAGCGTCGTGTCGGCGACCGAGATGCCCACCATCAGGCTCAGCGTGAAACAACTGTTGACGATCCGCGTGCCGAACTCGGACGCCTTCATGTACTCCTCGTCGAGGTGCAGCGCCGCCGGGTTGTGCGTGAGCGTGCTGAAGATCAGGTTATCCGCCTCGGTGACGGTCCGGCGCAGCACGTGGTCGAAGCGCTGTCCCACGCTGAACTGCTCGTAGTAGAGCCCGCCCATCGCCATGTTCGTCCCTCCTCCGGCCGGCGTCCGCTCAGGGCGTCGCCAGGAACAACTCCCGCCCGATCAACATGCGGCGGATCTCGCTCGTGCCGGCGCCGATCTCGTACAGCTTGGCGTCGCGCAACAGCCGGCCGGTCGCGTAGTCGTTGATGTAGCCGTTGCCGCCCAGCGACTGTATCGCCTCGAGCGCCATCCAGGTGGCCTTCTCCGCCGCGAGCAGGATGCAGCCGGCGGCGTCGACGCGCGTCGCCCGGCCGGTGTCGCACGCCCGCGCCACCGCGTAGGTGTACGCGGCGCAGGAGTTGAGCGTGGTGTACATGTCGGCGAGCTTGCCCTGCATGAGCTGGAACGTGCCGATCGGCGCGCCGAACTGCTTGCGCTCGTGTACGTACGGCAGCACCACGTCGAGGCACGCGCGCATGATGCCGAGCGGCCCGCCGGTCAGCACGACACGCTCGTAGTCGAGCCCGCTCATGAGCACCTTGGCGCCGCCGCCGACCGGTCCGAGCACGTTCTCCGCCGGCACTTCGCAGTCCTCGAACACCAGCTCGCACGTGTCCGAGCCGCGCATGCCCAGCTTGTCGAGCTTCTGCGCCGTCGAGAAACCCTCGAAGCCGCGTTCGACGATGAACGCCGTCACGCCCTTGTTGCCCGCGCCCGGATCGACCGTCGCGTAGACCACGAGTACGTCCGCACCCGGGCCGTTCGTGATCCACATCTTGCTGCCGTTGAGCACGTAGCGGTCGCCGACCGGCCGCGCGTGCAGCCGCATGCTCATGACGTCGGAGCCCGAGCCGGGTTCGCTCATCGCGAGCGCGCCGAGGTGCTCGCCGCTCACCAGCTTCGGCAGGTAGCGCTGCTTCTGCTCAGGCGTGCCCCAGCGACGCAACTGGTTGACGCAGAGATTGGAATGCGCGCCGTAGGAAAGCCCAACGCTCGCGGAGGCGCGGCTGATCTCCTCCATAGCGACGACGTGCGCGAGGTAGCCGAGCCCCGCACCGCCGAGTTCCTGCTCGACGGTGATGCCGAGCAACCCGAGCTCGCCGAGCCTGGGCCACAGGTCGCGCGGAAATACGTTGTCGCGATCTATCTGGTCCGCGCGTGGCGCGATTTCGCTCGCAGCGAAACTGCGCACGGAATCGCGCAGCAGGTCGATCTCCTCGCCCAGGCCGAAATCGAAGTCGAGCATGACGTGCCCCCGGCGGCTTGCAGGATCCGAAACAGCTGTCTATATTGTCCGACAATTAGACGATCCGTCAATGGAGGCGAGCGTGAGCGAATCGTCCGTCCCGGTTTACAAGGGTCCGCTGTTCGAACCGCTGACCCGGCAGTCCGCCTCCCTGCGCATCTCTGCGGCGATCGAGCAGAAGATCATGCGCCGCACGCTGCGACCCGGCGATGCCCTGCCCACGGAAACGCAGCTCGCCGAGCAATTCGCCGTGCACCGCTCCACCATCCGCGAGGCGCTGCGCCGCCTCGAGTCGGCCGGGCTCGTCGGTCGCGAAGGCGGCAGCAAGAAATTGCGCATCACGCGCCCGGGCCACGCGGAGACGGCGTCGCGCGTCGGGCGCACGCTCGCGCTCGACGACGTCACGTTCATCGAACTCTGGGAAGCCATGCGTGCCGTCGCGCCACGCACGGCCGCACTCGCGGCGCAGCACGGCACCGCACAGTCGGCGGCTACGCTCGAAGCGATCGTCAACGCGGTCGAAACCGCGCGCGGGGCGGACGCGGCGGTCGGCTGGGTCGTCGACTTTTTCGGCAAGCTCGCGGAAATGAGCGGCAATCGCGTGCTGATGCTCGCGATGCAACCGGTCATGAAACTGCTGGCGCCGTCGCTGCGCCGGATGATCGACCGCGTGCCCCAGGGCCGCACGCGCATCCTGGTCGCGCAACGCTGCATCGTCGAGGCAATCCGCACCGGCAAGCCCGACGAGGCTGAAGCGTGGATGTCGCGGCACGTGCAGGATTTCCGGCGCGGCTATGAACTGGCGGGCATCGCGCTCGACACGCGAGTCGGCGCGACGCCGGTCGCGGACTGATCTTCTCCGGCGGTCACCGCACGCCGGGAGCGACGCGCCTCAGCCCGATTCGGCCGAAGCTGCCGACTCGTCGAGCGGCAGCGAGAGAATCGCTTCGATCGCCCCGATGTCTGCCGGCTTCGTCAAGTGCAGGTCGAAGCCGGCCGCGGCTGCGCGCGCCTTGTCGTCCATCTGGCCCCAACCGGTGAGCGCAATGAGGCGCGTCTGGCGCAGGGACGGCTGTTCACGCAGCCGGCGCGCGATCTCGTAACCGTCGAGGCCGGGCATGCCGATGTCCAGCAGCGCCACGTCCGGCCGGAACTCGCGGAGCAGCGCAAGCGCGGCGTGACCCTCGTACGCGACCTCCACTTCGTGGCCCATCGCGCCGAGCAGCATCGCGAGCGAATCCGCTGCGTCCCGGTTGTCGTCCGCGACTAGCACGCGCCGTGGGGTCGCTTCCTCGACGCGGCGCCGCGACTCGCCGCCGGTGGCCGCGTGCGCGGCGCGCGGCAAGCGCAGCGTGAACGTGCTGCCGCGACCCGGTCCTGCACTTTCGGCGTCCAGCGTACCGCCGTGCAACTCGGCGAGGCCGCGCGCCAGGGCCAGCCCGATGCCGAGACCGCCGTCCGACCGGTCGCGCCCGCTTTCGAGTTGCGCGAACATCTCGAAGATCCGTTCGAGGCCGGGTGGAGCGATGCCGATGCCGTTGTCGGTCACGCGCACGCTGACCGAGTCGGGTTCGACCGCGGCCACGACGCAAATCTCGCCGCTCGAGTCCGTGTACTTCGCCGCGTTGGTGAGCAGGTTGGAGATGATCTGCGAGGCGCGCATCGGATCGACGTCCAGCGCCGGATCGGGGTCCGGCAATCTCACCGAGAGCCGATGCCGCTTCGACTCGACCAGCGGCCGGGCGGCCTCCACCGCCGCATCGACGACGCTTGCGAGCCCGACGCGCTCGCGCCTCAACTCGATCTTGCCCTGCGTGATCCGCGCGACGTCCAGCAGGTCGTCCAGCAGGCCGGCCATGTGTTCGACCTGGCGCTGGATCACGCGGCGCGACCAGCCGAGCTGCTCGTCGGTGAGTTTCGGGCTCGCGAGGATTCGCGCCGCGGTGCGGATCGGCGCGAGCGGATTGCGCAGCTCGTGCGAGAGCATCGCCAGGAACCGGTCCTTGCGACGATCGGCCTCGCGCAGGGCTTCCTCGGCCTCCTTGCGCTCGTGCACGTCGAAGACCGAACCGATGTAGCCGACGAACTCGCCACGCTCGTCGAAACGCGGCCGACCGGCGTCCGTCGCCCAGCGGAACTCACCCGACTTCGTGTGCAGGCGGTAATCGATCGCAAACGGCACGTGCCTGCGCGAGGCGTCCAGGTACACGTCGCGGACGCGGCGCCGGTCGTCCGGGTGCACCGCCTCGATCCAGCCCAGGCCCGCCCCTTCCGCTTCGGGCCGTCCGGTGTACTCCGACCAGCCGCGGCTCAGGAACGTGCAGAGGTGGTTCGCGTCGCTGATCCAGAGCATCGCCGGCGCGGTGTTGGCCATGGCGCGGAAGCGCTGTTCGCGTTCGTGCAACTGCTCCTGCGCGAGCTTGAGGTCGTGGATGTCGGTGGCTGTCCCGAACCACTGCGCGCCTCCCGGCCAGTGCACGAAGTGCGCGCGACTGAGGTGCCAGCGAAACGTCCCGTCGGCCATCCGCACACGGTGCTCGCATTCGTAGGGCTGGCCTTCATCCACCGCGCGGTGCCACGCGCGGGTGGTGCGCTCGACGTCGTCCGGGTGCAGCACCGGTTGCCAGCTCCAGCGGCCGTCGTGCTCGCGCTGGATTCCGGTATAGCGGACGACCTGGGAGTTGTAATAATCGATGGCGCCGTCGACCGCTGCCGTCCACACCAGCTGCGGCATCACGTCGGCGAGGCGGCGGAATCGTTCCTCGCTCGCCCGCAGCGCGGCTTCGGCCGCGCGCTGCTCGGTGAGGTCGTAAACCGAGAGGAAGAGCAGCGTCTCGCCGCTCGGCGTCTGCACGACCGACCCGGAATACGCCACCACGCGCTCCCAGTGCTGGTCGAGCCGGCGCAGTCGCAACTCCACGTGCTGCAGCAGCTCGCCCCGCACGATCCTGCGCAGCGGCCACTCGTCCGGCAACAACTGCCGGAGCCCGTCGGCGGTCCAGAGCTGGAACGTCCGCCCCAGGTCGTCGAGCGACGCCTTGCCGTCGTCCGGCGACGAGAATCCATGCAACCGGCGCGCGGCCGGGTTCCAGTAGATCACCTGCTCGTTCGAGTCCGCGATGATCGCGCCCTGCGCGAAGTGCTCGATCGCAGCCGTCCAGCGCTCCTCGCTGCGCCGCAATGCCACCTCGGCGGCCTTGCGCGCCGTGATGTCGTTGAACAGGACCGCCACGCGACGCTGCGCGGGGTCGTCGACGCGAAATGCGTAGACGTCGTAGATCCGGCCCAAGGCCCGCGCTGCGTTTTCGAAACGTCGGGGCCGGCCCGTGCGCGCGATCTCACCGTAGATCTCGAACCACGATTGCTCGTGGTCCGGATAGATCTCGCGCATCCAGCGACCGATCGGATCGACGATGCCCGTGTTCGCCGCGAAGGCCGTGTTGGCCTCGAGATACCGGTAGTCGACTCCACGGTCGGACTCGTCGAAGCGGACCTCGATGACGCAAAAGCCCTGGTCGATGGTATCGAGCAGCGTGCGGTTGCGCGCCTCGCTCGCCTGCAGCGCGGCTTCGGTCTCGCGCAGCCGGAGCAGCATCACCTCGTCGCGGCCGACGATCGCGTCGATCTCGCCGCGACGCAGCGCGTCGAGGGTCGCCTCTGCTTCCGCGAGCCGCTGCCCCGCCGTCGGCTGCCTAGGAGGCGGCGGCATTTGGCATCTCCGGGGGCAGCTGCAGTGCCGCACGGACCTTGTCGAGGTCGTGCAGGGTCCCCACGACCATGACGCGCGGCGCCGGTTCGACCTGGACCAGGCAGGGGGTCACCAGCACGTCGTACTGCAGTGCGCGCTGGTACTGCTGCAGCACGTTGACGACCTCGAGCTCGAAGGGACATTCGGTGGACCGCTGCAACAGCGCAAGGTTGCGCGTGGCGGCGACCGAGTTCGCGCCGTCGCCGGCCACGAACAGGATCACCTTGCGCACGGTCTGCAGACTCCTGGCGTTCATGACGGCTGGTCCGCTACCGATGCGCTGCCAGGCGCGAAGTGCAGCCCCGTGTCCGTGATCCGGAACCGGTTCCAGCCGTGCGCGTGGCGGCTGCCGCGCATCTTGATCACCAGCAGCCGGCGCAGGTGCGCCTCGTCCTCCGGCCACTGCTGGTCGAGCACCAGCAGCGTGTCGATCAGCGACGAGATGCCGATGCCGCTCACCTCCTGCAGGTCGGCCGGGTCGACCTGGTTGAGGTACAGGCAAGTGATGCCACGCGCCTTGCACTCGGTCATCAGCCGTACCACGAAATCGAATGCGGCGGCTTTCGCGCCCATGCGCTGACACGCGCTGATCGCATCGACGACCAGGTGCTGCGGCCGGAACCGTTCGAGCAACTGGATCACCTGCCAGAGGTGTTCCTCGACGCCCATCGTCTCGGGCACGGACATCATCAACTGCAGGTTGCCCGACTCGATGGCTGGTCGCAGGTCGACCCCGGCGCTGCGCACCGCGACACTCAGCGCTTCCGCCCCTTCCTCGAACGTCACGTAGGCCACGCGCTCGCCGCGACGGCTCGCCGCGACGGCCAGGGTGCAGGCGAGCAGGGTCTTGCCCGTGCCACTGCCTCCGCCCACGAGGATGCTCGACCCCTGCTGGAAGCCGCCGTCGACGAGCTGGTCGAGGCCGTCGACGCCACTCGCGAATCGCCGGACGCCGGTGCCGGGTCGATTCAGTCCGATCGTCGAAATCGGCATGAGGACGATGCCTGCCTCCGAGATCACGTACGGATACTCGTTGCTGAGGAAGCCCGAGCCTCGATACTTGAGCACGCGGAGTCGTCGCGTGGACACCTGGCCGACCACGCGATGGTCCAGGCGCAGCACACAGTCGGCGAGGTACTCGAGCCGGTGCAACGTCTCCAGCGCATCCCCGGACGCCTTGACGGTCACCACGACCGTCTGGTCCTGGCCCACGAGCCGGTCGTGCATCAGGATCAGTTCGTCTTCTTCCCGACGCGGGTCCTGGAAGACACGCAGCAGCACGTCCACGGCGTCGATCAGCACGCGTCGTATGCCGGCGTCGCGAATCCGCCCGTCCAGGATTGCGAGCAGGCCGCCGAGGTCGAAGTCGCCCGTCTGCTGCGCGCGGATCGGCGGATCGAGGTTCAGCAGCACGAGCGATCCGGCACGCTCGAACGCATCGATGTCCCAGCCGAGCGTGCGTGCGTTGCGCCGGATCTCGTCCGCGCCCTCCTCGAAGCTCACGAGCAACCCGGGCTCGCCCGCGAGCGCACCGCGACATAGGAACTCCAGACCCAGCAGGGTCTTGCCGGTGCCCGGTCCACCGCCGACCAGCGTGGCGCGGCCCCTCGGCAGGCCGCCGAGCAGCACTTCATCGAGCCCACGGATGCCGGTCGGGGCCTTCGGTATCGCGGCGATCGTCGTGGCGCGACCCGTGGTCCCAGGAACCGGCGTCCGACCCGTGGGAGCCATGTAACCTCACTGTCCTAAGCGGTAGCGGTGCGCCGGCAGGTCTTGACACTCAACGCGGTGGCCGCGAGGGTGCCACGGAGACACCCCGCCGGGCAGTCAGCCCCGTCCTACTCATTCCAGCGACGACGCCAGGCGTGTCGACCTTCCTGCTCGGTGCCGTGCGTGAGGCGCGATAGAATCGCGCGCCCGCCCCGGTGGCGAAATTGGTATACGCAACAGACTTAAAATCTGTCGGCCGCAAGGCCTTGCCGGTTCGAGTCCGGCCCGGGGCACCACTTCAGACGGAACAGGCCGTACCCTTCGTCCGCGCAGCACGTCCGCCGTCGTGCGAAGCGGTCACGGAAGCCCCGGCAATCACGCTGCCCAAGCGCAGTCGACGAAGTCAGCGCAGGACGGCCGGATCTTTCCCGGGCAGCAGCACGCCGCCGCCGAAGCTCAGGCGCTGCGGTGCGGCACCGCCCGCCTTCACCCTGACCGCACAGTACTTGAACTCCGGGATCTTGCCGAACGGATCGAGCACCGGGTTGGTCAGCATGTTCGCCGCCGCCTCGTAATAGCAGAACGGCACGAACACCACCCCGCGCGGCGTGCCATCGTCGGCGCGTGCGTAAAGGGTGATGCGGCCGCGGCGCGACTCGATCGTGAGCGTGCCGCCGGGTTCGACGCCGAAGTCGACCAGGTCGAGCGGGTGCAGGGAGGCGACTGGCTCGGGCTCGAGGTAATCGAGGTTCGACGCGCGCCGCGTCATCGAGCCCGTGTGCCAGTGTTCGAGCTGCCGGCCGGTGATGAGCACCAACGGGTACTCGGCATCGGGTTGCTCGGCTGCCGGGATGAGATCGGCCGGCACGAACCTGCCACGACCGGTGGGGGTGGGGAATTGTTCGATGAAAACGATGCGCTCTCCCGGGTCTCCCTCCTTGCTGCAGGGATAAGTCACTGACGACTCGCGCTCGAGGCGATCCCACGTGATGCCGGCAATCGAATCCATGCAGCCGCGCATTTCGGCAAAAACCTCGCGCGGGTGCGTGTAGTTCCAGTCGAGGCCGATGCGACGCCCCAGTTCGTTGATCAGCCAGAGATCCTCGCGCGCGTCTCCAGGTGGCGCGATCGCCTTGCGGCCCAATTGCACCAGGCGGTCGGTGTTGGTGACGGTGCCCGTCTTCTCCGGCCAGGCCGTCGCCGCCAGCACGACGTCGGCCAAGTACGCCGTCTCGGTCAGGAAGATGTCCTGCACGACCAGATGGTCGAGCGAGGCAAGCGCCTCACGCGCGTGATCGACGTCCGGGTCGGACATCGCGGGGTTCTCACCGACGATGTACATGCCGCGGATCTCGTGCCGCTTGGCGGCGTTCATCACCTCGACGACGGTAAGGCCCGGGTCGGGATCGAGCGCGGTGTTCCAGAAGCGCTCGAACCGCTCGCGCGCCTGCGACGTGTTCACGCGCTGGTAGTCCGGGTAGAACATCGGGATGAGACCGGAGTCGGACGCGCCCTGCACGTTGTTCTGCCCACGCAGCGGATGCAGCCCCGAGCCCGGCTTGCCGATCTGGCCGGTCGACAGGGCCAGCGCGATCAGGCAGCGCGCGTTGTCGGTGCCGTGGACATGCTGCGAGATTCCCATGCCCCAGAGAATGATCGACGCCCTCGAGGTGGCGTAGAGGCGCGCAACTTCGCGGATCGTGCGGGCGTCGATGCCGCAGATCGACTCCATCGCCTCCGGCGAGAACCTGAGCACGTTCTCGGCCAGCGCCTCGTAGCCTGACGTCCGGTCTTCGATGAACCGCCGGTCGGTCAGCCCCTCGGTGACGATCGTGTGGAGCATCGCGTTGAGGAGCGCGACGTCGGTGTCCGCATTGAACTGCAGGGTGTAGGCGGCGTGTCGCGCCAGGTCGCCGCGGCGCGGATCGGCCACGATCAGCTTCGTGCCGGCCTTGACCGCATTCTTGATGAAGGTCGCCGCCACGGGGTGGTTGACGGTCGGGTTGGCCCCGATCAGGAAGATCACCTCGGCGTTGGCGACGTCGCGCACGGGGTTCGATACGGCGCCCGAGTTGATCCCTTCCATCAAGGCCGCGACGCTGGATGCATGGCACAGGCGCGTGCAGTGGTCGACGTTGTTGCAGCCGAACCCGGTGCGGACGAGCTTCTGGAACAGGTACGCCTCTTCGTTGGTGCCCTTCGCGGATCCGAAGCCGGCGAGCGCGCGCTTGCCGAACGTGTCGCGAATGTCGCGCAGGCCGCCGGCTGCCAGCTCCAGCGCTTCGTCCCACGTCGCTTCACGGAAAACCTCGTGCCAGCGCTCGGGATCGACCTTGAAGTCCTTGTGCCTGGGCACGCCCGGTTTGCGAATGAGCGGCCCGGTCAGCCGGTGCCGGTGCTGCACGTAGTCGAAGCCGTAGCGACCCTTGACGCACAGCCGGCGTGCGTTCGCCGGGCCGTCGCGCCCCTGCACGTGAAGGATCCGGTTGTCCTTGACGTGATAGGTGAGCTGGCAGCCGACACCGCAGTACGGGCACACCGAGTCGACCTGTTTGTCCGGCACGACCTTGCCCACGTCACGTGCCGGCATCAGCGCACCGGTGGGGCAGGCCTGCACGCACTCGCCGCAAGCGACACATGTCGAATGGCCCATGGGATCGTCGAAGTCGAAAACGATCTTCGAGTGATGGCCGCGTGACGCGTAGCCGATGACGTCGTTCACCTGCTCCTCGCGGCAGGCGCGCACGCAGCGCTTGCACTGGATGCAGGCATCGAGGTTGACCGCGATCGCCGGGTGCGAGACGTCCTGCGCCGGTTGCGGACGCGCGCCGAACCGGGGTTTGCCGATCGACAGCTTCTTCGCCCATCGATCCAGTTCGGAATCGAGCGTGTACCGAGTCGCGGGGACGTCCGCGAGCAACAGCTCGATCGACATCTTCTGGCTCACGAGGGCGCGCGCGTTGTTGGTAGTGACCACCATGCCGTCTTTCGGATAGCGGCAGCACGACGGCGCAAGGACGCGCTCACCCTCGATCTCGACCATGCACGTGCGGCAGTTGCCGTCGGGCCGCATTCCCTCCATGTAGCAGAGCCGCGGGATCTCGACGCCCAGGCGATCGGCAGTTTCGAGGATCGTCCAATCGGCACGGCCCACGACCTCCTGGCCGTTGAGCACGAAGGTGATCGAGGCGGCGTCTGTCACGGAGTGGGGTTTCTGGCGCATCGGTCTTGTCGGGATGACCCGAGGTCCCTGCCCTACTTGACCTCGCCCGGAAAATACTTGAGCACGCTGAGCACCGGATTCGGCGCGGCCTGGCCGAGGCCGCAGATCGACGCATCGACCATCGCCTGCGACAATTCCTCGAGCAACGGCCGGTTCCAGGTGGCCGCATTCATCAGGTGCAGTGCCTTGACGGTGCCGACGCGGCACGGTGTGCACTGGCCGCACGATTCGTCGGCAAAAAACCTCATGACGTTCCTCGCCGCGGCGACCGCCGTGTCCTTGTCCGACAGCACCACCACCGCCGCCGAGCCGATGAAGCAGCCGTATGCGTTCAGCGTGTCGAAGTCCAGCGGGATGTTCGCCATCGATGCCGGCAGGATGCCGCCCGACGCGCCGCCCGGCAGGTAGCCGTAGAGCGTGTGCCCGTCGAGCATGCCGCCGCAGTACTCGTCCACGAGTTCCTGCAGCGTGATGCCCGCGGGTGCCAGGTGCACGCCGGGCTTCTT
>DASUMQ010000002.1:0-11910 GCA_036277615.1 Steroidobacteraceae bacterium
GACCAGATGCTGTTCATGCGGCCGATGCCGGGCTGGTCGAACCATCGCACGCCGGTGGACGGCCTCTGGCTCTGCGGCAACGGCGTGCACGGCGGTGGCGGCATCAGTGGCACGGCGGGTCGCAATGCCGCGCGCGCGATCCTCAGCGCGCGGGAGTGATCTATCGTCGGCGCCGACCGCCGAGGCGAGCCGTCGCACGTGACCCGCGCCGCTCGCGCGTTTGCATCTGGTTCCTCGCGACACGATTCTTGCGGTTCGCTTCGACAGCTGTACATCGCCTACTCGTGACGGCGCGTCGTGCTCACGCAGCGAAGTGTTAGCCCGTCGTCGTGACGCACGGGCTCCTACAGACTCGACTCCGCGTCCATCTTGAAATGCTGCACCTGGCCCGATGCGGGTCCGGGAAAGTTTTTCCACGAAGGAGATGAACCATGGCGGACAAGGATCGTAACCGTTTGCTGGACGAAGACGACAAGAAGGACGCCGCGGGCGTCGCGGGTGGTGCCTTCGCAGGCGGAGCCGTCGGTGGCATCGCGGGTGGTGCGTTGGCGGGTGCGGCGGCGGGCGGCCTGGGCGGCCCGGCAGGCGCCGCGATCGGTGCGGCGGTGGGCGCCGTCGCCGGCGCGCTCGGCGGCAAGGCCATTGCCGACCGGATCAATCCGGAGGTCGAGGACGACTACTGGAAGAAGAACTACTCGTCTCGTTCCTACGTGACGACCGGTTCGAGCTTCGACGACTACGGTCCGGCCTATCGCATGGGATACGAGCGATATCCGGACTATCACGGCCGCACGTTCGACGAGGTCGAGCCCGAGTTCGAGCGCACCTGGGACTCGACGCGCGGCAGGTCCCGCCTGGCCTGGCAGGACGCCAAGCACGCGACGCGCGACGCCTTCGAGCGTGCACGCGATACGGTCGAACGGGCCATGCCGGGCGACGCGGATCGCGACGGCAAGTAACTGCGCGGTAAGCAAGGCGCCGGCGCGCTCCCATGGAGTGCGTCGGCGCCAAGCTGGAATCTCTTCCCGATGAACCCGACGCGACGCTGCGCGCTGCTCGTCGGGGTGGCGTGCACCATCTTCATGTGCGCGGCACGGCCGGATGCGACGAGCGGGCTCTGCGAGCCCTCCGTCGTTGCCATCGACGCCTCGATTCGCAAGACGATGTCGCAAGGGGCGCCCGGCATGATCGTCGGCGTCGCGCGCCACGGCCAGCCGTTGTTCGTGCGGCCCTACGGCACGGCCAATCTCGAGCACGACGTGCCGATCCGTCGCCCCACCGTTTTCAAACTGGCCTCGGTTACGAAGCAATTCACCGCCGCGGCGGTGCTGCGGCTCGTGCAACGGCGACGGCTGTCGCTCGACGACAAACTGGCGCGATTCGTGCCGGAGCTGCCCCAGGCGAGCACGGTGACGCTCCGACAGTTGCTCGTGCACACGTCGGGCCTTCCCGATTACGCCGAGGATCCCGAAGGGCAGCGCACCAAGTCCGTCGCGCGCTCCTCGCAGGACATGGTCGCGTGGATCGCGCGGCTCGAGCCGAAGTTCCTGTTCCAGCCCGGCACGCGCTGGGCGTACAGCAACTCGAACTACGCGCTGCTCGGCGCGGTGGTCGAACGCATCTCGGGCAAGTCGCTCGAGGTCTTTTTTCGCGAGGAGCTGTTCCAACCGGCCGGGTTGACCCGGACCGGGTTCGACGATCCGGTCGACGTCGTCGCGCACCGCGCGCAAGGCTACAGGAAGGCCAAGACCGCCGCGGGCGGATACGCCAACGCCGAATGGATCAGCCCGACGATTCCCGGCGCCGCGGGAGGCCTGCGGACCACGGTCGACGACCTGCTGCGGTGGTCGCACGCCCTGTTCTCGGGCACCGTCCTGCCGCCGGCCACGCTGCGCCAGATGATCGCGCCGGGCACGCTGAGCGACGGTCGCACGACCAAATTTGGCATGCCCGAGGCCTGGCAGCGCGGCCTCGATTCGGACTACGGCATGGGCGTGTTCATCACGAACACCAGCGCGGGCCGTCGGGTCTGGCACAGCGGCGACATCGAAGGCTTCTCGACGTGGCTGGCCCATTACCCCGAGGCGGGCGTGACGATCGCCGTACTGCAGAACAGCGAGTCGGCCGACATCGACGAGACGGCGCTGCACGAGGCGCTGTTCGGACCGCAAGCGGCCGGCTGTGAGCATCGTCGTCCGACGATGCAATCGCGCCCGGCGCCGTGAGCGCCACTTCGGCCAGCGTTCCTACCAGCTGAGCAGCCGCTCGAGCGCTGCGGTCGCGCAGTGCTGGCGAATACGCGACACTGCCGTCCGGTTCGTCGTGCTGCGGAGGAGTGAGGCATGGCCAGGAAGCGACCCGTCGGCGCGGCGGGCAGAATCGTCGTCATCGAGCACGAATCGAAGATCCTCGCGGACAATCCGCTGGGCGATTCGGCCACGCGACGGCTCGCGGTGTGGCTGCCAGCGGAGTACGACCGCGGCGTCACGCACGGCCGCGGCCGGCGTTTTCCGGTGCTCTACGACATGGTCGGCTTCACCGGCACGGGCCTCGCGCACCTGAACTGGAAACCGTTCAGCGAGAACGTCGCCGAGCGCGCCGCACGGCTCGTCCACGAACGCAAGATGGGACCGGCGATCATCGCGTTTCCCGACTGCTTCACCGCGCTCGGCGGCAACCAGTACGTCAACTCGTCCGCGATCGGCCTGTATGCCGACTTCCTGCTGCAGGAAGTGATCCCGCTCGTCGACCGCGAATTCCGCACGCTCGCCGCGCGCGAACACCGTGGCTGCTTCGGCAAGTCCTCGGGCGGCTACGGCGTGATGATCCACGGCATGAAGTACACCGCGCACTGGGGCGCGATCGCGAATCACTCGGGGGATGCGTACTTCGACTTCGTGTATCGCGCGGACTGGCCGAACACGTTGAACGAACTCGGCAAGTACCGCAGGCCGCCCCGCAGGGACGGGCGGTACTCGAACCGCCTCGACGCCGAGGACGAGGCGCGGATGCTCGACGGATTCGACGACGGCCGTGTCCGTCGCTTCCTCGAAGCCATGTGGAAAAAGCCGAAGCTGTCGCCGCACGAGGGCCACGCGATCATGAACGTCTGCATGGCGGCGACCTACGACCCCGACCCCGAGGCGCCGAACGGGTTCCGGCTCCCGTTCCACCTCGAATCGGGAGAATTGCTCGAGGACCGCTGGCAGCGCTGGCTGCAGCACGACCCGGTGCTGCTCGTGCAGCGCTACGTGCGGAACCTGCGGCGGCTGCAGGGCATCTACATCGACTGCGGCTGGCGCGACCAGTACCACATCCACTACGGCACGCGGCAATTGTCGCGGGCCCTTGAAAACGCGGGCATCCCGCACCACTACGAGGAGTTCGACGACAATCACTCGGATGTCGACTACCGCATGGACGTGAGCCTGCCGTTCCTCTACCGCGCGCTGCAACCCTGACACGGAGCCGGCTCGCTTCCTGTCGCGAATGAACGGCTCACCCCCCTTCGCAGCGCTGCCCGAGCTGCCGGTCGAGGTCTACCGATCGCACTGGCGTCCCGCCTGCGACGAACGCGCGTTCATGCTGCACGCGGTCGGCATCGAGTCGCAGGTGGTCGGCGTGGGCTCGAACTGGAGCCTGCTGGTCGCGCCCGCGTCCGTATCGACCGCGGTCCGCCACCTGCGAACGTACGACCGCGAAAACCCCCCGAAAGCGCGGGCGCGTCCGCTCGAGGGCCCGCAGCCGCACGCGTGGGTCGGACCGCTGGTCTACGCGCTGTTGCTGCTGACGATCGCGTGGCTCAGCGGACAGAAAGCATGGTCGACGAACTGGCTGGCCGCAGGCGCGCTCGACACGGCCGCGTTTCGCGCCGGCGAGGCCTGGCGTGCCGTCACGGCGCTCACGCTGCATTTCGACGTGGCCCACCTGCTCGGTAACCTTGGTTTCGGGGCGTTTTTCGGCTGGCTCGCGGCACAGTTGCTCGGGCCGGGCGTGGCGTTCGGGGCTGCCACGCTGGCGGCCGCCGCGGCCAACGCCTGTAATGCATCGTTCCAGCCGCTCGAGCACGTCTCTGCCGGCGCCTCGACCACCGTCTTCGCATTGCTCGGCGTGCTCGCGGCCTATGCGTGGCGACGTCGCGCCGCCGAGGGCGAGCGCTGGGCATATCGCTGGGCGCCGCTGGTCGCCGGTGTCTGCCTGCTCGGCTTTACCGGTGTCGGCGGCGAACGCACCGACGTGCTCGCGCACCTCACGGGCTTCGTCGCGGGCGGCGTCGCCGGACTTCTGCTGGCCCTGCGTCGTCATCCGCCCGGCTCACTCGGCCAATCGCTCGCGGGTCTTGGCACGGTGACATTGATCGTGTTTGCCTGGGCCGCGGCACTGAACCTGGGCCGCTGAACCGCGCGCTGCGCGGTCTCAAGCTGCGCGCCCGCGGCGGGAATCGCACACGGTCGCGCCCATGTGGGAGTAGATCCAAGGTTACCTGGGGTATTCTCCGGCGACTTTTGCCCGAAGAGCCCCCATGGCCCTCAAGCAGCTGACGCCCGAGCAGGTTCGCGACTGGAGCCGCGAGCAGAAGGATCGCTGGTGGCTCGAGAACGTCTACCGGGGCAACATGGCGCAACTCACGCTGCGCTCGGCGTTGACCGGGTTCGGGCTCGGCGGGCTGCTGAGCGTGACCAACCTCTACGTCGGCGCCAAGACCGGCTGGACGCTCGGCGTCGGCCTCACGTCCGTGATCCTGGCCTTCGCGCTCTACCGGGTGTTCTCGCGTCTCGGCGCGCGCGACATGACCATCCTCGAGAACAACTGCGTGCAGTCGATCGCGACCGCCGCGGGTTACATGACGATGCCGCTCACCTCGGGCATCGCCGCGTACATGTGGGCGACCAACGTCGTGCTGCCGCTCTGGCAGGTGATGGTGTTCACGATCGTGCTGTCGGTGCTCGGCGTGCTGGTCGCGTTCCCGATGAAGCGGCGCTTCGTCAACGACGAGCAGCATCCGTTCCCGGAAGGGCGGGCCTGCGGCGTGGTGCTCGACGCGCTTTACGACCGCGGCGCCGCAGCCGCGGGAATGCTGCGCGCGAAAGCGCTCGCCGTGGCCGCCGCGCTCGCCGGCGGCGTGAGTTTCGTGTCCGGCGAAAGCTACATGCGGCTGATCCAGGAGCGGTGGCTCGGCGCCACTTCGTCGTGGCACCTGCCGGGCAACCTCGACGCCTGGTACTACTGGCTCGTCGACAAGGGGTACGCGCCGCTGCCCAGACTCGTCGGCGTCGACCTCCGGCAGCTCGCGCTGTCACCCACTCTCGATTTCGCGATGATCGGCGCCGGCGGCCTGATGGGCATCCGCGCGGGGAGCAGTCTGCTGCTCGGCGCCGTGCTCAACTTCGTCTTCGTCGCACCGGTGATGATCGCGCTCGGCGAGATCCAACCCCGGGCCGGATCGATCGCCGCGGGCACGGCGCAGTTCGGACGTGCCCACATCGTCAACAACTGGTCGCTCTGGTGGGGCATCACGATGATGGTGGTGGCCTCGCTCGTGGCGCTGTTCGCGCGTCCCGACGTGTTCGTCGCCGCCTTCCGCAGCCTGCGGCGGCGCAGCGGCACCGCAGACGCCGAGGACGTGCTGCGCGACATCGAACTGCCGCTGCCGGTCTCGTGGATCGGCGTGCCGCTGATCGGCGCCTTCGGCGTGTGGATGCTGCACGAGTGGTTCGGCGTGCACTGGCTGCTCGGGGCGCTCGCGATCCCGCTGATCCTGGTGCTCGCAGTGATCGCCGCGAGCAGCACGGCCCTCACCGGCATCACACCGTCCGGATCGCTCTCCAAGATTCCCCAGTTCACGTTCGGAGCGATCGACCCGCGCACGCCGGCGACGAACCTGATGACCGCCGTCATGAGCGCCGAGGTCGCGAGCAACGCGTCGAACCTGCTGATGGACATCAAGCCGGGCTACATGCTCGGCGCCAAGCCGCGCCAGCAGGCGATCGGGCACGTGATCGGAATCGTCGCGGGCGCGCTCGCAGCGACGCCGCTGTTCTTCCTGCTGTTCGGCCTGAAGAATTTCGACGCCGGCGCGGGCGTGAGCGTCGCCGAGACGATGGTCAGCGACAAGTTCGCGTTTCCCGCGGCGCTGCAATGGAAGGGCGTCTCGGACCTCGTCACTGCGGTCTTCGGCGGCGAGGCGGCCGGCGGATTGCTCACGGCGTCGATCGCGTGGTCGATGGCAATCGCGGGCGTCGCGGCGCTCGTCATGGAAATCCTGCGCGTGCGCACGAACAACCGTTTCCCGCTGGCGCCGCTAGCGATCGGGCTCGGCGTGGTGGTGCCACCGGATTCGACGCTGATGATGTTCCTGGGCTCCGCCGGGTTCTGGCTCGCCGCGCGCAAATACGGGCCGCATCCGCAGTCGAGGGGTCACGCGCTCTGGGTCGACTCGCAGGAACCGATCTGCGCCGGGCTCATCGCGGGCGCGGCGCTCGTCGGCATCGGCGACGTGCTCGTGCGGGTGTTCGTGCTGTCGTGAAGCCAGTGTTGCCGGTGCTCTACCGCGACGACCGCATGGTCGTCGTCGACAAGCCGTCTGGCCTGCTCGTGCACCGGTCGCCGCTCGATCGGCACGAGACGCGGTTCGCGCTGCAGATCGTGCGCGACCAGCTCGGCCGTCGCGTCCATCCGGTCCATCGCCTCGACAAGGGAACCTCGGGCGCGCTCGTGCTCGCGCTCGACGCGGAGGCCGCGAAGGCTTTGTCGCAGGCGTTCGCGACGCGCGATGTCAACAAGACCTACGTCGCGCTGGTGCGGGGCTGGCCCGAAACCGCCGGCTCGATCGACCGCCCGCTGGCCGCGGTCGAGGACGAGCGGATTGGCCCGCAATCGCTCGAACCGCGCGCGGCGACCACGCGCTATCGACGCCTCGCGACCTACGAGTTGCCCGTGCACGTCGACCGCTATCCGACCTCGCGTTACGCGCTGATCGAACTCTCGCCGCAGGGCGGTCGGCGACACCAACTGCGGCGACACCTCGCCGGCGCCTCGCACCCGATCGTCGGCGACTCGACGTACGGCAAGGGCCGGCACAACCGCCTGTTCGCCGCGCAGTTCGGCGTGCGGCGACTGCTGCTCGCCTGCACCCGGCTCGAATTCGCGTCCGTGCCGGGGCACGAGGGGCCGCTGCGCGTCGATGCGCCGCTCGCGTCCGAATTCGCCGCGCTCATCGCCGCGCTCGCCGTGCACCACGCGGCCGCCTGATCTCAGCCGAGCTTGGCCTGCACCTTCTGCCGCAACGTGGCGATCTCGCCGCGGCGGCCCTTGTCGGCCGATTCCCGCCCCGCTCGCGGTGGCGCCTTGGCGGCCTTGTCGAGGTACTGCAGCGCTTCCTGGTATCGATGCTGCCCGGCGAGATACTCGGCGTAGAAGTAGTTCGGGTCGATGCCCGTCGGGTTCAGCTCGAGCGCCTTCTTCAGCAGCTTCTCGGCCTTGCCGTCATCGCCGAACCCGAGCGGGAACCCCGGCACCTTGAAGTACAGCGTGCCGAGGCTCGTGTAGGCCGAGCCGTCGAGGGCCTTCGGGTCCAGCTCGAGCGCCGCCTCGAGATTGCCCTTGGCTTCCTTGCAGAGCGAGAGCGCGCCCAGGCCGCCTTTCGCGCCGGCGTAGCTGCTTTCGATGATGCCTTCCCAGATCAACGCCTCCGGGCGGTCAGGGTGCTCGTGCGTGAACTTCTCCGCCCGTTTCTCGAGCACGTCGAACGCACTGACGCGCGCGTCCCCCGCGGGAGTCTCGTAGTTGGCTCGGGCCCAGGCCTGTTGGATCGCCAGCAGCTCGGCGTCGAAAGCCGGCTCCGCAGGCGGGGCGGCGAACAACGCTTGCGTAGCCAGGCAAGCTCCCAGCGCGATGGCGTGTCGTGCGTACTTGGTCATCGGTCCGTTCTCCTCAGGTTCCAGTGGTGCGCTCGGCCGCCGCGAGTTGCGCGTGCCGGCGTATGACGGGCAACTGCCGGCGCAACGACCCGTCGACGAGCCGAGGCAGCAGTGCGTTGATGTGGACGAACATCTTTTCGGGCCAGCCGAGCACCGCCTCGACCCTGCCGTGCTCGAGCATGTCGCAGGCCGCGCGGGCGACGGGCCCGGGCAGGTCCATCGCGACCCCGAGCTCGGCGTTCATCCGTTCGACGGCCGACGCGTTCATGGTCGTGCGCGTGGCGCGCGGTGCCAGGTAATGCACGCGGACGCGCGTGTCGGCCAGCTCGCGGCGCAGCGCCTCCGTAAAGCCGCGGAGCGCGAACTTGCTGGCCGAGTACGCCGCAAATCCTGGATAGGCCAGGCTGCCGAACACGGAGCCGACGTTGAGCACGGCGGCCGCCGGCTGGCTCCGCAGGTGTGGCAGCAGCGCGCGCACCAGTTGCATCGGCGCGAGCGCGTTGACCGCGAACAGCCGCTCGAGGGCGACGTCGGTCTGGTCGTCGACGAACGCGAACTCACCGAGCCCGGCGTTGTTCACGAGCACGTTGCACGCGCGCGAGACCGCAGCCTCGGCGACCTCGTGTCGACCGCTCGCGGTCGCGACGTCGGCGGCGCAGTACGTCAGCCGCTCGGACCGACCACCGAGCGAGCGCACGAGCTGCTGCAACACCTCGGCGTCGCGGGCGACGAGCGTCACGGCAGCGCCGCGACGCTGCAACTCCGCCGCAAGCTCGCGACCGATGCCGCCGGTCGCGCCCGTGACGACCGCGCGAATCTGGCTCCCATTCATGCCAACCGCCTGAGCGCCGGCGTGCCGACGTCGCGAGCGTCCACCGCGGCGTCGAGCCCGCGGAACATCGGCCCGTAGAGCCAGAAGATGCCCCGCGCGCAACGGATCACGGCCGCGCGATCGTCGTCGTCCGTGAAACGGCCGAGAATTCCTTCGAGGTCGCCGACGTGCTGGCGGTCGAGCTCGCCGTGGCTGCGCAGGTAGCTGAAAGCGTTCGTGGGCAGCGCGAGCGTCGCCTGGATGCGGTCCGCAGCGTGAAGCGCCAGCGCCACGCTCGTGCCCTCGAGCACGTAGACCATGCCGAAGAACCCGAGCGGGTTGCGACGCATGACCGTGTCGTAGGCATACGCGACCATGGCTTCGGTCGCCACGGCCGGTTGCGAGCCCTCGGCCGCCGCGCGATCGCCACCGGCGCTGGCGATGTCGTTCAGGATCCACTGCTCGTGACCTGCCTCCTCGTCGAGGTAGTGCAGGACGGCGTCGCGCAGCCACTCGTGGCGCTCGGGCAGCCGCGCGCCCACGGCCATCATCAGCGGCACCGTGTGGCGGACGTGGTGATACGCCTGGGTCAGGAACTCGACGTAGAGCTCGCGCGTGACGTCGCCGCGCAACGCGCGCTGGATCGCCGGTGCGGAGAGCAGCAGGTCGCGGTCGGCCGCGGTTTCGGTCTGTAGACGCTGGTAAAGGTGCATTGGGGTCCGTGCAGGAGGTCAGGAGGCCGCGGCCTCGGTGTAGAGCGCGTCGATCCGGTCGCGATGACGAGCGAGGATGGCGGATCGACGCGGGCGGCCGTTGGCCGTGAGCGTCCCGTCCGCGAACGAAAAGGGCTGGTCGGTGCGCGCCCAGTGCCGCACCTGCGCGTAGACCGGCAGCGCCGCATTCGCCGCCGCGATCGCGCGCGTGACGGCCGCGTCGTCCGCTTCGTCGGCCGCAACGCCGACGAGCGCCACGACGTAAGGCCGCGCCTCGCCGCAGGCCAGCACCGGCCGACCGTCGAGACGTTGCGCGACCTCGCTTTCGACCCACTCGGGCGAAACGTTGCGACCAAAACTCGTGATGAAGCGGTTGCCCTGGCGACCCTGCAGCTGCAGGAAGCCGTCGTCGTCGAAGCGTCCGAGGTCGCCCGTCGCGAATTCCGCGCCGGCCGGCAACGGCGCGGCGCCGAGATAGCCGAGCATCGTGTTGCCCGCGACGTGCACCTGTCCCTGCGCGTCGACACGCACGCGCACGTGCGACAGTGGCCGACCGACGGCTCCGGCGCGTCGTGCCTGCGGCGTGTTGAGGCAGACGACCGACGCGCACTCGCTCAGGCCGTAACCTTCGAACACCGGGATGCCGGCGGTGTCCGCACGCGCGAGCAGCGCCGGCGAAACGCGAGCGCCCCCCACCGCGACGAAGCGCAGCGAAGTCGGCGCGCGCCAGCCGCGCTCGGCGGCCGCAACGAGCGCCTGCAGCAGTTCGGGCACCAGGATCAGGCTGTTCGGTCGCAGGCTCGCAACGACGCCGGCCAATCTAGCCACGTCGAGCCCCGCGTAGTCGATGCCGGTGGTGCTGCACGACGGAACCAGGCAGGTGGCGCCGCGCAACAGCGGCGCGTAGAGGCCGGCCACGTTCTCGAGCAGCGTCGCGAGCGGCAGCAGGCAAAGGTGCCGCTCGATGTCCAGCTGCGCCGTCGCGCAGGCCACGGCAGTGGCGACCGACTCGAGCGACCCGCCGGCCAGGCAGACGCCGCGTGGCCGCGACGTGCTGCCCGACGTGTACGTCACCTTGCCGGTGCCGTGAGCCACGACCGGTCGTTGCGAAGAGTCCAGTTCGCGGCGAAATCGGAACAGCCCGGACGCCGGGGTTGCACCGTCGAGCCGCCAGCCCGGCAGCCGCTGCGCACGCGGGACGTCGTCGGTCAACAGCGTGTCGATGCCCGCGTCGTCGAGCGCGTGGACCGTGAGTGCGTCCGTGAACGAACCAGGCAGCGGCACGGAGAACAGTCCGCCCACGTGCAGCGCGAGGTCCGCAATCGCCCAGGCCACCCCGTTGTCGGCGAGCAGCGCGAAGCGCTCGCTCGTGCTCGCGACGAGCCAGTCGCGTTCGCGCTCGAGCAATTCCCCCAGGTCACCGTACGTGACCGCACGCCGCTCGTCGGCGAGCGCAGTCGCGGCAGGGTCTGCGGCAGCGAGCGTGCGCAGGAGCACGTCATTGGCCCCCGGGCAGCCGCGCAAAGCCGGGCAGCCGTTCCGCGTCGCGCAGGTACGCCGCGCAGACACGCGGATCCGTTTCGTAGTAGCGCCCCCACTCGTCGCGCGAGCCGCGCACGCTCGCGCCGCTGGCGCGCGCCAGTTCGATCAGTGGCGCGCCAAAGCCGGCCAGGATCTGCCTCACCGCATCCGTTGCGGTGAACACGATCCACCGATAGCGCGCTCCCGCGAGGTATGCCGGTATGTGCGCAACGAGGCGCACTGCCGCGCGACAACTTGCGCCGGCCAGGTTGCCGACTTCCGCGATCTCGTGGCGCCCGACACGATCGATGCCCCTGGACGCCAGCGCGCTTGCGAGCGCCTGCTCGATCGGTCGATCGAGATACTGCTCGAGATACAGGCGGCCTTCGTGCGCGCCACGGACACCTGCCACGCCTCGCAAGGCGCCGGCGCCATCGCGATACGCGAGCAACGTCGGCATGAACGAGCGCACGGTCGCGCCGTGCCTGGACTCGAACGCCGCCCGGACGAAGTGTTCGAGCTCGTCGCGGCCGGCGTCGGTGCGGTGAACCACCTCCAGCCTCGTGCCTTTGCCAGGCACCCGCCGCTGCACGTCCGGTTGCGCACTGCCGATCTTCTGCGTCACGTGGCTCGTCATGTCGGTCGCGTTCAAGTCGACTCCTCGAGGCGCCCGCGCGTCGAGGGCGGACTTCCGTGAGACGTCGCGACGCGGCGAAATCAATCTCGAGCTCGATCACTTCCGTAAACCCATTTTATTTCATGGAGTTAGCGGCTCCCCGATCGCGTGCTGGCCGGCCCGATGACCGACCGGCGATTGATTTGGCCGGGGTGCTGCGTCTTACTCGCATGCGCCGATGGACGATGCCGTGAAGGACGATCGCGACCTGGTCGCTGCGATGCTCGCGGGCGACGAGCGCGCATTCACGCGGTTCTTCGAAACCTATTT
>DASUMQ010000003.1:0-3474 GCA_036277615.1 Steroidobacteraceae bacterium
GAGCGACGAATATTCGGAGTGTCCCCATCTGCCCGCCATTCCCCCCTAGCCACGGAAAAGTTTCTTCGCTATACAACCATCCTCGCCGGTCGCAGCGAAAACCGGTGTCCCGTTGGTCGTCGTCATCACAGGGGTATGCAAGGATGAGTAACAGCATTCGCGCCGGGCTCGTGGGCCTGCTCGCGGCCACTGCGCTCGCAGGCTGCGGCAAGAAGCAAGAAGCGCCTCCCGCCGCGGAGACTGCGGGCGCTCCAGCGGCCACCGCGCCGGCCTCCACTGAAGAGAAAGTCGTCAACGTCTACAACTGGTCGGACTACATCGACCCGAAGACGCTCGAGCAGTTCACGGCCGAAACGGGGATCAAGGTCAACTACGACGTCTTCGATTCGAACGAAGTCCTCGAAACCAAGCTGCTCGCCGGCAACACGGGGTACGACGTGGTCGTGCCGTCGGCATCGTTCCTCGAACGCCAGATCAAGGCGGGCGTGTTCCGCGCGCTCGACCGCAGCAAGATCCCCAACTGGGACAAGCTCGACCCTGAAGTGCTGCAGCGGGTCGCCCTGCACGACCCGGGCAACGAGCACTCGGTCAACTTCATGTGGGGCACGACCGGCATCGGCTACAACGAAGGCAAGGTCAAGAAGATCGACCCGAACGCCCCCATCGACAGCTTCCGGATGGTGTTCGATCCGGCCGTGGCCGCTAAATTCAAGGACTGCGGCATCTCCGTGCTCGACGCGCCGAGCGAGATCGTCGGCGTCGCGCTGGCCTATCTCGGCAAGGACCCGAACAGCCAGTCCGAAGCGGACCTGAAGCTCGCCGAAGACATGCTGATGAAGGTCCGTCCCTACATCCGCATGATCCACAGCTCGAACTACATCGACGCGCTCGCGAACGGCGAGATCTGCGTCGCGGTCGGCTGGAGCGGCGACATCCTGCAGGCGCGTGACCGTGCGGCCGAGGCGGGCCAGGGCAACGTGATCAAGTACAGCGTGCCGAAGGAAGGCACGATCATCTGGTTCGACATGTTCGCGATCCCGGCCGATGCGCCGCACCCGGACAATGCGCACGCGTTCATCGATTTCATGAACCGACCGGAAATCGCCGCGGCCAATTCCGACTTCATCAACTACGCGAACGGCAACTCCGCGTCGTTCGAGAAGATCAGCGAGGAGGTGCGCAGCGACCCCGGCATTTTCCCGTCGGCCGAAGTGAAGGCGAAGCTGTTCCCCGACCTCGCCGAGTCGGCGGAATTCACGCGGCTGCTGAACCGCAGCTGGACCCGGTTCACCACTGGCAAGTAAGCCGCACCGGCAGCGCATACCGCGGGGCGGTCCGGACACCATCCGGCCGCCCCGTTTTCTTTTCCTCAGGGCCACTGGCTACACAATGCCGGTGGGCTGAGATATAACCCAACGACCGCCGGCAGCGGGGGAAGGCCGCCGGTCGCCGACGAACCAACGAACGACCAAGACGGGAAGCACGAAGGCACGCCGCGCCGCGGCGCGCACGCACGCAACTCCACGAGACCCTATGTCGACCTCATCGCGCCCGGCGCAGCAGAAGTTCGAACCCTGGAAGGACCCGGACGCGAAGCCGTACGTCCGGATCGAGAAAGTCACCAAGCAGTTCGGTGATTTCGTCGCCGTCGACGACGTCTCGCTCGACATCTACAAGAAGGAAATCTTCTGCCTGCTCGGCGCCTCGGGCTGCGGCAAGACTACGCTGCTGCGCATACTCGCCGGGTTCGAGCGGCCGACCTCGGGACGGATCTACATCGACGGCGTCGACATGACGTCGATCCCGCCGTACGAGCGACCGGTCAACATGATGTTCCAGTCGTACGCGGTGTTCCCGCACATGACGGTCGAGCAGAACGTCGCGTTCGGCCTCAAGCAGGAGGGTCTCCCGAAAGCCGAGATCGCGAAGCGCGTCGGCGACATGCTCGACCTGGTCAAGCTCGGCCAGTTCGCGAAGCGCAAGCCGCACCAGCTCTCCGGCGGCCAGCGCCAGCGCGTCGCGCTCGCGCGCTCGCTCGTGAAGAAGCCGAAGCTGCTGCTGCTCGACGAGCCGCTCGCGGCGCTCGACAAGAAGCTGCGCGAGCACACGCAGTTCGAATTGATCAACATCCAGGAGACGCTCGGCGTCACGTTCATCGTCGTCACGCACGACCAGGAAGAAGCGATGACCCTGTCGTCGCGGATCGGGCTGATGAACCACGGCGAAATCATCCAGGTCGGCACGCCGAGCGAGATGTACGAGTATCCGGCCTCGCGCTTCGCCGCCGAGTTCATCGGCTCGGTCAACATGTTCGAGGGCCGGCTGATCGAGGATGAGCCCTCGTACGTGCGGATCGAATCGGACGACCTCGAGGCGCCGATCTACGTCGACCACGGCATCAGTTCGTCGCCGGGCGCCACCGTGTGGGCCGCGATCCGGCCCGAGAAGATCATGATGTCGCGCGAGAAGCCTGCGCAGGCCGACAACTGGGCCGGCGCGACCGTGCAGGACATCGCGTACATGGGCGACATGTCGATCTACCTGCTGCGGCTCGATTCGGGCAAGGTCGTGCGGATCACGCAGCCCAACACGTATCGACACGCGGACGACCGGATCACTTGGGACGAGCGCGTCCACCTGAGCTGGCACCCCGAAAGCCCGGTGGTGGTGACGAAGTGAACGCGCGGCTCAAGCGCTTCGGCCTGCGGGGACGCAACCTCGTCACCGCGGTGCCCTACCTGTGGCTGATCGTCTTCTTCCTGGTCCCGTTCGCGATCGTGCTGAAGATCAGCTTCTCGACCACGCAGATCGCGATGCCGCCCTACGAGCCGCTGCTGCACTGGGCCGGCGAAAAGATGCTGCAGATCCAGCTGAACCTCGCCAACTTCGCCTTCCTGGTCCAGGACGACCTCTACGGAACCGCCTACCTGAACTCGATCTGGGTGGCGGGTGTTTCCACGCTGATCTGCCTGCTGATCGGCTATCCGATCGCCTATGCGATCGCGCGCAGCAGTCCCTCCACGCGCAACATCCTGATGCTGCTGGTCGTCCTGCCGTTCTGGACGTCGTTCCTGCTGCGGGTGTACGCGTGGATCGGCATCCTCAAGAACAACGGCCTGCTCAACAATTTCCTGCAGTGGATCGGGGTGATCGACCAGCCGATCCAGATGCTGCAGACGGATTTCGCGGTCTACGTCGGCATCGTCTACTCGTACCTGCCGTTCATGATCCTGCCGCTCTACGCGAACCTCGAGAAGCTGGACCTCACGCTGCTCGAGGCCGCTGAAGACCTCGGCTGCCGGCCGTGGCAGGCGTTCTACAAGGTGACGTTGCCGCTGTCGAAGCCCGGCATCATCGCCGGCTGCCTGCTCGTGTTCATCCCGGCCGTCGGCGAGTTCGTGATTCCGTCGCTGCTCGGCGACCCGGGCATGCTCATGATCGGCAAGGTGCTCTGGACCGAGTTCTTCAACAACC
>DASUMQ010000004.1:0-4367 GCA_036277615.1 Steroidobacteraceae bacterium
GGCCGAGGCGACCCGGCCCGTCGCTGGTGGCCAGTTCCGCGAAGTGCTCGCCCGTGGTGCACTGGTGTTCCAGACCGAGCACCGGACCCGCGATGGACGCATCCTCCCGGTCGAAGTGAGTTCGAAAAGCGTCGAATTCCAGGGACGTACGTACGTGCAGAGCATCGTGCGCGACCAGAGTGAGCTGGTCGCCGCCCGACGCCGCATCGAGCGACAGCGCGATCTCTACGACATGCTCTCGCGCTGCAACCACGCGATCGCGCGCATGCTGGACCGCGCCTCGCTGTACCAGGCGATCACGCGGGTCGCGGTCGAACACGGCCACTTCCTGTTCGCGTGGATCGCCGGCACGCAGCCCGACGGCTCGATCGTCCGCGAAGCCGCTTTTGGCGAGGACGGCGGCTACCTTGAGCACCTGCAGGTGAACAGCCGGTCCGACGACCCGCACGGTCAGGGGCCGGTCGGTCGCACGCTGCGCGAGGGCATCACGGTGCTCGCCAACCGTTTCCTCGACGACCCCAGCACCCGGCCCTGGCATGCGCTCGCGGACCGCGCGGGCGTGCGCAGTTCGGCGGCCGTCGCTCTGCGGATGCGGGGCCGCGTGATCGGCGCGCTGATGGTCTATGCGGCGGAGCCCGACTTCTTCGATGCGGACATCGTCCGCACGCTCGAGGAGGTCGCGGCCGAGATCGGCTTCGGCCTCGAGACGCTGGAGGTGCGCAAGGAGCTGGACGAAAGCCGCAACCTGCTGCAGACCGTGATCGACGCGAGCGCCACGCCGGTGTACGCGTTCGATCGCGAAGGCCGCGCGCTGCTGATGAATGAAGCGGGGGCGCAGGTCATGGGGCTGCCACGCAGGAGCATCCTGGGCCACACCCGCGCGCTGCGCTGGACACCCGACCAGGCTGCCAGCCACGGCGCCTCCGACCAGCGCATCTTCGATACGGGCGAGACGCTGTACGTGGAGGAATCGATCGGCGACGGCGACGACGAACGCACGTTCCTGTCGGTCAAGTTTCCGCTGCGCGACCTCGAGGGCCGCGTCTACGCGGTCGGTGGCGTCTCAACCGAGATCACCGAGCTGCGTCGGGCGCAGCGCGCGGTCGTCGAGGCCAACGCACGGCTCGAGCACACGGTGGTCGAGCGCACCCAGGAACTCGTGGAAGCGCGGGACCGCGCCGAACAGGCTGACCGCGCCAAGACCGCGTTCCTGTCCACCGTTTCGCACGAACTGCGCACGCCGCTCAACTCGATCATCGGCTTCACCGAGATCGTGCTGCGCGAGCTCTCGGGACCCCTCAACGAGGAGCAGCGGCGGCAGCTCACGATCGTGCAGGACTCCTCGCGCCTGCTGCTCGACCTGATCAACGAGATCCTGGACCTCTCGCGCATCGAGGCGGGGCGCATGCAGTTCAGCCTCGAGCCGTTCGACCTCGCCGAGGTGCTGCAGCGGGGCGTGGACTCGGTCACCTCACAGGCGGACGCGAAGGGCCTGCACCTGCACTGCCGCATCGCGCCGGGCGTGGGCCCCATGACCAGCGACTCGAAACGCGTCACCCAGATCGTCGCCAACCTGCTGTCGAACGCGGTCAAGTTCACGGAGCAAGGCAGCATCACCCTGAGCGCCGAACGCGCCGGCGAGTGGGTTCGCGTCGAGGTGAAGGACACGGGCCCAGGCATCGCCGCGGCGGACATGCCCCATCTGTTCAAGCCTTTCGTGCAGTTGGGCGACGCGCAGCGAAACCACCGTGAGGGCACGGGGCTGGGGCTCGCGATCTCGCGTCACCTCGCGCGTGCGCTCGGCGGCGACATCGACGTCGCGAGTGAAGCAGGCCGGGGCTCGACGTTCACGGTGAAGCTGCCGGTGTATGCAGCTCCGGCCGTCGAGCCGAGCCTCGAAACGGGTCTGTTCCGGCGCGTGGGCGGCGCCCCGACCTGACCGGGCCGCTTCAGACGAACGGCCTGGCGCGCTCGATCAGTTCCTCGAGCCCGGGCTCACTGGCGTCCCGCGGCTTGCCGGGATGGATCACCGACACCTGGCAGCTTTCCGCGGCTTCCACGAGCTGTCGATACGTGGCCGCCTTCAGGTCGCGGATGTACGCCTGCTTGTCGTCGTTGTAGGCGAACACCTTGGGGAACGCGAGTGTGCACTCGTTGCAGCTCGAACAGCGCAAGGTCTCGACGTAAGGCTCGCCTGGATCGCGTTCCGGCGGCGGCGTCGGCTGCGCGTCCTCGGTCCGCGCCGGCGCGTCGGAGGCCGTGACGCCGGGCACGCCGTCGACGGACGCACCCACGGTATTGGCGCTCACCGACGCTCGTTCGAGCGCCCAGGCTTCACGTTCGCGGGCGAGTGCACGCGCGACGCGTGAATCGTGGATGCCCGCAAGTTCCTGCAGCCGGCGCCACGATTCGCGGCACCGGAGCGCCGCTCGCATCAGCGTGTCATCGACGACGACCCGGCAGAGCATGCCCGCGTCGTCCACCGCGAGGACATACGGCACCGACGTCGACGCATCCGCCGGCGGGTTCGCGAGCCACGCGGCAACCGGGACCTGGCCGGCATCCCAGTCCGCGCGCGGGACGACGGCGAAATGTGCCTCGTACCGGCGATCGCAGAGCGCGAAATCGGCGAACGTGAATGCCACGCGTTCCGTCGCCGACTGCAGCTCGGGATCCGCGTACTGCAGTGATTCGACCGGCCAGTCCTCGTCGACCTGCGGATTGTTCGCGAGGGAGAATCGCGCGACGAGGTCCGCTCCGGCACCCGGATCGTGCACGTACGCCGGGAATGCGCGGGACTGCATGGCGGCAGCCGCAGCGAGATAGACGGGAAGTGCGTCGCCGGCGGCAGCGGGCGGCGCATAGATCGCGAACAGGCTCGGGCCCGCGTGTCGCAACCCGCGTTGTACGGTATCGCGCAACCGCAGCAGGTTCGAGGCCGCGGTCTGCAGGACGAAGACGCCCTCGAGGCTCATGGCCGCCTGTGCGAGTTGGGCTTCCCGCAGGCCGAATGCGAAGCGCCCGAGCCCGGCCGCCGACCGTTCCAGCAGGTCGCCGACCTGCACCATGACCTTGAGCGGGACGCCGGCCGAGAGCGCCTCGAGCAGGGCGACGTTGGAGCCGGACGCCGAATTCGTGCAGACGAGGAAATCGGGGAAGAACTGCAGGTCGGCCGCCGTGAGGGATGTCTCGTCGATCGCCGCGAAAATCGGGTCGTGCAGCGATTCGACGTACTGGCCATCGGCCTCGAGCTCCGCCACCAGCAGCGCCTTGTGCAGTTGCACCATGGCGGGCCACCGGGCGAGGAACGCATCGAGCGCCGCCCCGGTATGGTCGAACACGAACTCGGCCGGGTCCGGCGCGCCGTCCGTGCCGGGATAAAAACGCTGCGACCGCAGCAGGTCCAGCACGGCGACGATCCGGGCGCGCCTCGAGGGCGGCAGTCCGGCGTGCGGACCGGCGTTGCGCAGCAGTCGCGACATCGCCGCGAAGTCGAACAGGGTGCGGTGGGCCTCACCGAACGTGGCCTGCAGCCGCGTCGGGGTATGAGCCTCCGGCGAGCGTGCCGCGTCGGCCCGCAGGATGTCGTCGAGTCGCACGACGAGCCGGTCGATCCGCGCCCGCGCGAGCCGCGCCTTGTCCCGCTGCACGACCGTCCAGGCGTGGCGCACGAAGCGCCCGGGGAATGCGGCGTCGCAGCCGACGATTTCGCCGTCCGACGGCAGCGCCTCGGCCACCTTCGCCATCTCGCGTTCGAATGCCGCGTCACCCGCGGCCGACCCCAGTTCTGCGACCGCCTGGGCCCAGGACTCGCGTAACGTTCCCGAAGCGCCTGCCGTCACACCGCGGCGGAGGTGGCGCTCGACCTGCAGCGCGCGCTTGCGCATCGATTCGCCGGGCGGGCCCGCAGGCGCCACGGCACGCAGCGCCGCGTCGACAGCCGCCGACAGGGAGTCCGCGTACTCATCACCGGCCGGGTACAGCAGCGCCGGAAAATCGTGACGCAGGGTTTCGAGGCGACGATACGGCGCCAGCAGCGCCGGCAGCAGTCCCTCGGGCAAGGCGTCGTGGCGTCGTGTGTCGGCCCGACGGCCGGCGAGGTGGAACACGACCTGTGCACGCAGTTGGGTGTCCATGGTCATTGCGGCCACACGGTGAACTTGTCGAATTCAGCCTCGAGCGACCGTCGCACGTCGTCTGCAGTGCGCAGCCTGCCCGCGCCGCGAAGGTCCTCGTAGCAGGGCACCTCGGGATTCCGGTACAGGATGCCGACGGGAATCGGGTCCTCGCTCGACGCCACCTCGCGTGCCCGGTGGATGTCGGACGGGTCGTGCTCCTGCTGGTTGCGATAAATCTTCGACAGCGCC
>DASUMQ010000005.1:0-4295 GCA_036277615.1 Steroidobacteraceae bacterium
CCTTGGAAAACAACGATTTAGGCTCGTCTTATTTTTGACAGGGGGGAGGTGGCTCACTATTATACGCGGCCCATGTCGCCCGGCCCGGCCGATCAGGTCAACGCTAAGGAGCTGGCGGCGCGTGCCGCGGTCGTCGAGCGCCACCTGGAATTCGCCCAGTTCGACCGAGTGAGGGACGCGGGCGGCCTGCCCGGCACACGCGTGGATGCGAAGCTGCGGTTCGGCTTGTTCGACGGCCGGACGACGGTCGGTGTCCGCGTCGAGGGCGTCGCGATGATGCCGTGCCAGCGTTGCCTGGAACCGTGCGCAACCGGCGTCGACGAATCGGCGCAGGTGATCGTCGTGCGCGACGAGGACGAGGACGCGCCCGGTGGCTTCGAGCCGTTCGTGGGGCTGCCCGAGCAGTTGTCGCTCGCGGCGTTGATCGAGGAGCAGGTGCTGCTCGCGCTGCCGCTCGTGCCGACGCACGCGGCAGGCGATCCGCAGTGCCGCGCGAGTAGTGACGCGGAGGTCGTGCCGCTGGTGCCGTCCAACGCAGACCGGCCGGCTGCGAGAGCAGCGGTGGAAGAGAAACAGACGCCTTTTGCGAATTTGCGGGAACTGCTCGAGAAGAAGAACGAGCGCTGACCCGCATCAGGAGAGTAGACCATGGCAGTCCAGAAGAGCCGCAAGACCCCGTCGAAGCGCGGCATGCATCGTTCGCACGACCACCTGAGCGGCCCGGCCCTGTCGGTCGATCGCACCAGCGGCGAAACGCACACGCGTCACCGGATCACGCCCGACGGCTTCTACCGTGGCAAGAAGGTGATCGAGAAGCCGGCGGCCGACGAAGGGCAGGAGTAATCCTGCCCGCCAGGGCCCGCGCATGAACGCCGGGCTGTTGACGGTCGCCGTGGACGCGATGAGCGGGGACCACGGCGCCGAGATGGCGGTTCCCGCCGCGCTCGACGTCCTCGCTGCGACTCCCGACCTGCGGCTGATCATCGTCGGCCGCGGTGAGGTCGTGCGCCCGTTGCTCGGTCGCGGGGGCGAGTCGGAACGGTGCCGCGTGGTCGAGGCCACCGAGGTCGTCGGCATGGAGGAACGGCCGCAGGACGCGCTGCGCCGGAAGAAGAACTCGTCGATGCGCGTCGCGATCAACCTGGTGGAGCAGGGCGAGGCGGTCGCCTGCGTGTCGGCGGGCAACACGGGCGCGCTGCTCGCCACCGCGCGGTTCGTGCTCGGCATGATCCCCGGCATCGACCGGCCGGCGATCGTCTCGACGGTGCCGGCCGTGCACGGCCACACGGTCATGCTCGACCTCGGTGCGAATCCCGACTGCAACGAAGAGCACCTCGTGCAGTTCGCGGTCATGGGTTCGGTGATCGCCGCGGACCTGCACGGGATCGTCAACCCGCGCGTGGGCCTGCTCAACGTCGGCGAGGAAGACATCAAGGGCACCGAGGAAATCCGGGCCGCACACAAGCGCCTGCAGGCGTCGAGTGCGATCAACTATTGCGGCTTCGTCGAGGGCGACGACATTTTCTCGGGCGGCGTCGACGTGGTCGTCACCGACGGCTTCACCGGCAACGTCTCGCTCAAGACCATGGAAGGGCTCGCGCGCTTCATCAGCGGCGTGATGAAAGAGGAATTCACGCGCGACCCGCTGCGGAAGCTCGGCGCACTCGCGGCCACCCCTGCGCTGAACGCGCTCAGGGGACGGCTCGACCCGCGCGGTTACAACGGCGCGAGCATGGTCGGCTTGAACGGCGTGGTCATCAAGAGCCACGGCGGCGCCGACCGCGTGTCGTTCGCGAACGCCGTGCGTGTCGCGGTCACCGAGGCACGCAACGGCGTGCCGGGTCAGATCGGCGAGCTCCTGCAGAAAGTGACCAGCCCGCTGGCGGGCTAAGCGCTGGACGCTGTCCGGCGTCGTCGCATCCGCTCCATCAACTGCCGGCGCCGCCGCTCGAGCTTCGCCTCGACCTTGGACGCGTCCTGCTTGCCGCTGACCTTGGCAAGCTGCGCTCGGAAGTCCATGAAGTCCTGGTACGCGTCGAGCTCGTGCCGCAGCTCGCGGAAGACGAGCTCGATCATCACCGCATCGTCGAGCATGCCGATGCCGGGGATGTCGTCGGGGATGAGGTCCTCGGGATCGCACAGGTAGGCGAGCCCCGAAAGCACCGGGCTGCGCTCCTCCTCGCTCAGCGGCCAGCGATGGTCCATGACCATGGCGAGCAGCGTCTCGAGTTTCTCGAGCCGTTCGGTGACGAAATCCGGGAGGTCCGTGCGACGCATGACGCCGACGAGGTCGGCTGCCGCGCCGAGGATCTCCTCGTCGTCGGCGATCTGCACCGATTCGCGGGCCTTGTGCAATTCGCGTCGGAAATGGCGCAGGTCGCGGTCCGACAGCTCGATGGTCAGTTTATAACCCATGGGCCTCCCTTGCGGCCGCAAGCCTACGGGCCGGACCGTCTCGGGGTCAACGCACGACCTGGCGTGGTCGGTGGTCGGCAACGAACCGTGCGATTCCATGTCGGTACAATGGATGCTCCACGAGGAGGAAAGGTTGCATGCACCGTAGCAACGGCAGCAGGTGGTTGGTTCCCGCGTTCGTCGCACTTCTCGCACCGCTGGTCGCGACGGACGCGCTCGCCGGCGCTGCGGAGTACCTGCTGCCCGTCAACGGCGACAACGTGATCGGCGTCGTGACGACCGCGGTGGCCGAGCACGAGGACACGTTGCTCGACATCGGTCGGCGCTACGGCGTGGGATACGAGGAGATCATCGCGGCCAATCCCGGCATCGATCCCTGGCTGCCCGGTGCGGGCACCGAGATCGTGATTCCGGGCCGCTTCATCCTGCCCGCCGCGCCGCGCGAGGGCATCGTCGTCAACCTGCCCGAACACCGGTTGTATTACTTCCCGCCGACACCGCCGGGACAGCCGCGCGTCGTACGCACCTACCCGATCAGCACCGGCAAGATGGACTGGAAGACGCCGCTCGGGGACACCAAGGTCGTGTCGAAGCAGGAGCGGCCGAACTGGAATCCGCCGGAGTCGGTCCGCCTCGAGCACATCGCGAAGGGCGATCCCTTGCCGAAGGTCGTGCCGCCGGGGCCCGACAATCCGCTCGGCGAATATGCGATGCGGCTCGGCATCCCGAGCGGCGCGTACCTGATCCACGGCACCAACCGGCCGGCGGGCGTGGGTATGCAGGTCACGCACGGGTGCATCCGCATGTTCCCGGAAGACATCGCCGAGTTCTTCACGATGGTGCCGGTCAACACGAAGGTGAGCTTGATCGACCAGACCACGAAGGTCGGCTGGTCGCGCGGCTCGCTGTACGTCGAGCGTCAGGCGCCGCTCGAAGGCACGCAGGACCCCACGCACCTCGACCCGGCCGAACTCGATCGCGCGATCGCGAGCGCGACGGCGAGCATGCCGGCGCAGGTCGACTGGAACACGGCGCGCCAGGCGTTCAAGCAGATGTCCGGTGTGCCCGTCCGCATCGGGATGCGTGATTTCACGCGTCCCCCGGTCGAGCCTGCAACGGCACCGGCAACCGCGGGTGAAGTGGCGCTGCGCGCCGACGGCGGCGGCGCCCGCTGACGGCGCACGTCAAGGCTCGCCGCGCTTCGTCAGACGAAGCGGTCCGCACACCAACAAAAACGCCGCGGGGGTCCGCGGCGTTTTCGCATTGCCCGAAGGCAACGTGACGGGCGATTACTTGCCCATCGAACGCTTGAACGCGCGATCGATCTTCTCGTTCGTCGCGTCACAGCACGACTGCGAAGCCTGGGAGGCCTGCAGCGCCTGGTTCGCCGTGCTCTGGGCGCTCGACGCGGCGTTCTGCGCGCTCGAGGCGGCCGCGGCCGCGGCGTCGGCGGACTGCTTGGCCGCAGCGGCGTCCGACGCCGCCTGCTTGGCGGCAGCGTTGGCGGCGTCGATGCGGGCCAGCGTGTCCTTGCTGGTGCAGCCGGTGGCAGTGGCAAGCATTACGGCAGCGGCGGCCACGGTCAGCGTCTTCACGATCGCAGTCTTCATTGTGTTTTTCCTCGATGAGGGGGTTGGAATCGGACAAGCCAGATGGCGGCTGCGGCCGGGCGTGGGACACCAATCCCTGTGCGCTGCGCAGCCGAACGCCAAAAGACTAACCGATTCGCAAGAGATGTTGAAGATTGCGGAACGGCTCGTCCCGTGTATCGGGCGGCATACATACGACAGAGCGTGTTGCGGCGTCGTGCAGGACGATTCCGACAGATTTTTATTAAGGCTCGGTTTTTCCGGCATTTGGAGGTCGTGCAAATTTCACGC
>DASUMQ010000006.1:0-7661 GCA_036277615.1 Steroidobacteraceae bacterium
CGGGCGATCCGCGCCCGGCGCGGGTCGCTGTGCTAGCATCCCGGCCCCGAATTTTCGCGTCACAGCATCCTCGGAGCCCGATTCGATGTCCACCGCGATCAAGCTCAACGTGCCCCCGCAGGGGCAGAAGATCACGATCGAGAACGGCAAGCTCGTCGTTCCCGACCAGCCCGTCGTCCCCTTCATCGAAGGTGACGGCACCGGACCCGACATCTGGCGCGCCTCGGTGCGCGTGCTCGATGCGGCCGTCCAGAAGGCCTACGCAGGCAAGCGCAGGATTCACTGGATGGAGGTGTACGCCGGCCAGAAGTCGAACGACCTGTTCAACACCTGGTTGCCCGACGAGACCGTCGAGGCCTGCCGTGAGTACCTCGTCTCGATCAAGGGACCGCTCACGACACCGATCGGCGGCGGCATCCGTTCGCTCAACGTCGCGCTGCGCCAGATGCTCGATCTCTACGTCTGCCTCCGGCCGGTGCGCTGGTTCCGCGGCGTGCCCTCGCCGGTCAAGGCGCCCGACAAGGTCGACATGGTGATCTTCCGTGAGAACACCGAGGACATCTACGCCGGCATCGAGTTCGAGGCCGGCAGCGCCGACAACGAGAAGTTCAAGAAGCTGTTCAAGGAGGCGTTCCCAAAGCTCTACGGCAAGATCCGCTTCCCGGATACCTCCGGCATCGGCATCAAGGCCGTGTCGCAGGAAGGCACCGAGCGGCTGTTCCGCGCGGCGATCGAGTACGCGATCGTGAACAAGCGCGAGAGCGTCACGATCGTGCACAAGGGCAACATCATGAAGTTCACGGAAGGCGCGTTCCGGAACTGGGCCTACGCGCTGGCCGAACGCGAATTCGCGGCGCAGACCTACACCTGGGACCAGTGGGAACGCACCAAGGCGGCGAAGGGCGAGAAGGAAGCCAACGCCGAGCAGGACGCCGCGAAGAAGGCCGGCAGGATCATCATCAAGGATGCGATCGCCGACATCACCCTGCAGCAGGTGCTGACGCGGCCCGCGGAGTTCGACGTCATCGCGACCATGAACCTGAACGGCGACTACCTCTCGGATGCGCTCGCGGCACAGGTCGGCGGCATCGGCATCGCGCCGGGCGGGAACATCAACTACGTCACAGGCCACGCCGTGTTCGAAGCGACCCACGGCACGGCGCCAAAGTACGCGAACCTCGACAAGGTGAACCCGGGCTCGGTCATCCTCTCGGGCGAAATGATGCTGCGCTACATGGGCTGGTTCGAGGCCGCCGACGCGATCATCTCGGCCATGGACAAGACCATCGGCCAGAAGACGGTCACGTACGACTTCGCCCGCCTCATGGAAGGCGCGACCGAGGTCAAGTGCAGCGAGTTCGGCGACAAGCTGATCGCGAACCTCTGAGCGTGCTGACGAACCGGGCGCGGCGATGCGTGTTGTCCGCGGTGGCGCTGCCCCCGGGTTTCGATCCGGGGAGACGCCGTGAAGCCGTCCCTGACGGCTCGCACTCGTCGTCCCTGGCTCGTGACGCTCCCCGGATCGAAACCCGGCGCCGGCGCCCCCGCTTGACGGTCGGCGCGGCTCCGCGGGTCGCGCCGAGGACTAGCCGTCGATGAACCTGACCGTCGCCCAGCCCAGCTCGCGCGACACGCTGGTCCAGGACTGCGCGCAGCTGCTCGTCGACGCGTTCGCGGACTACAACAGCGACTTCCGCGCCGTCACCCAGCGCGCACGCCAGCGTTTCGAGTCGCGCGACTGGCGCGGCAGCCAGAAGGACGCGGTCGAGCGGATCGAGCTCTACGACAAGTACGTGCAGGGCACGGTCGAGCTGATGCGCCACCGGCTCGGTGACGACGTGCACGAGCGCGCGGTCTGGTCGGCGATCAAGCGCCGCTTCGACGCGATCATCGACCCGCTGCCCGACAGCGAATTCACCAGGACCTTCTTCAGCTCCGTCACGCGCAAGACCTTCGGCACGGTCGGCGTCGACCCCGCGATCGAGTTCGTCGCGCTCGACCTCGACCCGCTCGCCAGCACACACACCCACGTCGAAACACGCCGCTACCCGGTGCGCGGCGACATCGAGCTTCTGGCCGAGGAACTGCTAGCCGATTACCGCTTCCGCACGCCCTATCGCAACTTCGAACGCAGCGTGAAGATGGTCTCGGACGAGCTGAAGGCGCGGCTCGCGAGCAACCCGCCCGGGCAGCGCGAGATCGAGTCGATCGAGGTCATCAAGGAAGTCTTCTACCAGATGACGCGCGCCTATCTCGTCGGTCGCGTCAACGGCCACGGCTGGACCGCGCCCTTCGTCGTGGCGCTGCGCAACCTCGAGAGCGGCGTCGTGGTCGACGCGATCATGCTCGAGCCGGGGCTGGTCAGCATCCTGTTCAGCTTCACTCGCTCGTACTTCCACGTCGACCTGGCGCACGTCGGCGAGGTGGTCAAGTTCCTGAAGAACCTGCTGCCGCTCAAGCCCGTGAGCGAGCTCTTCACCGTGCTCGGGCGCGCCAAGCAAGGCAAGACGGAGCGGTATCGCGAGCTGTTCAAGCACCTGCAGCTCTCCGACGACAAGTTCGTGCTGGCGCCGGGCGAGCGCGGCCTGGTGATGATCTGCTTCACGCTGCCGTCGTTCGACGTGGTCTTCAAGCTGATCCGCGACAAGTTTCCCTACCAGAAGAACATCCTGCGCGAGGACGTGCTGTCGAAGTACGAGCTCGTGTTCAAGCACGACCGCGCGGGCCGCCTCGTCGACGCGCAGGAGTTCCGGCGCATCAACTTCCCGAAGGCGCGGTTCTCCGCGGACCTGCTCGCCGAACTCGAGAAGGAAGCCGCGCGCACCGTGCAGGTCGAGGGCGACGAGCTCGTGTTCGATCACATGTACGTCGAGCGGCGCATGACGCCACTCAACCTGTACCTGCGCGAGGCGCCGCGCGAACTCGCCGCGAAGGCCGTGATCGAGTATGGCCAGGCGATCCGCGACCTCGCCGTCACCAACATTTTTCCCGGCGACCTGCTGCTCAAGAATTTCGGTGTCACGCGGCACGGCCGCGTGATCTTCTACGACTACGACGAGCTCTGCCTGGTGACGGAGTGCCGCTTCCGGGAGATCCCGCAGGCCGAGCACGACGAGGACGAGATGCGGGCGGACGCGTGGTTTTACGTCGGCGAGAACGACGTGTTCCCAGAGACGTTCATCAACTTCCTCGGTTTCGACCCGTACCTGAAGCAGGTGTTTCTCGACGCGCACGCCGAGATCCTGACGGCCGAGTGGTGGCGCGGCATCCAGGCGCGGCTGCGCGAAGGGGAGCTGCTCGAGGTGCTGCCCTACCACCGTCACCGCGTTCGCGTGTTCAGCAGTCTCTGAGACTGCCGCACAATCCGCGTCATGCAGCGCCTGCTTCTCGTCGTCGGCGGTCTCCTGGTCGTGGCCGGCCTGGCGTGGCCGTGGCTGTCGAAGCTTCCGTTCGGCCGGCTGCCCGGCGACGTCGTGATCGATAAACCCGGCTTCCGGTTCTTCGCGCCGTTCACGACGATGATCGTGCTGAGCATCGTCGTGAGTCTCCTGCTCTGGCTCTTCCGGAAGTGAGCGAGTCCAACGTCGCATCGTCGCGTGGCCTTGGCTGGCTGCTGGCGCTGCTCGTGGTCGTCGCCTTCGCATTCCAGGGCACTCGCGGCATCTGGGAACCCGACGAAGGCCGCTACACCTCCGGCGGCGTCAACATGCACGAGAGCGGCGACTGGCTCGTCCCGACGCTCGACGGCGAGCACCCCCACCTGACCAAGCCACCGATGACCTACTGGGCCATCGCTGCCAGCTTCGCGCTGCTCGGTCACAACGAGTGGGCTGCACGACTGCCGAGCGCGCTCGCGTACGTCGGCACGGGCTTGCTCGTCTTCGGCCTCGGGCGCCGCCTCTGTGCGACGCGACCCTGGCTGCCGGCGTTCGTCTGGGCAACGTCGTTCGCGCCCGCGATCGCCTCGAACGTGGTGTCCACCGACCCGATCCTCGTGCTGTTCGAAACCGCTGCCATGCTGGCGTTCGTCGAAGCCTGGTCCCGCGAGGGGACGGGGGCGCGTCGCTGGTTCCTGCTGATGTGGCTGGGCTGGGCCCTCGCGTTCATGACCAAAGGGCCCCCTGGGTTGTTGCCGCTGCTTGGCATGGTCCTGTTCCTGGCAATCCACGATCGTTCGCGACTGCGGCAATTGTTCCTGCCGGCCGGTCTCGCGCTGTTCGTGGTCGTCGCGTTTGCCTGGTTTGCGGTCGTCGTGGCGCAGCAACCGGACCGCTTCGGCTACTTCCTCGGCTACGAGGTGTACGACCGGATGTTCACCCCGGCGCACGACCGCAACGCCGAGTGGTACGGCGGCCTCGAGGTGTACGGGCCGATGCTGCTGTTCGGGACGCTGCCGTGGTCACTCGTGGCCCTGTTCGCGGCCGGCGGGCCGGGCGCCGCGTGGCGCGGGCTTCGCACCCGGCTCCGTGCCCGCCGCGCGGACGACTTGCTGCTGGTCTACTGGGTGCTGGTGCCGCTGCTGGTCCTGTTCCTGGCCCGCTCGCGGCTGCACCTGTACGTACTGCCGCTGTTCGTGCCCATGGCGCTCGTCATGGCGCGCGGGATCGCACCCTGGCCGAAGGCCACGGAACGGCGGCTCGCGCGGCTCGTGGGCGTCACGGCGATCGCGCTCGTCGGATTCAAGGCGTTGCTGGCCTACTGGCCGCACGACCGCGACGCCCGCGAGTTCGCGGCCCAGCTCGAGCGCCTCGTCGACCCGCACTCGATCGAGGAGGTCGTCTTCGTCGGCATGCGGCCGTTCTACGGCCTCAACATCTACATAGATCGCCACATCGAGGGCATCGACCTCCGCGGCAGACGCTTCGACTACTCGCGGTTCGTCGGCCACCAGGACGTCTGCAGCGAACTTGCGGAGCGCGAGCGCTCGGTCTACGGCATGAGGCAGAAGCACGTACGAGCCTTCCTGGCGGCCGCCGGACGCTGCGGCGGCCAGCCGCGATTGCTCGGCAAGGTCCATGCCGACGGGGCCGACATCGTGTTCTTCCTCGTGCCGCCGGCGGCGCCGCCGCCCGGGATTTCGGGCTAGGATTGGCCCCAGAGGGCGGGCACCGCCCACCCTGCCCCGAGAGGTGACGGATGGAACCGATGGCCCGGCTTGCCCGCGCTTGCACGCTCCCGCTGCTACTGCTCGTCGCGACTGCGGTTTTCGCGCAGGACGCCAACGTCACGCAGTCGGTCGCCGACCTCGAGCGGCTGCTCGCCGCCGAACCGCTGGTGATCGAACACGCGGAGATCAGCCGTCCCAAGGCCAAGGGCGACATCACGCTCAAGGCCGACGTCTCACTCGGCGGCGCTGCGCCGTTGCGGGTCAAACTGCGCAAGGCCGAACCGGGCGCGGACACGTTCAACAACGTCCCGCGCTACGACCTCGCCGCGTACGAACTGCAGAAGCTGTTCCTCGACCCGCCCGAGTACGTGGTGCCGCCGACGACGCTGCGGTTCGTCCCCCTGGCCGACTTCGCGAAATACTCGCCTGGCGTCGCGCGCACGTTTCCGCCGGCGGACCAGGTCCTCGCTGTCGTGCAGTACTGGCTGAACGACATCTATGTCATCGCCGACGTCTTCGACGCGGCACGGTTCGCCGCCGACCCGGTCTACGCGCGCCACATCGGGCAGCTCAACGTGCTGACGTACGTGATCCAGCACCGCGACTCGAACGCAGGCAATTTCCTGATCGGCCGCGCTGAACGCGGCCCACGCGTCTTCTCGATCGACCACGGCGTCGCCTTCGCCTCGGAGGAGGCCGATCGTGGCGAGCTCTGGAAGGACCTGCGCGTCACGCAGATGCCGGCCGATACGGTCGCGAGGCTGCGGACGATCACGCCCGAGGTGCTCGAGGCGAAGCTCGGCGTGCTCGCGCAGTGGGAGCTCAAGGACGGCGCGTGGGTGCCGGCGCCGCTGGGCCCGAACAGTTCGCCGCGACGTGGTGTGCGACGCGATGGCGGGCAGCTGCAGATGGGACTCACCAAGATCGAGTTGCAGTCGATCCACCGGCTGCTGGGCCGGTTGCTCGAGCGCATCGATCGCGGCGAGATCACGACCGTCGCACCGCCCCCGACCTGACCGGGAGATCGCCATGCCGCGCCCTGCACCAGCTCGCTCCCGTCTTTTCGTCGTAGCCTGCGCCTGCCTGGTCGCGGCCTCGCCGATCGCGCGGGCGCAGGCGCCGGGCCCTCCCGCCGCGCAGACGGAATGGCGCGGCGTCGGCCGCGTGATCGCGTTTGCGGACGTGCACGGGGCCTACGACGAAATGGTCACGCTGCTGCGCGAAGCCGGCGTGCTGGGCGCCCAGGACCGCTGGGCCGGTGGTCGCGCCCACGTCGTGAGCCTCGGCGACCTGCTCGACCGCGGCGCCGATTCGCGCAAGGTGATGGACCTGCTGATGCGGCTGCAGTCCGAGGCGCAGTCGGCCGGCGGCGCGCTGCACGTCGTGCTCGGCAATCACGAGGCGATGAACGTGCTCGGCGACCTGCGCTACGTCGATCCGGGCGAGTACGCGGCATACGTCGACCTCGAGCCGCCGGGATTGCGCGAGCGGCTTCGCGCGGCCTGGGAGAAGGCCAACGGTCCCGGCTCGGGGTCCGCGTTCGACCAGAAGTTCACGCCGGGTTACTTCGGCCACCGCGTCGCGCTGGCGCCCGACGGCCGGTACGGGCGCTGGCTGCTCGGCCTGCCCGTCGCCGTCGTGGTCGACGACACGCTGTTCATGCACGCCGGGCCGTCGGCGGTGCTGCGCGGCATGAGCCTGGCCGACCTGAACACCCGCTATCGCACAGCGCTCGTCGAATACGCGCGGCAGTATTCCCAGCTGGAGCAGGCCGGACTGCTGCAGCCCGGCGACGCCTTTGCCGCGCGACCCCAGCTTGCGACGGAACGTCTCGCGGCCCGTTCGGCCGGCGGACAAGCATCGCCGGAGTTCGAGGCCGCCGTGAAGGGGTTCACGGACGCCGACGCTCACCCGCTGCTGAATCCCGACGGGCCCAACTGGTATCGCGGCGCCGCGCTCTGCAACGAAGTGGCCGAGGGCGACGTGCTCGCGCCGTTGCTCGAGCAGTTCAAGGTCGCGCGCGTGGTGGTGGGCCACACGCCGACGCGCAACCTGCGTGCAGTGACACGCTTCGACGGACGCGTCGTCAAGCTCGATGCCGGAATGAACAAGGCCGTCTACAAGGGTCGCGGGGCCGCGTTGACGATCGAGGGACCGAAGCTCAGCGTGCGGTACAGCGGCGAAGCGCAGGCCACGGTACCGGCGCCCGAAGGCCTGTACGTCGCGCCGAACTCCGTCGCAGATGCTGCCGTGACGGCCGCGCTGACCGCCGGCACGGTGTCGGTGACCGGACCCCGCGGGCCCGCTGAACTCGACGTCGTGATCGAGCACGAAGGCCGCAGGATTCCCGGCGTGTTCCAGCAACGCAGCGCCGGCGACGCCCGCAAGGAAGTCGCGGCGTTCAAGCTCGATCGCCACCTCGGCCTCGGCGTCGTGCCCGCCACGGTCGTGCGCGAGGTGCAAGGCCAGCGCGGCGTGGTGCAGGCGCGTCCCGCCAAGTGGGTGTCGCAGGCCGACGTCCAGAAGCAGTCGCTGCGCGCGGGAGGCTGGTGCG
>DASUMQ010000007.1:0-2627 GCA_036277615.1 Steroidobacteraceae bacterium
TTGCACTCGGCGCCAGTAATGTCCAGGTTTGCACGGCGGCGATGGTTTACGGTTTCCGGATCATCGACGACCTGACCGACGGACTGAGCCGGTTCCTGGATGAAAAGGGGATGACTTCCGTCTCGGAGCTGGTCGGTCGCGCCGTCCCGAGCGTTACAGACTGGCAGTACCTGAACCTCAACTACGTCGAGAAGGCAGTCATCGACCAGGACCTGTGCATACAGTGCGGTCGCTGCCACGTCGTCTGCGAGGACACGGCACACCAGGCGATTACGAGTACGGTCAACGGCCGGCGCCGGTTCGAGGTTATCGATGAGGAATGCGTCGGCTGCAACCTGTGCGTGAGCATCTGCCCGGTCGAGGGCTGCATCACGATGCGGCGCCTGACGGACGGTGTCGATCCACGGACCGGCCGGCCGATTTCCCCGCAGAGCGCCAACTGGACGACGCACCCCAATAACCCCATGCGACGGTCCTGACTGCAACCCGCTGCCGGGCAAGCCGCTAAGCGCTGCGGGGGCAGCGCAATCGAAGCCGGCGTACGGCAACCGCCGATTCAACCGCTGAAAGCAGAAGCCCAGCTCGCGTCCAGCAGCCTCTGCGTCCGCAGTGTCGCTGTTGCCCACTCGTCGCGGAGCGATGCGTCCGCCGCAATCGCCGCGAAGGTATCGAACATCCTCGCCCCGTCGAGCTGGTTCGATTCGATACGCCGGACCACTTCTGCATCGGGCCCCGAGCCGCCCCTGAAATAGTGATAGGTCGCGGAGTGGTCCGGATCCTGGCGCAGGAAGTTGTCGACGCGGACCGTCCCCTGCCGTCCGGCAATGACGCAATCCATGACCGAGCCGCCGACGTCGTATGCGCAGTTCCAGGTCGCCGTCGAGCCGTCGTTCATCTGGATCACGCCGGCGCCGGCGATGACGGTTTCGCTGGTTTCGTCGCGCCGCAGCACGGCACTGACGGAAACCGGCTCCGTCCCCGGCGCGAGGTACTCGACAGTGGCGCGCAGGTTGTACCAGCCGGCGTCGCCGATCGCGCCCATCGGTTCGAGTCGGGCGTCGTAGCGGATGTTGCGGCGGTCGGGCAGCGCGAACTGGAATGCGGAGGCGATTGACAATGGCCGGCCGGTGTTGGCCGGCATGTCCCGCTTCAGCGCATGCGTGCGCGGATGGTGCACGAAGCGTGTGCCGTCCATGAACGCGACGTCACTGTCCCGGCACGCCGCCACGATACGCTGCACCGACGCGACGCTGGCGAACGGCTTCTCGGCGAGGACGTGTTTGCCGGCACGGGCCGCGTAGACGGCGATTTCCTCGCGCACGCCGGTGGGCGTGGCGACATAGATCCCGTCCACGTCGTCGGCTTCGCACATGTCCTTCCAGTCGTCGAAAGCAAGCGTGATGCCGTGGAGATCCGCAAACGCCCTCGCACTCGCCATGCTGCGGCTGCTGACCGCCGTGAGCGTGGCCAGCGGCGTCGTGGCGATGTGCTTCGCCATGTGATTGGAAATCGCACCGGTGCCGACGAAGCCCCACTTGAGCGGCGGAATGCCGGGAGCGGCGCGCGAATCGGCCAGGACGTCGCGACCGACGGAGGACGCCAGAATAATGCTCCCGGCGGACCTCAGGACGTCGCGTCGGTTCAGCTTCTCGCCTTGCATGTCTGCCTTCTCCTCGTCTCCGATGAATCCGGATCGTTGTACGTCAATCCCCGCTGGTTCCACGTCCTATGATAGCGGCATCGGTGACGCGTCCACCGGGCTGCCGATGCGCGAGTAGCGCAAATGCGGCCCTGATAGCCCGGGGTATTTGTGGCATGCGAGATTCCGGTCGCCAACTCCGGCGGGCCGGTCTCGCGGATTGACGTCCGGATTGGCGCTACGGTTGCCGCTGCCGATTGCAGTGCAAGCCTTTGCTCTAAGAGGCTCCGATATCCTCCTGACTTTTCGAGGATTGGACGCCATCGCACCGGGACCGTTCTGCGATTGGACGACAGACGCGGCCAGGACAATTCCGGCACCAGACGACGCGAGGACCGGCGAGCCCGGACACATCCGCTACACGTCGTCCGGACTCCGGCACGCTGCCGGACACGGGCCAGGCGCACGGACAGATGACTAATTGCACTCTGAGGTGTAAAACGCAGGTTGATATAGCGAGTCGGGAGGGGCTGACTATGTCCATACCAATGGTTCGAATCGGGAACATTGCGTCGTGGGGAAACCGGAAAGGGGGCGCTCGGGTCGAGCGCGAAGCGAATGTAGCTCTGCAGACGGCAGAGCGTTGGGAAAACGGCGACGGTCGCTTCAGCACGCTCGACGTTGCCCGGACCAGGAACAAGTGGAACGAGTCAAAGTGGTTCGACGTTCTCACGGTCCTGGTCATTGCCGTGATTTCGGTCGCAATCTGTTACAAGCTAGGCTTGATTTGAAAGTACCCCGTTCGCTGTAGAGGGACTTCTCGGTCCAGGCCCGGCGCAAAACACGCCGCCTGCGGCGCAACCCGTTTGCGCCCCGCATTCAGTGCCCGACCAGGCTGTGATTGGGCATTCGCTGACCGCGTCGTCGCGATCCTATGGCAAAGCTCGTATTCGGCATGAACCAGTCGCTCGACGGCTACGTCGATCAC
>DASUMQ010000008.1:0-6743 GCA_036277615.1 Steroidobacteraceae bacterium
GCTCTCGGCCTCGCGCACCATCCCATCACGGTGCAGGACGGCAATGATCTTGTCGCGCTCGTTCGCATGGGCGTAGATCGGGCGGTTGTCTGCGACGGCCAACAGCTCGTCGGCGGTGTCGTAGCCGAGCATCTGCACGAGTGCGGGATTCACCGCTTCGAAGCGGCCGTCGGCGGTCGAGCGGTAGACGCCTTCGATCACGTTCTCGAACAGGCTGCGGTACTGGGCTTCACTGCGACGCAGCGCCTCTTCCGACCGCTTGCGCTCGATGGCGATCCCGGCGAGCGCGGTCAGGCGGGACATCAGCTCGAAGTCGCGACGCAGCGGACTGCGCGGCTGGTGAAAATAGAGCGCGACGGTGCCGAGCATGCGGCCGTCGGAGGCGCGCACGGGCGTCGACCAGCAGGCGCGCAGCCCTGCCTCGACCGCCGGGCCGCGCACGTGCTCCCAGAGCGCGTCCCGCGTGATCTCCGCGACGATGACTTGCCGCTGCAGGAACACCGCGGCGGCGCACGAGCCGTTGCGCGGTCCGATCTCGACGCGACGCTTGGCGTTCAGGTACGGCTGCGGCAGGTTCCTGCCCGCGACGTGCATCAGCAGGTTCGCCTCGGGTTCGTAGACCGAAATGGTGCAGATCGCGTCGGGGGTCACCTTCTCGGCAGTCTCGGTGACTGCCTCGAGCGTCGTCACGAGATCGGCGTGGCTCGTGATGCGCTCGAACACGCGTCGATCGCCCACCGCCAGCAGGTCGTTGCGCTTGCGCTCGGTGATGTCGGTAATGCTGCCGCGGATCAGGCGCCGGCCGGAGGACGGCAGCCGCACCAGGCGGACCTCGCATGGAATGTCGTGCCCGAGCGCGTCCCGATGCAGCCATTCGAAGCTCGGCGCCTCACCCGCGAGCGCGCGGTCGAGGTGGCCACGGGCGACGCCGAACGACGGGCTGCCGTCCGCCTGGTAGGGTGGGCTGATCTTCTCCGGCCCGGCCCCGAGCAGTTCCTCGCGCGTCATCTTGAAGAAACGCACGGCGTTCTCGTTGCACTCGACGAAGTGCCCCACGTCCATGTCGAGCACGACGATCGCCTCGGGCGCGTTCTCGACGAGCGTCCGGTAGCGGGCTTCGCTCTCGCGGATGGCCGCCTCGGCCACCTTCCGTTCCGTGGTCTCGCGCAGGCAGACGATGTACATCTCGCGCCGGTCGAGCCTGACCTTGCTGACGCCGATTTCAGCGTCGAACAGCGTGCCGTTCTTGTGCTGGCCCCGCGTCTCGCGTGGCGCGAGGTCCTGCTGGGTGTTTTCGACCGTCGTCGCGAATTCCTCGAGGGCCTCGACGATGCGGGGCGCTCGGGCCAGCGACGGGATCAACAGGTCCAGCCTCTTGCCCCGGACGTCGTTCTCGCCGTAGCCGAAAACCCGCTCCCCGGTGGTATTCAGCGTTTCGATCCGCCCCGTGTCGTCGACGGTGAGGATCGCGTCCTTGACGTGGTCGAGGATGGCCTGCAACTGGGCGGCCGCACTCTCGCGCACCTCGCGAGTGAACGCAGTGGTCTCGTCGGCGAGCAGCCGCATCGAGCGGACGACGCCGCGACGTTCCTCGTCCCATTCGACGTAGGCACTGCTGATGGCCTGCAGCAGCTTGCGCAAATCGAGCTGGCCGCCCTCCTGCCGGGCGTCGTCGAACTGCTGCTTGAGGAGCGGGTGCAGGCTCATCGTACGGAAAAGGTCCTCGGCCCGCTTCGGCGGGTGTCGGCGAATGTTAGGTCCGGATTGGAGCCGACTGTTGTGACTAGAGTCTCACCTAGCCGGGAACTCGAGGGAAGGGCGTTGCACGCATTCTTCTGTGCGTCTCTGCGTATTTGACAGTATGCGGCGGGTGTGACAACGGTCCCGCTTCATCCCGCGACCCGGCGCGTCCAGGGTCAGATGGTCGTCGATACGATGCCCGACTTCGAGCTTTCAACACCGGCAGTGTTGTACGAGGCGATCGCAAAGTACCAGGAGCCGTGGTCGAGGTCCCGGAACTCGACGCTCGAAACCGCCGCGCCGTGAACGTCGACGTTCCGAGTCAATAGGTCGGGCGACTGACCGTAGTAGACCTTGTAGCCGGCCAGGTCGGTCAAAGCCGACCCATCCTCATTCGAGGTAGGACGGGCCCATTGGAGCGTTACCGCACTCGTGGGAGCCGACGGTGCCGACTCGGTCGATCCGCTTCCTTCTGTGCATCCCGCGACGCAGCCAAGCGTCAGCAGGGCAAGTATCGAAGCAGTGCGTGCGATGGGGCCCGCAACCCGGTGAGCAAGGACGGTCGGCATTCTCGTAACCCTTCGGATGGACGTGAGCGCGCGACCACCCGTGCAAGTTGGTCGGGGCGCGCGGAGACAGTGCCGGGCAGGGTTCTTCGGGTGCTCTGCTCAGGACGCGGCGGGGAGCGCCGGTCGCCGTTTTCGGCCGGCGGATTATGTGAAGCTCGAAGCGCAGCCCACAATACGTAGTGGCTATGAGCGGAGCGGGCGTTATTACTTCGCGATCGGGACACCAACGGGGCGCAATGTTCGTACCGAATATGGCTCAGGATTGAACATAACTCCCCGTGATATCTGCCTGCCCCGTCGGCGATAACGCCCAAGCGCTACACTTGCCGCCCCGTGACCCCCGCGAACGACCACCCGCCGGCGCGCATTCCACTGATCGGTCGTAACGACCCCGCGCCGTTCGTCGTGCTGGAAGAGCACGGCACGGCCCCGGCCCTGATCGTCTGCGACCACGCGAGCCGTGCGTTCCCGCGGTCACTGGAGCGGCTCGGGCTGCCCGAGCTCGGCAGCTGGCAGCACGTTGCCTGGGACATCGGCGCCGGAGAACTGTCGCGCGGCCTTGCGCATGCGCTCGATGCACCGGCCGTGCTCGCCGGCTACTCGCGCTTGGTCGTCGACTGCAACCGCAGCCCCGACGACCCGGAGGCCTTTCGCACCGAAAGCGACGGTTGGACGATTCCGGGGAACCGCGACCTCGGCGAGTTCGAGCGTCGGGTCCGGCTCGGTTCGTTCTTCGACCCGTATCACGAATGCATCGACGCGATGCTGCGTGGCTTTCGCACCCGCGCCGTCGTGCCGCTGTTCGTCGCCGTGCACAGCTTCGCGCCGCGCCTCGGCACGCAGGGCGAGGAACGTCCGTGGCACGTTGGCGTGCTCTGGGACCGCGACGAGATCAATGCGCGTCGGCTGCTCGACGGGCTCCGGGCGATCGACGGCCTGGTGGTGGGCGACAACCAACCCTACAGCGGGCGGCATCCCGCGAATTACACGATCGACCATCACGCGAAGGCGACCGGATTGCCGCACGTCTGCATCGAGGTGCGCCAGGACCTGCTCGACTCGCCCGCGGGCGTCGAACGCTGGGTGCGACTGCTCGCCCGCGTCGTCGCGCCGCTGCTGGGCGTGTGACCGGCGCACGATTCGAATGGCACAGACCTCGCCACCGTTGACGCTCGGCATCGAGGAGGAGTTCCTGCTGGTCGATCGCGAGACGCGCGCGGTGGCGAGTGAGCCGCCGCCCGAGCTCTTCGCGGCGTTGCACGATCGCACCGATGGCCGCGCGTTCCCCGAGTTCCTCCGGTCGCAGGTGGAAGTCGCGACGCCGATCTGTCGCACCGTCGCCGAGGCCCGCAGCGCGCTCGTCGAACTGCGCCGCATCCTGATCGAGGAATCCGCGCGCCACGGCCTCGCGCCGATCGCGGCGGGCACGCATCCGTTCTCGCTCTCGTCCCGGCAGAAGCGTACCGACAAGGAACGTTACGTCGCACTGCTCGAGGAAATGCAGGGCGTCGCGCGCCGCATGATGATCTGCGGCATGCACGTGCACGTCGGCATCGACGACGACGAGCTGCGCATCGACCTGATGAACCAGGCGCGCTACTTCCTGCCGCACCTGCTGGCGCTCTCGTGCAGTTCGCCGTTCTGGGAGGGGGAGCGCACCGGCTTGATGGCTTTCCGCCTGATGGTGTTCAACGGCATCCCGCGCACCGGGTTGCCCGAGCCGTTCGCGAGCTACAGCGAGTTCCGCCGGCACATGGACACGCTGATCGAGACCGGCGTGATCGCGGACACCTCGCGCATCTGGTGGGACCTGCGGCCGAGCGCACGCTATCCGACGCTCGAAACGCGCGTGATGGATTCGTGCACGACGCTCGAGGATTCCGTTTGCCTCGCGGCGCTCAACCTCTCGCTGATGCGCCGGCTCTGGCGCCTGCGTTGCGACAACCAGCGCTGGCGCCCGTACCCGACGCTGCTGATCGCCGAGAACCGCTGGCGCGCGATGCGATACTCGTTCGACGCAGGCCTGCTCGACCTCGGCCGGCAGCGCATCGTTCCATTCGCGGAATTGATCGAGGAGATCGTCGAGCTGGTCAAGGAAGACGCGATCGAGCTCGGTTGTCTCGACGACGTCCAGCGCGTCCGCGACATCCCAGCCCGCGGCACCAGTGCACACCGGCAGCTGCGCATGTATGAAAACGCGCTCCATGCGGGCGCGTCCGAGCAGGAAGCGCTCGTCGCCGTCGTCGACTGGCTCGTGACGGAGACTGCCCGGTTCTGACAACCGAGGCCTCGCTGTTTGATCGTCCACCGCACACCGCGCACGGCGCACGCAACGAAAATCGGTACACTCGCGCCCGTGACGAACACCAGTTCACGGCAGACGGGTCGCTCGCTCGACCGGCGCCTCTGCGTCGCGCCGATGATGGATTACACCGATCGTCACTGCCGTTACCTGCTGCGGTTGCTGAGCCCGCGCGCGCTGCTCTACACGGAGATGGTCACCGCGCAGGCCCTGGCGCACGGCGACGTCGAGCGCCTGCTCGGCTTCGATCCGAGCGAGCATCCGGTCGCGTTGCAGCTCGGCGGGTCGGACCCGGCGTTGCTCGCCCGGGCTCCGATGCTCGGCGAGCAGCGCGGTTACGACGAGATCAACCTCAACGTCGGCTGTCCGAGCGACCGCGTGCAAAGCGGGCGCTTCGGCGCCTGCCTCATGGCGGAGCCGGTATTGGTCGCGCGCTGCATGCGCGCCATGCGCGAGGTCGTGCAGGTCCCGGTGACGATCAAGTGCCGGATCGGCATCGACGACTGCGACGACTACGAGTTCTTCGAGCGCTTCGTGCTCACCGTCCGGGACGCCGGCGTGGACACCTTCATCGTGCACGCGCGCAAGGCCCACCTGCAGGGACTGAGCCCCAGGGAGAATCGCGAAGTGCCGCCGTTGCGTTACGAGGTGCCCGCGCTGCTCAAGGAACGCCACCCGGAGCTGATCGTGATCCTGAACGGCGGACTCAAGACCGCCGGGCAGGTGCGCGAGTGGCTGCCGCGCTTCGACGGCGTGATGCTGGGCCGTCAGGCGTATCAGGAGCCGTACCTGCTCGCGCAACTCGACGCGGAGTTGCTGGGACACGGCGCCGCGCCGCCCTCGCGGGAGAGCGTCGTATTGCGCTACGCGGACTACGTCGACCGCATGCTGGCGCACGGCCATCGATTGCCGCTGCTGCTGCGGCACATCCACGGCCTCTATGCCGGCAGGCCGAATGCGCGCACGTGGCGCAGGTTCCTGACCGAGCAGGGACACCGGCCGGGAGCCTCCGGCGACGTGCTGCGGCAGTCGCTGGGGATGTTCCGCGAGGCTGCGTGAAGCCGCGCAGCGCGATTTGCCTCGATCGCTATAATGCCGCGGATATGGCCGACCCGGGCCGCCCGTGGCCTTGGAGTGTGGGGTAACGAGTGACCAGCGCCGAGACGGAAGTTGCCGTGCTTTTCGCAGACGTCGTGGGCAGCACGCGACTCTACGAATTGTTCGGCGACAACCGCGCCCGCGAGCTGATTCTCGTCTGCATCGAGGTGATGCGCGAAGCGACGGAGCGCAACCGCGGCACCGTCATCAAGACGATCGGCGACGAGATCCTCTCGATTTTCCCAACGTCCGACGACGCGGTGAACGCCGCGAGCGAGATGCACCAGGACATCGCCGCGCGACCTGAACTGCTCGTCGAGGGGCAGCACGTGTCGATCCGCATCGGCTGCCATTTCGGCGCGGTCGTGTTCGAGAACAAGGACATCTTCGGCACGTCGGTGCACACGGCCAACCGGGTGACCAGCCAGGCGAAGGCAGGGCAGGTCATCTTCTCGGCCGAGGCGATCCGTCGCTGCTCGCCCGAGTGGCGCGCCGTGTCACGGCGCGTGGACGTGGCCTCGCTGCGCGGGCTTGCGGAGGAGATCGAGCTCTACGAGGTCCTGTGGCAGCAGGAGGACGCCACGAGCATGCTGCCGTCGATCGAGATGTCCGGGCTGCGCAGCCGCTCCGCGCGCGTTCGCGTCCACTGCCAGGGGCGCGAGGTCGTGCTCGACGACTCGCACAAGGAAATCACGATGGGCCGCGCCGAGGAGAACGACGTCGTCGTCAAGGGCTCGCTGATCTCGCGCCTGCACGCGCGCATCGAAGTGCTGCGCGACCGGTTCCTGCTGGTGGACCAGAGCACGAACGGCACGTTCGTGACCAACCAGGAGGGCAAGGAAGCGTTCGTGCGCCGCGACTCGATCGTGCTGCAGGGCCGCGGCTTCATCGGGCTCGGCAAGGCGCCCGACCCGGCCGCGATCGATGCGATCAGGTACCAGCTGGAGGATTAGTGGCCAGTGGCCAGTGGCCAGTGGCTAGCAGGAAAAGAACGGTCGCCCTCTTCCTCCGACTGACCACTGGCCACTGACCAC
>DASUMQ010000009.1:0-6264 GCA_036277615.1 Steroidobacteraceae bacterium
ATACGGGGCGGTGCTCGAACGTGCGCCGGCGGTGCTCGCGGCGGCCAGGGCGCTGGGGCCGTCGGCCGCGGCGCGGGAAGCGGAGCTGAACCGGACCCTGCGCACCGAATGGGCGGCACTGGTCCACGCCGTGCCCGCGGAACTCGCCGCCGTCGCAGAGCGCTTCGACCGTCTCGAGGCCCGGAATCCGTTGCCCCCGGGCGTGACGATCGACGACGTCCGCGCCGCCAAAGGCCGGTTGCGCGATGCGCTCGCGCTCTGGGATCGGGCCTTGCAGGAGGAAGCGGCCGGCCGCCTGCCCGAGGCCGTCACGCTGGCGGGCCAGATCCGGGAGATGGGTCGATCCGTGGACGCGGTGGCGCAGTCCGGGGCGCCCGTGGCACCGGTCAAGTAAAATGCGTGCTTTGCCGTACTGCCCGGGGAGCCGACCTTGCCCGCTCATGCCTTGAATCCGCTCGACCTGTACGACGTCCGCTCAGAGCTCACCGACGAGGAGCGCATGGTGCAGGACTCGGTCGGGCGCTTCGTCGATGACGCGGTGATCCCGATCATCCGCGAGCACTTCGAGAACCACACGTTCCCACGCGAGCTGGTCGGCGAGCTTGCCGGGCTCGGGCTGCTCGGCAGCTCGCTCGACGGGTACGGCTGCGCCGGCATGAACGCGGTGAGCTACGGCCTGATCTGCCAGGAACTCGAGCGCGGCGATTCGGGCCTGCGCAGCTTCGTTTCGGTCCAGTCGTCGCTGTGCATGTATCCCATCCACGCCTACGGCAGCGAGGAACAGAAGCAGGCGTACCTGCCCCGCATGGCGCGCGGCGAAGTGATCGGCTGCTTCGGGCTCACGGAGCCGCACGGCGGTTCCGACCCGTCGAACATGAAGACCCACGCGAAACGCCGCGGCGGCGACTGGGTCCTGAACGGCGCCAAGATGTGGATCACCAACGCGCCGATCGCCGACCTGTTCGTGATCTGGGCTCGAACCGAGGACGGCATTCGCGGCTTCCTGGTCGAGAAGGGCGCGAAAGGCCTCGCCGCCCCCGAGATCGAGAAGAAGTTCTCGCTGCGCGCGTCGGTGACGGGCGCGATCTTCCTCGAGGACGTGGTCGTGCCGGGCTCGGCGATGCTCCCGGGCAGCACGTGTGGCATGAAGGCCCCGCTTTCGTGCCTGACCCAGGCGCGTTACGGCATCACCTGGGGCGTGATCGGCGCAGCGCAGGCGTGCCTGCACGAGGCGCTCGAGTATTCGAGGACCCGCATCCTGTTCAACAGGCCGCTGGCGGCGACGCAGATGATCCAGGTCCGGCTGGCCGAGATGGCGCGCAAGGTGACGACGGCGCAGTTGCTGTCGCTGCAACTCGGGCGCCTCAAGGAGTCCGGCCGCATGTCGCCCTCGCACGTCTCGCTGGCCAAGTGGAACAACTGCCGTGCGGCGATCGACGTGGCCCGTGATGCGCGCGACATCCTGGGCGGCGCCGGGATCAGCGCGGAGTACGTGCCGATCCGCCACGCCCTCAACCTCGAAAGCGTGATCACCTACGAAGGCACCGAGACGATCCACCAGCTCACCATCGGGCGCGAGCTCACCGGGATCAACGCCTTCGGCTAGCCTCCGGGAGCCGGTTCTTGTCACGGCTTCCGTTGTCGGCGTTCTTTACGAAATCAATGCCTTAGGCGGGCTCAAATCGCTCACGATCACAATTCCAGCGCATAACCTATTGATTGGAAAAGGTCTACCTGCCGCTGGCACGCCGCTTGCTACTTGTTAATCGTCCTTCATTGGCCCAATAGAGCTAACAACCGCCACCGGGCGAAGGACGGGCAAGCCAGCTCGGGCAAGGTTGTCCGCCAGGGGATCGATCGGAAGGAAGACGACCAGAAAGAGGGAGCGTCGAAATAACAAATCTGGTTCTGGATGCGCCCAAGAAGAAAAACGTGAACAATTAGAACAGCATCCGACAGTAACCCGGCCCCGCACTGCGGGGCTTTTTCTTTGGCGCTCGCCGGATTCAGGCCGCGCCGGTGCCGTCGATCGCGAGCACCCGGTCGCCGGGCTCGATGCGGACGTCGTTGTCCCGCCAGCAGAACAGGCGTCGCCCGCCCCGGTGCACCTCGATCACGACCGCGCCGAGCACCTCGCGCGCGAGCCGTCCCACTTCGTCGGGCCGGACGTCGCGTTCCACGAGCTGGTAGATGCCGCGGTAGGACAGCAGTTCGGACACGAAGTCGACGGTGCCGTGCGTGCCGACCGCATCGGCCATCAGGAAGCCGCCGAAGCGTGGCGGTGAGACGACCTCGTCGGCGCCGCCCGCGCGCACGAGCTTGATGTTCTCGGGCTCGCGCACGCTCGCGATGATGCGGACGTTCTTGCTCAGCGACCGCGCGGTCAGCACGACGAGGACGGTCGTGTCGTCGCGCCCGACGCTGACGATCAGCGAGTGCGCCTCGCGCAGGCCGGCCATGCGCAACAGTTCCTCGCTCGAGGCGTCGCCGTGGATGCCGATCAGCCGGCGTTCGGCCGCCTTGGCCACTTCCTCGCGATCGGGATCGATCACGACGATGCGCTCGGGGTCCCAGCCACGCAGCAGCAGTTCATTGGCCGCGATCGAGCCGCTGTGCCCGTAGCCGCAGATGATGACGTGTCCCTTGAGTTCGCGCTGCAATCTCAACATGCGCCATTCCTCGATCAACCGCTGCAGCACGAGCTGGTAGGCCGTGCCGAGGAAGATCAGCCACACGAAAATCCGCACCGGCGTCACGAAGAATGCATCGATCAGCCGGGCCGGGTCGGAGACGGGCACGATGTCGCCATAGCCGACCGTCGTGATCGTGACCATGGTGAAGTAGAAGACGTCGGAGACCGAGATGTGCCCGTCGATGTTGTCCCGCAGGCCCTCGCGGTCGAGCAGGAACACGACGAACACGGACGCAACCAGCGCGAGGACGAGGCCTGCGCGCAGCAGCAGCGTGGTCTCGGGCGGCGTCGCGGCGCGACGCAACAGGATCGATGGCGCGGCGTCGCCCCGTTCGGCGCGGATGCGCCGCATCGCGCCCCGGACCCATCCGAAGCGCAGCTGTCCCCGTCTACGCATGCGGGGACTATAACGCAGCGCCGGACGCGGGCCCGGGCCACCCGCGCGGGACCGTTCAGGCCACGGCGAGCGGCGACAACTCGTAGCCGATCACTTCGCGCGTCACCGGATCGACGATCGGCGTGCCGTCGTTGGCGCGTCCGGCCACGAGCGCGCGCTTGAGCAGGGTGCGGTTCGGCACGACCGTCTGCAGCATCAGGCCGCCCTGCGGGTCGCGCACGAACGCGGTCACCGTCTTCGCCGGCTGGCCACCCTTGGCCGGTTCCGGGAACAGCAGTGCGAGCACTTCCTCGGGTGCGATCTCCGCGGGCATCGTGTCGTCCAATCCGTCCGTGCTGGTGAGCGGAACTCCTGCTTAGTGCTAGCAAGCCGCGTGCCACGGTTTTTGTGGCGCGCAGCGTGGGTTTTGTTACCTGGGCAACGCCGCTCGGGTGACACGGCCGGTCAGCCGGTCGACGCGGAGTGTCCAGGCGTGAGGTGCGTCACGCCTCGCCGGGACGCGTGAAAGCAACCGGGGATTAAGTAAGATCGCGTGCCGGTACGATCGTCGCGACCGGACAGAGAGCGAGATGACGCGTCACGACAGCGGACTGCCACCCCTGATCGCCCACCGTGGCAACGCCGCGGATTTCCCGGAGAACACGCTCGAAGCGCTGCAGTCGGCCGTCGACCTCGGCCTGCGGCACGTCGAGTTCGACGTGCAGCTCACGCGGGACGCGGTGCCGGTGGTGCTGCACGACTCGGACCTGCGGCGGGTCGCGAACCGGCCCGAGTGCGTCCACGATCTCACGTCGGCGGAACTGGCCGAGGTCCCCGTCACCGAATCGGCCAGGTTCGGCGATCGCTACGCCGACGTTCGCGCGCCGACGCTCGCCCGCGTCGTGGATTCGATCCTGCAGTGGCAGGACGTCACCGCGTTCATCGAGGTCAAGCGCGCGAGCCTGCGTCGCTTCGGTCACGCAGCGGTGCTGCATCGGATCGCGGCGGTCGTGGCCCCGGCCTTGCAGCACTGCGTGCTGATCTCGTTCGACCTGCCGAGCCTCGGGCTGCTGCGTTCGACGACGCGAGCGCGGATCGGCTGGGTCATCGAGCAATACGACGAGCCGACGCGGCAACAGGCCGACGAGCTGGCACCGGACTATGTCTTCGTCGACCTGGCGCAGGTTCCTGCCACGACGGCGAAGCTTTGGCCGGGCCCGTGGCGGTGGGCGCTGTACGAGATTCGCGACCTCGCGTCGGCGCGACGCTGCGCGGACCTCGGCGCTCACGGCATCGAGACCATGCACGTGCGCGCCATGCTGGAGGCCTACTCGGCGGCGGGCCCAGCGTGAGTCTCGGCGGATCGGACGAGGACCTGGCGTGGCTCGCCGGCGAGCTGAGCGCGATCCGGCGCGAGCTGCTGCCGGCGGAGGAGTCGCGCGCGCTGTACCTCGCACTCGACCAGGGCGGCAACTCGAGTCGCGCCGTCCTCTTCGACGCCGCGGGCAGGGAGGTCGCCTCGGCCCACGTTCCCATCGCGACGCGTCACGACGGTGACCGCGTCGAGCACGATCCGGACGAACTGGCGCAGTCGCTGCTGACCGCGGCACGCGATGCGTGCGATTCCGCGCTCGCGACCGGACGGCCGGTCGTGGCCGCGGGTCTCGCGACGCAGCGTTCCACTGTCTGCTGCTGGGACGTCAGGGACGGCTCCGCGCTGAGCCCGGCGATCTCCTGGCAGGACCGCCGCAACCACGCGTGGCTCTCACAGACGCTTGGTGCACGCGCGCAATGGGTGCGCGAACTCACGGGACTGCCGCTGTCGCCGCATTACGGCGCCAGCAAGCTGCGCTGGTGTCTCGACGAACTTCCGGCCGTGCGCCTGGCGCTGCGCGACGAGCGCCTGGCAATGGGACCGCTGGCGAGCTTCCTGCTGCACAGGCTCTGCGAAGAGCGCCCGTCGTTCGCGGACCCGGCCAACGCCGCGCGTACGCTGCTCTACGATCCGGCCGTGCTCGACTGGTCGGCGTCGCTGCTCGAGGCATTCGGCGTCCCGCGGGAGGCGCTGCCGCGCTGCGTCGGCACGACGCACTCATTCGGGACGCTGGTGCTCGAACCGCATCGCCGCATCCCGATACGCGCCTGCAGCGGCGACCAGTCGGCCGCCATCTTCGCGTTCGGGCCGCCGACGACGGGCACCGTGTTCGTCAACGTCGGGACCGGTGCGTTCGTGCAGCGGATCGTGCGCGACGGCACCGCGTCCCCGCCGCGCGGCCTGCTCAAGAGCGTCGTCTACGCGCGCACCGACGACCGGCACGGCGCCGTCTACGTGCACGAAGGCACGGTCAATGGCGGCTACGCCGCGGTGGACTGGTTGCGAGGCCGCGTCGGGCTCGACGTGGCGCGCATCCTCGCGACGCTGCGGACCTCGCTGCCGCCGGACGACGTCGAATTGCTGTTCATCAATGGCGTGGGCGGGCTCGGCGCACCGTACTGGTTGCCGGCGTTCCCGATCGAGTTCGTCGGGCTCGACGGCCAAGCTCCGGGCGCGGCGCCGACGGAGATGCAGCAGATTGCCGCCGTCGTGGACAGCATCGCGTTCCTGGTCGCCGTGAACGTGTCGATCCTGCACCGTGCCGCACCGCTGCAGCGACTCGTCGTCACGGGCGGGCTCGCGGGCTGCGATTACCTGTGCGAGGTCCTCGCCGAGGTGACCGGGCTCACGGTCGAGCGGCCGGCGCTGCGTGAGGCGACCGCGCGCGGCATTGCGTTCCTCGCGGCCGGCCAACCGATCGACTGGCAGGCGGCAGCACTGGAGCGCGCGTTCGCGCCGGGCGGGAGTGCGCGCGTGCTGAGCCGCTTCGAGCGCTGGCGCGAGGCCATGGCGAAGCGCGGAGCGAAGTAGTGGCTGGTGGCCGTGTCCGGTGTCTAGTGTCTAGTGTTTAGTAGGAGGTCGACTCGGTCGGCTGGCGGCGTAGCTGCCGGCTCTACGAGACACTAAACACTGAACACTAGACACTTTCAAAGCTCTTCAGCACTTCCCGCTCGATCCACGACGGGCCGGGGCTGCCGTCGTAGAACCCGCAGTGCCCGCCGAAGCGGGTCACGGTGAACTCGAGGTTAGGCGGCCGCGCGACGCGTTCGAGATCGCTCGCCGGGCAGATCGGGTCGTCGGCGGCGGCGATGAGCCTGAAGC
>DASUMQ010000010.1:0-2490 GCA_036277615.1 Steroidobacteraceae bacterium
ACAACCCCGGCAGCGCGCGACTGCAGGCCGGCATGCTAGTCCTCGCCGCGGTCGCGCTGCTGGTGCCGTCGATGCTCGGTGCCTCGGATCGACCCGAGACGCGCGCGGTCGTGGGTGAGCTCAGCATCGGGCTTGCGGTGCTGCTGCTGGTTGCGTACGTGCTCGGCCTGCTTTTTTCGCTCGGCACGCACCGGCAATTCTTCGAAAGCGCCGGCTCCGGTGGCCACGCGCACGAGGACGAACACCTGTGGCCGACCGGCGTGGCGCTGGTGATGCTGGCCGCCGTCACGGTGACGGTGGCGCTCGTCAGCGAGATTTTCGTCGAGTCCGTCCAGATCGCGGCCGAGACCCTCGGGATGACGCCTGCCTTCGTCGGCTTCATCGTCGTCGCGGCCGTCGGGGCCGCCGCCGAAATGACGGCGGCGTTCGCCGCGGCCCGCAAGAACCGCCTCGACCTGAGCGTCGGCATCGCGCTCGGCAGCTCGTCGCAGATCGCGATGTTCGTCGCTCCGGTCCTGGTGCTGCTGAGCCTGTTCATCGCGCCGGAGCCGATGGACCTGCAGTTCTGGCCGGGCGCCGTCGCCATGGTGCTGATCAGCACGATCACGGTGTTCCTGGTGGCGAACGGCGGTCGCTCGGCGTGGTATCTGGGCGTGATGCTGCTGGTCGTTTACGCTACGTTCGCCATGACGCTGTACCTGCTGCCCCCGGCGGCCGGATGAACTTCGAGTGCACGGGGATCGTCCAACCCGTGCGTGCGCACGCTTACAAGAGGAAAAGAATCATGCGACTGACGACCTGGATTGCGACGCTATCGCTCGCATTGTTCGCGGGCATCGCCGGCGCCGCCGACAAGGCGCCCGAAACCTGGGACGGCCTCGTCGAGGTGAAGTCGAAGCGGCTCGATACGGCCTTTCTTGCGCCGGGCGCGGATTTTCGCGCGTATACCAAGCTGATGGTCGATCCCACGCAGGCCGCGTTCCACAAGGACTGGATGAAGAACATGAACGACCGGCGTGACCTCACGCGCATGGTCGATTCGGAGCAGGCCCAGGCGATCCTCGAGGCCGCGAAGACGAATTTTGCGGACGTGTTCCACGAGGCCTTCACCAAGGCCGGCATGACGATCGTCGACAAGCCGGGGCCGGACGTGCTGCGCGTGACGCCGGGCGTCGTCAACCTGTACGTCAATGCGCCCGACGTGATGGCGGCCGGTCGCTCGGTCAGCTACACGGCCAACGCGGGCGAGGCCACCATGATCCTGGAGTTACGCGATTCACAGACCAACGCGCTGCTCGGCCGCGTGCTCGATCGCCGCGAGACCCGCGACTCGGTCGGCATGCAGACCGCGAACCGGGTCACGAACACGGCGGACTTCCGCATGCTGTTCAAGAGCTGGGCGGCCACGTGCGTCAAGGGTCTCGAAACGCTCAAGAGCGTGTCGCCGCTGCCGGCCACGCTGACGCCGGGGCAGAAGGTCGACTGAGCACGCGCTCAGAAGTCGATCGTCATGCCGACGAACGGGCCCTGCTCGACCAGGTCGTAGCGCTGGTAGCCGGGGCCGTCCTTCCTGCCGTCCTCGTACTCGAAGCCGATCACGCGGTAGCCGAAGGCGACGCCGAACTTGTCATTGGCCTGCCAACGGAGGTTCGTCAGCACCTGGTACGTGAATTCGGAGCCGATGCCGAAGCCGCCGACGTCGCCGCGCAGGTTGAAACGCCATGCGTCCGCGATCGGGACGTTGTACTGCAGCCCGAGCAACGGGTCGACCCAGTCGGCGCCCGCGGACGCGTTGGCGGTCACGAGCCCGGCCGGGCCCGTCGTGGTGACCTTGACGTCGGTCGAGAGGTCGATGTAACCGACGCTGAACAGGGCCTCGAGCGCCGGCGTGAGACGTCGCCCCAGAGTGGCGAAGACCGTCGTCTGATCCACGTCGACGTCGCCCTTGACGAGGCCGCGCCTTGGGCCGCGGCCGGTGCCGCCGAGCCCCATGTAGGTCACGTCGCCCGTGAACGACCAGGTGCCGTCGTCGGCACGGTACGCCGCCATCGCACCGAACTCGAGCGCGTCGAACACGTCGGAGATGCTCAGGTCGACCGGCACGTGCAGCGGACCGACGTAGGCGTCGCCGTCGAGGGCCGCGCCCATGCCGTAGATGAACGCCGTGTGACGCCATTCGTCGGCGACCGCGACGGAAATTCCGCTCACGGCGCACACGAAGCTGCAGGCCAGGGTGGCGGTGATCCAGGTGGTTTTCATGTTGTAGGCTCCCTGTGTGGTTCGCTCGGATCGCAATTGCCGACGGACGGCTCAAAGGCCCCCGCCCCACCGACGCTGCCACGCAATGCTGACGGTGTCGGCGTCCGAGCCGGTCCGCGTCGAAACGCCGGTGCCGACGAAGAATTTCACCGAATCGCGCGCGTTGAGCGGCCATGCCGCCGTCAAGCGCAGCGCCGAGTTCTGCTGCAGGTCGTCGCCCTCGACGCCGTC
>DASUMQ010000011.1:0-3622 GCA_036277615.1 Steroidobacteraceae bacterium
CGAACGACATCCGCACCTACGCTTCCGTGATCAGCGCGGCTCAAAACGCGGCCGGATGGGACCCCCACGAGGTGTGGCTCGACCGGATCAAGAAGCCACGCGACGACCGCCGGGCCGCCGAACTCGCACTGGAGGCTGCTGCCGTGCGTGATGTCGAGGACCCGGTCAAAGAATCGCGGTAAAGACCCGACCCGCGTGGTCGATCGACCCGCGCAACATCCCCTTCGAGTTGTACGGCATCGCGACGCGACCGTCGCGACCGATCGCGATGACGCCACCGTCGCCGCCCATCCGGACGAGTTGTTCGTTCACGACGCGCTCGGCGGCCGCAACCACGTCGAGGCCGGCGTAGCGGATCAGTGAAGCGACCTCGTGGGCGACGGCGGCACGGATGAAGAACTCGCCGTGCCCGGTTGCGGAGACCGCGCAGCAGTCGTTCGCCGCATACGTGCCGGCGCCGATGATCGGCGAATCGCCCACGCGCCCCCAGCGCTTGGCGGTCATGCCTCCGGTGGACGTCGCGGCGGCAAGGTTGCCTTCGTCGTCGAGCGCAACGGCGCCGACGGTTCCCTTGGGAAAGGCGGTCGTGGCGGCGGCGCCGATGCCTTCGTGCAGCGCCAGTTCCAGTTCCCGCTGTCGCCGCTCCGTCACGAAATGGCGGTTGGGCACCGGTTCGAGTCCGTGGTCGAGCGCGAACTCCTCGGCGCCCTCGCCGGCCAGCATGACGTGCGGCGAGCGCTCCATCACGAGCCGCGCCAGGCCGATCGGGCTGCGAATGTGGCGCAGACCCGTCACCGCACCGGCCCGCAGGTCGCGACCGTCCATCAGGGATGCGTCCATTTCGCAGATGCCATTGGCCGCGATCACCGAGCCGTGCCCGGCATTGAACAGCGGGTCGTTCTCGAGCACCTGCACCGCCGCCACGACCGCGTCGAGGCTCGAACCACCACGGGCGAGCATCGCCGCCCCGGCTTCGAGCGCGCGCGCGAGGCCGGCGTGATAGGCCCGCTCGCGCGCCGGCGTCAGTTCATTGGGCGGAATGTCGCCCGCGCCCCCGTGTACGGCGATCGCATGCATGGTGGTCCCGGCGACTCCTGGCATCCTCAAACGGAGCCGCACCATACCGAAAGCGCGTCGCGCAGGCGATCCGAACTCGTCGCCGCCACTAAGCTCAGCGAGTGATGAGCGCCTGGGAGAGCCAGCGGCGCAGGTTCGCCGGATCCATGGCCCCGGCCTGGCGCGCGACCTCGCGACCGTCCTTGAACACCATCAACGTCGGGATGCTGCGGATGCCGTGGCGCGCGGCCACCTGCTGGGCCTCGTCCGTGTTGAGCTTGGCGAATCGTGCGGCCGGCTCCATGGCCGCGGCGGCCTGCTCGAACACCGGCGCCATCGAGCGGCAGGGGCCACACCACGGCGCCCAGAAGTCGACGACCACCGGGACGCTGGTCTTGCCCACGTGGCGGTCGAAGTTGTCGTCGGTCAGGGCGATGGGATGTCCCTCGAACAGCGCCGCGTGGCAGCGCGGGCAGCGTGGACCGTCGCGCAGCCGGCTCTCGGCCACGCGGACGAGGCTCTCGCAGTGCGGGCAGACGATGAGTGCGTGGGGCCGGGGGTCGTCGGCGGCGGCGGCAGAGGCCATGTCGACTCCTGTTCGTGCGTCTTCGGGAATCCGGTTCAGGTTCATGGGGTCACCTCCCCGGGACACAAGCGCGACGGACCCCGGGGATCGTCCGGGGCTTGCATCGAGCCCGGCTCGTCACCACATCGGGGGCAGAACGGAGGCACGCCGGCCATGCGGTTCAAGGATTACTACGAGGTCATGGGGGTCCAGCGTGGCGCGACGCAGGACGAGGTCAAGCGTGCCTACCGCAAGCTCGCGCGCAAGTTTCACCCCGACGTCAGCAAGGAAAAGAACGCCGAGGAGCGCTTCAAGGAGCTGCAGGAGGCCTACGAGGTCCTCAAGGATCCGGAAAAGCGCGCAGCGTACGACCAGCTCGGCGCCAACTGGCGGCAGGGCCAGGAATTCCGCCCGCCGCCCGACTGGGGCAAGGGCTTCGAGTTCTCCGCCCGCAGCGGGCGCACGGGCGGTGGTTCGCACACCGGGCCCGAGGCGGCCGACTTCAGCGATTTCTTCTCGGAACTGTTCGGGGCCCGCAGCCCCTTCGGCGGCGCCGGTGCGGGTGCATTCGACACCACCGGACGGGCGAGACGGGGCTTTTCCGCGGCCGGTCAGGATCACGTCGCTCGCGTCGAGCTCGACCTGGAAGATGCGTATCGCGGCGGTGCACGCACGATCGACCTGCGCACGCCGGAGCTCACGCCCGAGGGCCACGTCACGGCGAAGCCTCGCACACTGCGGGTGTCGATTCCGGCCGGCGTGGTCGAGGGGCAGCAGATCCGGCTGGCGGGACAGGGCAGTCCCGGCGTCGGCGGCGGGCCGGCCGGTGACCTTTACCTCGAGGTGAACTTCCGGCCCCACCCGCTGTTCAAGCTCGATGGGCGCGACGTCACCGTGCAGCTGCCCGTCGCGCCTTGGGAAGCGGCGCTCGGCGAGACGGTGTCGGTGCCGACGCTGGGCGGCGCCGTCGACATGAAGCTGCCGGCGGGTGCGCGGGCCGGCCAGCGACTGCGTCTGCGCGGCCGTGGCCTGCCCGGGCCGACGCCGGGCGACCAGTACGTCGTGCTCCGGATCGTGCTGCCGCCGGACAGCCCGAAGGCGCGCGAGTTCTTCTCGCGCATGAAGCAGGAGCTGCCGTTCGACCCGCGCGGGGACCTGGCAGCGAGCGGCGCGACGTCGTCCGCGTCCTCGACGCAGTCGTGACGACGGACGCAAACGGACGGACCGAGACAAGGCACGGCGATCATGACGAGCAACGGTGAGCGGATCTTCGAGGCGCGCGTGGTGGACGACGCGACGTCGGTGCACGTGGACGAGCTCTGCGCGCGACTGCGCATCGAGCGCCAGTGGATCGTCGAACTGGTCGAACTCGGCGCGCTCGAGCCTCGCGGCGGCACGGAGCCCTCGGCGTGGGCGTTTCCGCTCGCCGACCTGCCGCGCCTGCGTGCGGTCTCACGACTCGTGGCCGACCTCGGCGTGAATCTGCCCGGCGCCGCGATCATTCTCGAACTCGTCGAGGAGCGACGGCGACTGCTGGCGCAGCTGCGCCAGTGGACGGCGGAAAGTGGCTAGTGGCTAGTGCCCAGTGTCTGGTAAGAAGCGGCTGCGCCGCGCGCCGACACCGTCGGCCTCCTACTAACCACTAGACACTAGCCACCAGCCACTAGCTGATCGCTGCGCCCAACAGCGATCCGATGATCCACGTCGCGATGCCCGCGGCGCCGCCGATCAGCACCATCCGCAATCCACCCGCCAGCGCACTGCGCCCCGTGAACAGGCTCAGCATCGCACCCACGCCGAACAGCGCGCAGGCCGCGACCGCGGCGGCGACGGTGACCGCGCGCGAGAGCGGCAAGCCGAACAGGAACGGTACGAGAGGAACGATCGCGCCGACGGCGAACGCGATGAACGACGAGATCGCCGCGCCCCACGGCGAGCCGAGATCGTCGGGGTTCAGTCCTAGCTCCTCGCGTGCGAGTGCATCGAGCGCGTTGGCTTCGT
>DASUMQ010000012.1:0-15538 GCA_036277615.1 Steroidobacteraceae bacterium
CGAAGCGCTTCTCGGCCTTGTGCCACTGGTAGCCGAAGCCACCGGCACTCACCCCGTAGCGTGCCTCGAGCGGGGTGCGGATCCAGTCCTGATCGTCGGTGCCGAAGTAGCCGTTCCAGTTTTCCTCGCAGGCGAGGTACGTGCCCCACGGCGTGTGGCCATGGGCGCAGTTGTTCAGCGTTCCGAGCGGCACCGGGGTGATGGAGGAACGCAGCATCGCATGCGCCGCACGCACGGGCCCTGAGAACGCCATGGGCGTCGTGCCCGTGACGCGCCGGTTGAGGTAGTCGTCGCGGACGACCTGCCAGCGGCCGTCACGGCCCTTCTGGATCGCGATCACACTCACGCCGTGTGCCGCCAGCGCCTTCGCGACTTTCTCGCGACCCGCCGCATCGCTGGTGATCGTCGCGCCTTGCACGGCGGTGTAAATCTGGCTCGCGTCCGTGTATTCATGGTTGACGACGAGCACGCCGCGCGAGTTCCCGAACGGCGACAGCGGAAAGTAGTGCATGCCGTCGTGATTGAACCCGACCTGCAGCGCCTGTTCGGCCGCGGTGTTCGAGGCGTCCTCGGCAAACGTCGCGGCGCCGGGCAACAAGGGCGTGCCCCAGGGCGCCAGCACGTGCCAGGAGTAGCCGTCGGGCACGCGCACCGTGTCGTCGGTGCTCGGTGCGATCGGCGCGAACAGCAGTCGCGAGTTCGGCACGTTGCCGGGTGCCGCAAGCGCGGACGACGAAGCGCCGAGCAGGCTGCCGCCGAGAAAGCCTGTCGCCGCGGCGGCGACGGACCCTGTCAGGAACGTGCGTCGCTGCATGCGCGCCTCGATCAGCTCCTGCAGGTGCGGGTTGCCGGACTCGTTCGAGCCGATGTCGTCGGTGTCGTGCATTCGATCGTTCTCCGAAGTGCTGCGCTTTTGCGACCGGAAGGACTCGGCGACGCCGACGCGCGCGACAGGCGGTCGACTTTCGTTGCCGAGCCACGATTGCAGCGTGGCCGGATGACGAACGTGTGACGGCTCGATGAAGTTTCGGGCGCTGCCCGAGTCAGGGCCCGCGGTCGCGCACGAATGTCGCGATGCGTTCCGCGGCGACGACACAGTCGTCGACGCTCGCGACGAGCGAAATCCGCACACGTCCACGGCCGGGATTGCCCGCGGCGGTGTCGCGCCCGAGGTACGAGCCTGGCAGCACGGTCACGTGTTGCCGTTCGAAAAGTGCGCGCGCAAACGCCTCGTCGTCGTCCACGGCAGGCCACAGGTAGAAGCTGCCCGCCGGTATCGACACGTCCCGTTGCAGGGCCTCGCTGAGGATCGGTGCGACGCGAACGAACTTCTCGCGGTAGAGCCGGCGGTTCTCGACCACGTGCGCTTCGTCCCGCCAGGCTGGGATGCTCGCGAGCTGCACGTGTTCGGGCATGGCGCAACCGTGGTAGGTCCGGTAGAGCCTGAACCGCGCGAGGAAGGTCCGGTCGCCCGCGACGAACCCCGAACGCAGGCCCGGCACGCTCGAGCGTTTCGACAGGCTGTGGAACACGACGCAGCGCTCGAACGATCGATGCCCGGCCTGCCAGGCCGCCTGCAGCAGGCCGACGGGTGGGGAAGCCTCGTCGAAGTACAGTTCCGAGTAGCACTCGTCGGAGGCGACGATGAAGTCGAACTTGTCGGCGAGCCGAAGCGCGCGCCGCAGATACGATTCCGGCAGCACGGCCCCCGTCGGGTTACCGGGTGTGCAGAGGAACAGGACCTGGCAGCGGTTCCAGGTTGCGTCGTCCACGGCGTCGAGGTCCGGCAGGTAGTCCGTCGCAGCCGTGCAGTTCAGGAACGCGGGCTCCGCGCCCGCGAGCAAGGTCGCACCTTCGTAGATCTGGTAGAACGGGTTGGGCATCAGCACCACCGGCGGCCGGTGCCGTGCGGACTCGGTGTCGACGGCCGCCTGCACGAACGCGAAGAGCGCCTCGCGGGTGCCGTTGACGGGCAGCACCATCTCGTCGGCGCTGACCGCTCCGGGCGGCAACGCGAAGCGCCGCTCGAGCCAGCGCGCGCACGCGTCCCGAAACGGCGCCAGGCCGAGCGTCACAGGATACGTGCCGAGCGTGCGTAGCCCGTCGACCAGTGCCTCGGCGATGAACGGCGGCGGCGTGTGTTTCGGTTCGCCGATCGACAGTGGAACGTGACGCAGCGACTCGGGGGGACTCGTACCCGCGAGCAGCGCGCGCAGGCGCTCGAACGGGTAGGGGTGCAGCAGGTCGAGGCGCGGATTCAAGCAGGAAGCGGATCGCGGATAGGGGATAGGGGATAGGGGATAGGGGATAGGGGTAGCGAAGAGAGGCGGCTGCGGCGCTAGGCAAGGCGCGCTTGCGTTTCACGCCGGTCGAGCGCGGCCGTGAGGCTGTCCTGCAGCCGCTTGCGTGCCGGCTCGCCGAGCGGCCTGCCCTTGCCGTCGGTGACGTAAAACACGTCCTCGGCGCGCTCGCCGATGGTCATGACCTTGGCCGTCACGACGTCGATCTGCTCGGCGAGGAACACCTTGCCGATCTCGGACAACAGTCCCGGTCGGTCGCCGGCGATGATTTCGAGCACGGTCCGGTTCTGCAGCGGGTCCTCGCTGAAGCTGATCTGTGTCGGCGTCGAGAACATGCGCACCTGGCGCGGCGCGCGGCGCGTCACGACGGGCAAGTCGGCTTCGGAGCTCTGCAGCACGCGCCGCAACTGCAGCTCGATCTGCTGTGCGCGCTGGCGATCCGCGATCGGATGCCCCGTGTCCTCGAGCACGAGATAGGTGTCGAGGCCCAGCCCGCCGTCCAGCGGTGTGATGCGCGCGTCGACGATGTTGAGGCCCATCTGGTCGAGCAGCGCGGTCGTGCGCGCGAAGTTCTGCTGGCGGTGCGGGCCGACGGTCAGCACGGCGTTGCCGCCGCGTTCGACCTCGGTGCGAACGGCGACCAGCAGTGACACATCTTCCGGCTCGGTCGCGGCGAGCAGCTTGGTCTGCCAGGCGATTTCGGCCGGCGAGTAACGCAGGAAATACATGTCGTTGAAGCGCGACCAGATCTGCGCCGCGCGCTCGCGCGACACGTGCTCGAGATCGAGCAGTTCCAGCGTGTGGGCCTTGGTCTCGGCCACGAGTTCTTCCTGCTCGAGCGGCGCCTCGAGTCCACGCCGCAGCGCGCGCCGCACGCGCTCGTAGAAATCGTGGAACAGCGACGACTTCCACGAGTTCCAGAGCTTGGGGTTGGTGCCGCGCACGTCCGCGACCGTGAGCAGGTACAGGTAGTCGAGGTGGGTCTGGTCGCCGACCGTGCGCGCGAATTCCTGGATCACCTTCGGGTCGGAGATGTCCTTCTTCTGCGCAGTCACGGAGAAGATCAGGTGGTTGCGCACGAGCCAGGCCACCAGCCGCGCGTCGTAACGCGAGAGACCCTGCTCGAGGCAGAAGGCTTCGGCGTCGACGGCGCCGAGCTCCGAATGGTCGCCGCCGCGGCCCTTCGCGATGTCGTGGAACAGCGCTGCGAGGTACGCCACCTCGGGACGCTGAAGCGTCGCCATCAGTCGCGACATCTCGGGCAGCTCGTGCTCGAAACGCGGCAGCGCGAGCCGGCGCAGGTTGCGCAGCACGAACAGGATGTGCGCGTCGACCGTGTAGGCGTGGAAGAGGTCGTACTGCATGCGACCGACCACGCGCCCGAACGCGGGAATGTACCGGCCGAGCACCCCGTACAGGTTCATGCGACGCAGCTCGTGCGTGACGCCCACGGGCGCGCGCAGCAGTTCGAGGAACAGCCGGTGGTGCCGCGGGTTCTGGCGGAACTCCTCGTCGATGAGCCAGAGGTGGCGCCCGAGCAGGCGGATCGTCGTCGCGCGCACGCCGCGGATGCCCGGCGTGTCCTGCATCACGCGGAACAGCTCCAGGATCGCGGACGGGTTGCGCACGAACGTGTCGTCGGAGGTGACCTCGAGGAAGTCGTTGCGCAGCTGGAAGCGCGGGTTGAGCGGCACGATCGTGCTCTCGCCATCGCCGGTCAGGATCGCCTCGCGGAACAGCTGCAGCAGCATTTCGTTGAGCAGGCTCACGTCCATGACCGTGCGGTAGTACCGCTGCATGAACTGCTCGACCGCGAGCGTGTAGGTCGCGTCCTCGTAGCCGAACATCTTTGCGAGCCGGATCTGGTGGTCGAACAGCAGCCGGTCCTCGCGCCGGCCGTTGAGCGCGTGCAGCGCGAAGCGCACCTTCCACAGGAACGATTGCGCCTGGCGCAGCTTGCGCAGTTCCGCCGCGGTCAGGAAGCCGTGGCCCACGAGTTCGTCGAGCGTCTCGGCGCCGAAGTGGCGCTTCGCGACCCAGCCGATGGTCTGGATGTCGCGCAGGCCACCCGGGCTCGCCTTGACGTTGGGCTCGAGGTTGTAACCCGTGTCGTGGTACCGGTGGTGTCGCGTCTGCTGCTCGGCCACCTTGGCCTCGAAGAACGCCTTGGAGGACCAGACCTTGTCCTGCCCGAGCGCTCGGCGCATGGACTGGAACAGGTGCTCCGGGCCGGCGAGCAGTCGGGCCTCGATGAACGTCGTCGCGACGCTGACGTCCGCGGCGCTCTCGCGCTGACAGTCGTCGATCGTGCGCACCGAGTGGCCGACCTCGAGCCCGATGTCCCAGAGGAACGTCAGGAACCGCTCGATGCCGGCTTCCGCCTCGACGACCTCGCTCTTGGGCAGCAGGATCAGCACGTCGATGTCCGAGCACGGGTGCAGTTCGCCGCGCCCGTAGCCGCCGACCGCAATCAGGTTGACTTCCTTCGCGTGCGGACCGACGTGCAGCGCCCAGGCGCTGCGGAGCACGACGTCCACCATGCGGGCACGGTCGCGCACCAGCTCCTCGACGGGTTCATCGTCCGCGAACCGTTGCTTCAGGCTCGCGTCGCCGTCGACCAGCGCCTGGCGGAACGCCGAGATCGCCGGGTCACTGGCCCGGAGCGCGTCCGGCAGCGTCGCGAGAAACGGCCACGGTGGCTGCGGTGCCGGGGCGGCCGCGCCCGGCTCGACGTCGTCGTAGGCGACGGGGCTGTTCACGCCGGCGGCTGCTCGCTCGCACCGAGCGTCAGTACCTCGAAGCCGTCCCGGGTGACGAGGATGGTGTGCTCCCATTGGGCCGAGAGCGAGTGATCGCGCGTGATGACCGTCCAGCCGTCCGGCAGCAGTCGCACGTCGCGCCGGCCTGCGTTGACCATCGGCTCGATCGTGAAGGTCATGCCTTCCTCGAGCATCAGGCCGGTCCCCGCGGTGCCGTAATGCAGCACCTGCGGGTCTTCGTGAAAGCCGCGACCGATGCCGTGACCGCAGTATTCACGCACGACCGAGTAGTGATTCGCCTCGACGAACTTCTGGATCGTCGCGCCGATGTCGCCCAGGCGCGCGCCGGGTCGCACCTCACGGATGCCGAGCCACATCGCCTGCCGGGTCAGGTCGACGAGGCGCACCGCGTGCGGCAGCGGTTTGCCGACGTGGAACATCCGGCTCGTGTCGCCGTGAAAGCCGTCCTTGATGACCGTGACGTCGACGTTGACGATGTCGCCCTGCTTGAGCCTGCGGTCGCCCGGAATGCCGTGGCAGACGACGTGGTTGATCGACGTGCAGATCGACTTCGGAAACCCACGATAGCCGAGCGGAGCGGGCACGGCCTGCTGCACGCCGACGATGTATTCGTGGCAGATCCGGTCGAGTTCCTCGGTCGCGACTCCCGGCACGACGTGCGCCGCGACCATGTCGAGCACTTCGGCTGCGAGGCGGCCTGCCACGCGCATGGCTGCCTGCTCGACCGGCCCCTTCAGGAGCACGCGACCGGTGCCCTCGGCAGGCGCGGGAGGGTTCGGCTGGGATTCTTGCATCAGGCGCATCCGTGAAAAGCCTCAGGAGCGCTCGCCCTGACCGTTTCCCGGAGAGGCCGGGAGACGGTACGTATCTCTCGCCCGCGCGGGAGAGGGTCAGGGTGAGGGCAGCGGTAAGTGTTTGATAATCCGAGGGCGCGATGGTATAAAGCGCGGCCTTTTTTGACAACGAAATCCGCACACGCACCGTCACGTGTGGCTGGGTGCCCGGCAGGCCGTGAGGCTTTCCTGGGTTGCCGCATGGGGTGCGTGGAGGTTCAACCCTTCAAGGAGCTTTGCGAATGACCGGCATGTCCATGCGACAGATGCTGGAGGCGGGTGTTCATTTCGGACACCAGACCCGCTTCTGGAACCCGAAGATGGCCCCCTTCATCTTCGGCGAACGTAACCGAATTCACATCATCAACCTCGAGCAGTCCCTCCCGATGTTCTCGGAGGCTGCGACGTTCATCCGGAACGTCGTCGCCGACGGTGGCAAGGTGCTGTTCGTGGGCACGAAGCGCTCGGCGCGCGAAGCGATCGCGGCCGAAGCCCAGCGCTGCGGCATGCCGTACGTGAGCCACCGCTGGCTCGGCGGCATGCTCACCAACTTCAAGACGATACGCCAGTCGATCCGTCGGCTCGCGGAAATCGACGAAATGCAGGCGGGCGGCGTGCTCGAGCAGCGCAGCAAGCGCGAGGCGCAGATGGTGCGCCGCGAGCGCGAGAAGCTCGACCGCAGCCTCGGCGGCATCAAGGACATGGATGGCCTGCCGGATGCGATGTTCGTGATCGACGTCGGTCACGAGAACATCGCGATCCACGAGGCGCAGAAGCTCGGCATCCCGGTCGTGGCCGTGGTCGACACCAACTGCTCGCCGGACGGCATCAGCTACGTGATCCCGGGCAATGACGACGCGATGCGTGCGATCCAGCTCTACGCCGCGGGGATCGCCGACGCCGTGATCGAGGGCCGCTCCACGATCGTGGAAGTGCCGGTCGGCGAGGACGAGTTCGTCGAACTCGACGAGGAAGGCAAGCCGCGGGGCCGCAGCGGCGCACCGAAGCCGCAGCCGCGCGGGCGTGGCGCGCCGGCCCGCAAGAAGACGGCGGCCGCTGGGGCGCGGCGCAAGCCGGCGCCGGCGCCCGACGACACCGCGGCCGCCGAACAGCGCGCCGAGGAACTGGTCGAGGCGGATCCAGAGGAGAGCGCGGAGGCGTTCATGGCGCGGCGCGAGGCGAGCCGAAAGAAGGGCCCGGCCACTGCTCCGACGGCCACGGCGCCGGCGGGCACTGAGGTCACCGCACCTGAAGCCACCGCACCGGCCGCGGCGCCGGAAACGGCGCCCGCCACCGGCGAGGGAGCCTGACCATGGCCGTCACCGCAGAGGCAGTCAAGGCACTGCGTGAGCGCACCGGCGCCGGCATGATGGAGTGCAAGAAGGCGCTCGTGGAAACCAATGGCGACCTCGAGGCGGCCGCCGAGATCATGCGCAAGTCGGGCCTCGCCAAGGCCGACAAGAAGGCCGGTCGCGTGGCCGCAGAAGGCGTGATCGTGATCGAGCGCTCGGCCGACGCGAAGCAGGCCGCGGTCGTCGAGATCAACTCGGAGACGGACTTCGTCGCCCGCCAGGACGACTTCCAGGCGTTTGCCGCGGACGTCGCGCGCGTCGCGCTCGCGCAGAACCCGGCCAGCCTCGAGGCACTGCTGGCCGCGAAGCTCGCCTCGGGCAAGACGGTCGAGGAAACGCGCCGTGAACTCATCGCGCGCATCGGTGAGAACATCGGCGTGCGTCGCTTCGAACTCGTGAGCGCGGACGCGCCGCTGCACACGTATCGCCACGGCACGCGTATCGGCGTCGTCGTCGCGATGCAGGGCGGTGATGCCACCCTCGGCCACGACCTCGCGATGCACATCGCGGCGATCAATCCACAGCACCTGTCGGCGGACGAGGTGCCCGCGGAGAACGTCGCGAAGGAGAAGGAAATCTTCCTCGCGCAGGTCGCGCAGGATCCCAAGTCCGCGGGCAAGCCGGCCGAGATCGTCGCGAAGATGGTCGAGGGCAAGGTCCGCAAGTTCCTCGGCGAGATCACGCTGCTCGGGCAGCCATTCGTCAAGGACGACAAGCAGTCCGTCGAACAGGTGCTCAAGCGGGCGAACGCCAAGGTCGTGCGTTACGTGCGCTACGAAGTCGGCGCGGGTATCGAGAAGAAACAGGAAAACTTCGCGGCCGAGGTCATGGCGCAGGTGCGGGGCGCGTAAGCGCCGCCCGGCGTCGCAGAGCGTTTCTCCGGAACCCCGCGCAAGCGGGGTTCCTTATAATGGCGACAGCTTCCCCGGGCGTAGACGATGGAACCCACCGCAGACCCGCAACCACGCAATCGCCGCATCCTCGTCAAGCTGTCCGGCGAGGCCCTGATGGGCGACTCGGACTACGGCATCGATCCCAGTTTCCTCCGTCGCCTCGCCAATGAGATCCGTGGCGTCCGCGACCTCGGTGTCGAGATCGCGCTCGTCGTCGGCGGCGGCAACCTGTTCCGCGGCGCGGGCCTCGCGCGGGCCGGCATGGATCGCGTGACCGGTGACCACATGGGCATGTTGGCGACCGTCATGAATTCGCTCGCGATGCAGGACGCACTCGAGTCGATGGGCGTCGCGACGCGCGTCATGTCCGCGGTGCGCATCAACCAGGTCTGCGAGGACTACATCCGCCGACGTGCGATCCGGCACCTCGAGAAGGGACGCGTGACGATCTTCGCGGCGGGCACCGGCAACCCGTTTTTCACGACGGACACGGCGGCGAGCCTCCGCGCGATCGAAATCGAGGCGGACCTGCTGCTCAAGGCGACCAAGGTCGACGGCATCTACGACGCCGACCCGGTCGGCAACCCGAACGCGCGTCGCTACGATCGCCTCACCTACGACCAGGTGCTCGACCAGCGCCTGAACGTGATGGACGCGACCTCGATCGTGCTCTGCCGCGAACATCGCCTGCCGTTGCGGGTCTTCAACCTCAACGATCCGGGAGCGCTCGTGCGCGCCGCCAGCGGCGCGGACGTCGGCACCCTGGTCACGGTCTGACGCGGCCCGGCGCCGCGCGAAGGGGAGTAGCTGCATGCTCGATGACATCAAGAAAGACGCGACCGACCGCATGGGCAAGTGCGTCAATGCGTTCAAGACGGAACTGAAGCGCCTGCGCACGGGCCGGGCGAGCACGACGCTGGTGGATCACATCCGCGTCGACTACTACGGCGCCGAGTCGCCGCTCAATCAGGTCGCCAACGTGGCCGTCGAGGACGCGCGCACGATCACGATCATCCCGTACGACAAGCAGATGGTCTCGGTGGTCGAGAAGGCGCTCATGAAGTCGGACCTCGGCATCACACCGAGCACGGCCGGCAACGTGATCCGGGTGCCGTTGCCGCCGCTCACCGAGGAGCGTCGCAAGGACCTGACGAAGGTCGTCAAGCACGAAGCCGAGAACGCGCGCGTCGCGATCCGCAACGTGCGCCGGGACGTGCTGCAGGACCTCAAGGAAATGCTCAAGGAAAAGATGATCTCGGAGGACATCGAGCGCAAGGCACACGAGGAAGTGCAGAAGCTCACCGACAAGTTCGTCGCCGACGTCGACGCGACGATGCACGAAAAAGAAAAGGAACTGATGCAGGTCTGAGGAGTTCCCCAACGTGGCGCACACCGAAGCGGGGGGCACGGCTCGGCTGCCACGGCACGTCGCAGTCATCATGGACGGCAACGGGCGCTGGGCGCAGCGCCGCGCATTGCCGCGCCACCTCGGCCACCGGGCCGGCGCGAAGGCCGTGCGCGCGACGGTCGAAGGCTGCGCGCGTCGCGGCATCGAGGCGCTCACCGTGTTCGCGTTCTCGAGCGAGAACTGGCAGCGTCCCGGCGAAGAAGTCGACCGGCTCATGCAGCTGTTCGTCGAATCGATCGACAAGGAGATCGACGAGCTGCACGCGAACCAGATCCGGGTGCGGTTCATCGGCGACCTCTCCAGGCTGCGCGACGGATTGCCCGAGCGAATCGCCGCGGCCGAGGCGCGCACGGCGCGCAACACGCGCATGACCTTTTACGTGGCGGTGTCCTACGGCGGGCGATGGGACATCGTCGAGGCGGCGCGACGGCTCGCACGTCGAGTCGTTGCCGGAAAACTCGACGTAGCCTCCATCGACGAGGCGACCTTCGCGGGCGAGCTGCAACTGCACGACGCGCCCGAGCCGGACCTGTTCATCCGGACCGGCGGCGACCATCGGATCAGCAACTTCCTGCTCTGGAACCTCGCCTACACCGAGCTCTATTTCTGCGACACGCTGTGGCCGGACTTCGACGATGCGGCGCTCGAGGCCGCGCTGCGCCAGTACGCGCGGCGGCAACGCCGCTTCGGCCTGACCGGCGCACAGGCGCAGGGCCATGAGTAGCACGCTGCGCGCGCGGATCGTCACGGCGTTGCTGCTCGCGGCGCTCGTGATCGTCGTGCTGCTCTACCTGCCGCCGGCGGTGGCGGCGGTGCTGATTTCGATCGCGATCTTCGCCGCGGGCTGGGAGTGGGCGGGGTTCGTGCAACTGACCTCGGTGCCCGCACGGCTCGGCTACGCCGCCGGCATCGTGCTGGTGCTCTCGGCCGCCGAGGCGCTGGCGCGGGACCCGGCCTGGCTCGAACTCCTGCTGCGTGCGGCCGCGCTCTGGTGGTTCGTCGCGTTCGTGTGGCTGGCCATGCGCGCACAGGCGGGCGGCCGCCTGGCGGCTGGCGTGGTCGGCTTCCTGGTCCTGGTGCCGGCCGGCCTCGGCCTCGCGCACCTCGTGGCGCTGCGGCCCAATGGCCAGGTGCTGCTGCTCTATCTGCTCGTGCTGATCGCCGCGGCCGACGTGGGCGCCTACTTCGGCGGCCGCAGGTATGGTCGCCGCAAGCTCGCGCCGCACGTGAGCCCCGGCAAGACCTGGGAAGGCTTCGCCGCGGGCATGCTCTCGGCCGCGGCCGTCGGCGTGGCCGGCGCGCTGCTGTTCGACGTGCCACTCTGGCCGTGGCTGTTTCTCTGCGAGCTCGTCGCGCTCGTGTCGGTCGTCGGCGACCTGACCGAGAGCATGTTCAAGCGGCACGTCGGCCTGAAGGACAGCGGCTCGCTGCTGCCCGGCCACGGCGGCGTGCTCGACCGCATCGACAGCCTGACCGCGGCCGCTCCCACGTTCCTGCTCGGACTGCTGGCGCTGGGGCTGCAGCCGTGAGACGCGTCGCGGTGCTGGGCAGCACCGGCAGTGTCGGCGTCAACACGCTCGACGTGCTGGCCCGCCATCGGGACCGGTTCGCGGTGGCAGCACTCGCGGCCGCCTCGAGTCGCGAGCGGCTCCTCGAGCAATGCCTCGAATTCCGGCCCCGCATCGCGGTCCTGCAGGACGAGGGACAGGCGCGGGCGCTCGAGCGCGACTTGCGCGCCGCCGGTTGCCCCACCGAGGTGCACTCCGGCCCCGGCGCGCTCGAAGCGGTCGCGTCGAGCAGCGACGTCGACACCGTCATGGCCGCAATCGTCGGTGCGGCCGGGTTGCCGTCGACGCTGGCCGCGGCCTCGTCGGGCAAGCAGGTGCTCGTCGCGAACAAGGAATCGCTGGTGCTCGCCGGGGCGCTGGTCGTCGAGGCCGCGCGACGCAGCGGCGCGACCATCGTGCCGATCGACAGCGAGCACAACGCGATCTTTCAGTGCATGCCGCCCACGCTCATCACGGGCGTTGCGCCCCTGGGGGTCCGTCGCATCCTGCTCACGGCGTCGGGCGGCCCGTTCCTGCGGGCCACGGCCGAGCAGATGGCGCACGTGTCGCCCGCACAGGCCTGTGCGCACCCGCGCTGGCGCATGGGCCGCAAGATTTCCGTGGATTCCGCCACACTGATGAACAAGGGGCTGGAGCTGATCGAGGCCTGCGTGCTGTTCGGCATGGAACCGGCTGCTGTCAGCGTGGTCGTACATCCGCAGAGCATCGTGCATTCGATGGTGGAATACGTGGACGGGTCGATCCTGGCGCAGCTCGGCAACCCGGACATGCGGACGCCCATCGCATACGCCCTGGGTTGGCCGGAGCGGATCGGCTCCGGTGTAGAATCGCTGGACCTGGTGGCGGCCGCGCGACTCGATTTCGAGGCCCCCGACGTCGTCCGGTTTCCCTCGCTCGGCCTGGCGCGCGCGGCGGCGGAGGCGGGCGGCACGGCCCCTGCCGCGCTCAACGCGGCGAACGAAGTGGCCGTTGCGGCATTCCTCGAGGGCCGACTCGATTTCCTCGGCATCCCGGCGCTGATCGACCGGGTCATGAGCTCGCACCGGGCCGCGCCGGCCCGCGAACTCGCAGACGTGCTGGAAGCAGACCGCTGGGCCCGTGCCGCCGCGCAGGAGCGGCTGGCCGGGGCCCGGTAAGGCAGGAGCATGACGATACTGACCTACGTGCTGGCGTTCCTCGTCGCGATTGGCGTGCTCGTCGCCGTGCACGAGTACGGGCATTTCTGGATGGCCCGGCGCATGGGCATCGGCGTGCTGCGCTACTCGATCGGCTTCGGCAAGGTGCTCTGGTCGCGGCGCGGCAAGGACAACTGCGAATATGCGGTTTCCGCAATCCCCTTAGGCGGTTACGTCAAACTTCTCGACGAGCGTGAAGGACCTGTACCGCCGGAGTTGCAGGGCCAGGCGTACAACCGCAAGCCGGTCTGGCGACGCATCCTCGTGCTGCTCGCGGGACCCTTTGCGAACTTCCTGTTCGCTGCGGCTGCGTACTGGATCCTGTTCGTGATCGGCATCCCGGCCCTCAAGCCCGTGATCGGCGACGTCACGGCGGATTCCGTGGCGGCCCGCGCCGGCATGCAGTCCGGCGACGCGATCGTGGCGGTGGCCGGCGAGCCGGTGTCGACGCGCGAAGGAGCCGTGCTCGCGATCCTCGACCGCCTGATGGACGGCGCGCCGATCGAAATGCAGGTGCGCGGCGATTCCGGCGAAGGCGACACTCGTACGCTCGATCTCGTCATCGAAGGCGACCGGCGCGCGCTCACGGAGCCCGGCGCCTTGCTGCCACGCCTGGGTTTCGACTTCTGGTATCCGACCGTGCCGACGGAGATCGGCAAGATCGTTCCGGACAGCCCGGCCGCGCGCGCGAGGCTCGAACTCGGCGACCGCATCGTCGCGGTCGACGACGAGCCGGTAGAGGATTTCTCCGATCTCGTGGACCGAGTCCAGCCGAGCCCGGGGAAGACGCTCACGTTCACGGTCGAGCGCAAGGGCGAGCGCTTCCAGGTGCCGATCGAGGTCGAGGCGCAGCGCGAAGGCGACCGGCTCGTCGGTCGCATCGGCATCCAGCCCGTGCAGGCGCTCGCGGTGCCCGAGGACATGCGGGCGCTCGAGCGTTACGGCGTGATTGCTGCCGGCGGTCGCGCGGTCGAGAAGACGTGGAACATGTCGGTCCTGACCGTGCGCATGATCTGGAACGTCGCGACCGGCGACGTCTCGGTCAAGAACCTGAGCGGCCCGATCAACATCGCCGAATACGCCGGTTTCTCGGCGCGGCAGGGCATACTGTCGTTCCTGTCGTTCCTCGCCATCGTGAGCGTGAGCCTGTTCGTCCTGAATCTGCTGCCCATCCCGATCCTCGACGGCGGCCAGGTCGTCTACCAGGTCGTCGAACTCGTCAAGGGCAGCCCGCTTTCGGAGCGCGCGCAGGCCGTGGGGCAGCAGATCGGCATCGTGCTGCTGCTCGTGCTGATGAGCTTCGCCTTCTACAACGACCTCTCCCGGTTGTTCAGCTGAGCTTTTCGTAAACAAAAATGCGATTGAAGTACGCGGCCGTCCTGCCGGCCCTCCTTGCCGTACCCGCCGTTCTCGCCCAGTCCGAAGCCGGGCCCGAATTCACGGTCGGCGACATCCGGATCGAAGGCCTGCAGCGCATCACCGAGGGCACGGTCTACAACTACCTGCCCGTCAACATCGGCGACCGACTGGACCCGCGCCGCATCGACGAGGCGCTGCGCGCGCTCTATGCGACGGGCTTCTTCCGCGACGTCGAACTGCGCCGCGACGGCGGCACACTCGTGATCGCGGTGCTCGAACGGCCGTCGATCGAGAGCTTCACGCTCACCGGCAACAAGGACATCAAGACCGAGGACCTCGAGAAGTCGCTGCGCAACGTGGGGCTCGCACGGGGCAAGACCTTCAACCAGTCCACGCTCGACGAAGTCACGCGCTACCTGACCGACCAGTACTACTCGCGCGGCAAGTACGCCGTGAAGGTGGACACGAAGGTCGAGGAGGTGCCGGGCAACCGCGTCAAGATCGCGGTCGACATCGTCGAGGGCAAGCGCTCGAAGATCCGCCAGATCAACGTCGTCGGCAACGAAGCGTTCAGCGACGAGGAACTGCTCGAGCAGTTCAAGCTGCGCACGCCGAACTGGCTCTCGTGGTACCGCCAGGACGACCGGTACTCGCGCGAGGAACTCTCGGGTGACATCGAGAAGCTGCGCTCGCACTACCTCGACCGCGGCTACGCGAACATGGACGTCGAGTCGACGCAGGTCGCGATCGCGCCCGACAAGGACGACATCTTCATCACGCTCAACGTGCGCGAAGGCGACGTCTATCGCGTCTCCGACGTCAAGATCGCGGGCAACCTGGTCGTGCCCGAGGAGCAGTTGCGCGCGCTGCTCGCCGTGCGTCGCGGCGACATCTTCTCGCGCAAGCAGATCACGACGACGACCGAACTGATGCAGCTCCGGCTCGGCCAGGACGGCTACGCATTCGCGAAGATCGACCCGGTGCCGAAGGAGAACAAGGAGACGAAGGAGATCGAGCTCACGTTCCTCGTCGACCCCGGCAACCGCGCGTACGTGCGCAACATCACGTTCAGCGGCAGCACCGGCATCAACGACGACGTGCTCCGCCGCGAGATGCGGCAGATGGAGGGCGGCTACCTCTCGAACGCGGCGGTCGAGCGCTCCAAGCAGCGCCTGCAGCGCCTGCCGTTCATCGAGGAAGTCGAGGTCGAGACCAACCCGGTGCCGGGCACGCCCGACCTCGTCGACGTCAACTACAACGTCAAGGAAGGGCTGCCGGGACAGTTCAGCGGCGGCATCGGTTACTCCGAGTCGCAGTCGGTGCTGCTGAACGGCAGCTTCGTGCACAGCAACTTCATGGGCACCGGCAACCGCGTGGCGGCGGAGATCAACGCGGGCCAGTACAGCAAGGTCTTCAGCCTCTCGCACACCGACCCCTACAGGACGATCGACGGCATCTCGCGCACGCTGTCGGCCACGTATCGCCGGCTCGACCAGTACACGACGTCGTCGTCGGATTTCGAGACGGAGACGGGCACGCTCGGGGTCGACTACGGCTGGCCCATTTCGGAATTCCAGACGCTGCGGGTCGGGCTCGCGGCACAGCGTTCCGACCTGTTCACCGACCCGAACTCGAGCGCGGCCGAGGCGTCGTTCTGGGTGCAGAACAACGGCAATACCTACACCGAGACGAGCACGATCGGCGTCCCGCCGATCACGCTCACGTACTACGGCACCCGGTTCGACACGTTCGAACTCTCGGGCGGCTGGTCGTTCGACTCCCGCAACCGCGCGATCTTCGCCGACCGCGGCGCGCGTCATCGCCTGAGCGTGAACTCCACGATCCCGGGCAGCGACGTCGAGTACTTTGC
>DASUMQ010000013.1:0-18993 GCA_036277615.1 Steroidobacteraceae bacterium
CGGTCACGCTGACGAGCGGTGGCAGGACTGTTTCGTGCGCCGTCGCGACGCCACCATGAATCAAGCCGAGCGCGAGCGCCGCGCATGCCGCGCGCAAGATCGTCCGTCCTGTCGTGCTCATTACTCCGGTTCCCTCGGTTGCGACGCCGCACAGTCTAATCCAGCGTCGCAGCGACGCCGTCACATCCGGACGTGGCCGGCGCCCATTCGACTCGCCAGACCAATTTGATTAACATGCCCGGCCCCGCGGCCCTCGCCGGTGGCGGGCGGGTATAAGACGACGATTCCGCAGGAGTTTCGAATGAAATCGAGATCGGCCTGGCTCGCGCTGAGCCTGACCCTCGCGATGCTCGCCCCCGGCTTCACGCATGCCGCCGACAAGGCTCGCGGCGCGAAGCTGTCGTACACCTGCCACGGCTGTCACGGGATCGAGAATTACAAGAACGCCTTTCCCGTCTACCCGGTGCCGAAGCTCGGCGGCCAGCACGCCGCGTACATGGTCGTCGCGCTCAAGGAGTACCAGGACGGCAACCGCGCGCACGCCACCATGCACGCGCAGGCCGTCACGCTGAAACCGCAGGACCTCGCCGACATCGCCGCGTACCTCGCCGGCGCCGAGCTCAAGTCGCCGGGTCGTCCGGTCGGCACACTGCCGAAGGCGGGCCAGACCTGCGTGGCCTGCCACGGCAACGACGGCGTGGGCATCATGCCGGAATACCCGATCCTCGCCGGCCAGCACGAGGACTACCTCGCGACCTCGCTGCGCGGCTACAAGAACGGCCAGCGCAAGAACCCGATCATGGCCGGCATGGCGGCCCCCCTGACCGAGCAGGACATCCGCGAGCTCGCGAAGTATTACGCGGCACAGCGGCCCTCGCTCTGCGCAACCGACGACATCCGGGGCGGGGGCAAGTGCAAGGGTCTCTGAGCCCACCGCGCACAGCGCGCATGTGCTCATGCCACGAAGGCCGGGCCGGACCCGGCCTTCTTGTCTTCGGGGACCTCTGGTCGCAGGCTAGGTGACCCCGTTTCACGCCCCAGTCCGATGGCCGCCACCGTCCCGTCCGCGAACGTCCGTCATGCCCAGCCCCAGGGCGACGGGCTGTACCTGATCGACACGGATTACGTCCGCCCCGGTCTGGCCGCCGCGCACCTGCTCGTCGATGATCGACGGGCGGCCTTCATCGACACGGGGCCTGCCCCGGCCGCGCCGAAGCTGCTCGCGGCGCTCGAGGAAGTCGGACTCGCCCCCGAGCAGGTCGACTACCTGTTCCTGACGCACGTGCACCTGGATCACGCGGGCGGGGCTGGCCAGATGATGCAGGCCCTGCCCAACGCGCGGGCGGTGCTGCACCCGCGTGGAGCGCCGCACCTGGTCGACCCGACCAAGCTGATCGCGGGCTCCGTCGCGGTGTACGGCGAAGCGCTGTATCACCGGCTCTACGGCGACCTCGTGCCGATCCCGGCCGAGCGCGTCGTCACGACCGAGGACGGCACGAGGCTCCGGCTCGGCCGGCGAACGTTCGAATTCATCGACGCGCCCGGGCACGCGAAGCACCACCACTGCCCGATCGACCTCGACCGGCGCGATGTCTATGCCGGCGACAACTTCGGCATCTGCTATCGCGACCTCGACACCGCAGCGGGCCCGTTCATGCTGCCCACCACGACGCCGGTGCAGTTCGACCCCGACGCGATGCACCGCACGATCGACCGCCTCATGGCGTACCGGCCGCGGCGGATCGTGCAGACGCATTTCGGCCCGGTCACCGACCTCGAGCGCCTTGCCCGTGACCTGCACGCCAACGTGGATGAACTCGTGCGGATCGCGCGGCGTCACGCTGACGCGCCGGATCGCACGGAGCGGATCCGCGAGGAGATGTTCGGCTACTTCAGCCGGCGGCTGGACGAGCACGGCTACACGGGCGATCCAGCCACGCGTCACCGTCTGCTGGACGAGGACGTGAACCTGAACACCCAGGGGCTCGAGGTATGGCTGTCGAAGCAGTGACACCGTTTACCGCCTTCCGCATTCACCGCAGCGACGGCAAGATCACCGCGCGGTTCGACCAGGTCACGCTCGACGACCTCACCCCGGGCGACGTCGTCGTACGCGTGAGCTATTCCGACATCAACTACAAGGACGCGCTCGCCGCGACCGGCACCGCGCCGATCCTCCGCAAGTACCCGCTGGCAGGCGGGATCGACCTGGCCGGTGAAGTCGTGAGCTCGGCCGATCCACGCTATGCCCCCGGCCAGAAAGTGCTCGTCACGGGCTGCGGCCTGAGTGAGACCCAGGATGGCGGCTACGCCGAGTATTCGCGGTTGCAGGGCGACTGGGTCATCCCGCTGCCCGAGGGCATCAGCGAGCACGACGCGATGCGGCTCGGCACGGCCGGGTTCACCGCGGCGCTCGCGATCCATCGCATGGAACAGAACGGACAGGCGCCGGCCAAGGGACCGGTGGTGGTCACCGGTGCGACCGGTGGCGTCGGCAGCCTCGCCGTCAACATGCTCGCCGGCCGCGGCTACGAGGTCGTCGCAGTCAGCGGCAAGCCCGAAGCCGACGACTACCTGCGCGAGCTGGGCGTGACGAAGATCCTGCGCCGACAGGAGATCGACTTCGGCTCGAGACCGCTCGAAGCCGTCCGGTGGGCGGGGGCCGTCGACAACGTCGGCGGCGACATGCTCACGTGGCTGACACGCACGGTCGACTTCTGGGGCAACATCGCGAGCATCGGACTCGCCGGCAGCCCGGAGCTCCGGACGACCGTGATGCCCTTCATCCTGCGCGGTGTAAACCTGCTCGGGATCAACTCCTCGGCCACGCCGCGCGAAGTGCGGCTCGACGTCTGGAAGCGCATAGCGACCGACCTGCGCCCGACAAAGCTCCACCGAATCGCTGACAGACTCGTGAGTTTCGACGAACTGCCATTGCAGTTCGCCGACTACATGACAGGAGGGGTCACAGGCCGTACCGTCGTGAAAATTTCGAAACAGGCCCCATGACGAACACCGGAACCCTTTCTCCCCCGCGGCACAAGTCGCTCGCGGAAGTCGCAAGATCCAAGCCCCTCGTCACCCCGGAGCGCCTGACCCACATCCAGCGCCTCGAGGCCGAGAGCATCCAGATCATGCGCGAGGTGGTCGCCGAGTGCGACAAACCCGTCATGCTCTACTCGATCGGCAAGGACAGCGCCGCGATGCTGCACGTCGCGCTCAAGGCGTTCTACCCCGCTTCCCCGCCGTTCCCGCTGCTGCACGTGGACACGTTGTGGAAGTTCAAGGCGATGTACCAGCTGCGCAGCGAGATCACGAAGAAGTACAACCTGCAGCTGATCGTCTACACGAATCCAGACGGCGTCGAGCAGGGCATCAACCCGTTCACGCACGGCTCGGCGATCCACACGGACGTGATGAAGACACAGGCGCTCAAGCAGGCGCTCGACAAGTACGGCTTCGACGCCGCGTTTGGCGGCGGCCGCCGCGACGAGGAAAAAAGCCGGGCGAAGGAGCGCGTCTTCTCCTTTCGCAGCGCGCAGCACCGGTGGGATCCGAAGAACCAGCGCCCGGAGCTCTGGTCGCTCTACAACACGCGCATGCACAAGGGCGAGAGCCTGCGCGTGTTCCCGATGTCGAACTGGACCGAGCTCGACATCTGGCAGTACATCTACCTGAACGACCTGCCGATCGTGCCGCTGTATCTCGCGGCCGAACGACCGGTCGTCGAGCGCAACGGCACGCTGATCATGGTCGACGACGACCGCATGCCGCTCTACCCGGGTGAAAGACCGATGCTGAAGCGGGTGCGCTTTCGCACGCTCGGCTGTTATCCGCTCACGGGCGCGATCGAGAGCACTGCCGACACGCTCACGAAGATCATCCAGGAGATGCTGCTCACGACGACGTCGGAGCGGCAGGGGCGCGTGATCGACCACGATCAGTCGGCGTCCATGGAGAAGAAGAAGCAGGAAGGGTATTTCTGATCATGGCGCACGTTTCCGACCTGATCGCCCAGGACATCGAGGCGTACCTTCACCAGCACGAGCACAAGAGCCTGCTGCGGTTCATCACCTGCGGCAGCGTGGACGACGGCAAGAGCACGCTGATCGGCCGCCTGCTCTACGACTCGAAGATGATCTTCGAGGACCAGCTCGCGGCGCTCGAGGCGGATTCGAAGAAGATCGGCACGCAGGGCGGCGACCTCGATTTCGCGCTGCTCGTCGACGGCCTCGCGGCCGAGCGCGAGCAGGGCATCACGATCGACGTCGCGTACCGGTTCTTTTCGACCGACAAGCGCAAGTTCATCGTCGCGGATACGCCGGGCCACGAGCAGTACACGCGCAACATGGTCACGGGTGCCTCGACGGCCGACCTCGCGGTGATCCTGATCGACGCGCGCAAGGGCGTGCTCACGCAGACGCGCCGGCACAGCTACCTCGTGTCGCTGATCGGCATCCGCAAGATCGTGCTCGCGATCAACAAGATGGACCTCGTCGGCTACTCCGAGGAGACGTTCAATCGGATCGTCGACGACTACCGGGAGTTTGCGAAGCAGATCGGGCTCGCGGAGTTCGTCGCGATCCCGGTCTCGGGACTCAGGGGTGACAACATCACCTCGCCGTCGGAGCACACGGCCTGGTATCACGGCCCGACGCTGATGGGTTTCCTCGAGACCGTCGAGATCGAGGACCAGGCGCAGCACCGGCCGCTGCGCATGCCGGTGCAGTGGGTGAACCGCCCGAACCTCGACTTCCGGGGCTTCGCGGGCACGATCGCCACCGGCATGGTCAAGCCCGGCGACCGGATCCGCGTGCTGCCTTCCGGACGCGAGAGCACGGTGACGCGCCTGGTCACGATGGACGGTGACCTCGAAGGTGCGATTGCCGGCCAGTCGATCACGATCACGCTCGCCGACGAGATCGACATCAGCCGTGGCGACGTGATCGCGCGGCCCGACGACCTGCCGGGCGTCGCCGACCAGTTCGAAGCCGTGGTGGTCTGGATGTCGGACGAGCCGATGCTGCCCGGACGCCCGTACTGGCTCAAGACGGGCACCAAGCAGGTGTCGGCGACCATCACCGAGCCCAAGTACAAGGTCAACGTCAACACGCTCGAGCACCTGGCCGCGAAGAAGCTCGAACTCAACGAGATCGGGGTCTGCAACCTCTCGCTCGACCAGCCGATCGCGTTCGATTCGTACGCGGTCTGCCGGGAGACCGGCTCGTTCATCCTGATCGACCGTCTGACGAACTCGACCGTCGGCGCCGGCATGATCCATTTCGCGCTGCGCCGCTCGCAGAACATCCACTGGCAGGCACTCGACGTGAACCGCAAGTCGCGCGCGGCCATCAAGGGACAGCGGCCGGCCGTGCTGTGGCTGACCGGGCTCTCGGGTGCGGGCAAGTCGACCATCGCGAACCTGGTCGAGAAGAAGTTGCACGCGCTCGGCAAGCACACCTACATGCTCGACGGCGACAACGTGCGCCACGGCCTGAACCGCGACCTCGGCTTCACCGACGCCGACCGCGTCGAAAACATCCGCCGCGTGTCGGAGGTGTCGAAGCTGATGGTCGACGCTGGACTGATCGTGCTCGTGTCGTTCATCTCGCCGTTCCGCGCCGAGCGACGCATGGCGCGCGCGTTGTTCGACGAGGGCGAGTTCCACGAGGTGCACGTCGACACGCCGATCGCCGTCGCCGAGACGCGCGACCCGAAGGGGCTGTACAAGAAGGCCCGTCGCGGCGAACTCAAGAACTTCACGGGCATCGACTCGCCCTACGAAGCGCCCGAGAGCCCGGAGATCTACGTCGACACGACGAGGCACACGCCCGAGCAGTCGGCCGAGGCGATCGTCGAGTACCTGCAACGCGGGGGATGGCTGAGCGCCGCGTCCTGACTGCTGCACCTCGCCCGCTCCGTGGAGAGGTCGCGCCCTGATGACTTCGGCTTGTCCGTTCTTCCGCTGCGGCGGGGGAGACTGCGCAATACGCGGTTGTGGGCTCCGGAAATCTGCACCAGGCTGCCTCACCGCGCCCTGTCGACCCATCGCGCCGACGCGGGCGAGGCAAAGGAGCCCTCGCCGACCTGCAGTCGCGATCACCCGCTGAGGCGGCAGAGGGCATAAAGGCGCAGAATATCTCGCAATTTTTGTCTTCCGACCCGGGGGCTCGCCCGTCATGTCCGTCAAAACAGCAAACAACAGTTCGTCGGCCGGCGCCCGGTTGCGCTCAGCCCTCGCGCAGGAGAACCCGCTGCAGGTCGTCGGCACGATCAATGCGTTTGCGGCCTTGCTCGCCGAGCGGGCAGGCTTCCGGGCGATCTACCTCTCCGGTGCGGGCGTGGCCAATGCGTCGTTCGGGTTACCCGACCTCGGCATCACGAGCCTCAACGACGTGTGCGAAGACGTTCGCCGGATCACCTCCGCCACCGAGGTACCGCTGCTGGTCGATGCGGACACGGGCTGGGGGGCAGCCTTCAACATCTCGCGGACGGTTTCCGACCTGGTCAGGTCCGGCGCGGCGGGCTGCCACCTCGAGGACCAGGTGCAGGCCAAGCGCTGCGGTCACCGTCCCGGCAAGGCGCTCGTGACGGCCGAGGAAATGGCCGATCGCATCAAGGCCGCAGTCGACGGACGCACCGACGCACAATTCGTGCTCATGGCCCGCACCGATGCGCACGCGGTCGAAGGCCAGCAGGCCGCGATCGATCGCGCCATGCAGTACGTCGAGGCGGGTGCGGACATGATCTTTGCCGAGGCGCTCACCACGCTCGACGAGTACCGGCAGTTCACCTCGGTCGTGAAGGTGCCGGTGCTCGCCAACATCACGGAGTTCGGCAAGACGCCGCTGTTCACCGTGGACGAGCTCGCCAGCGCCGGCGCCCAGCTCGTGCTCTATCCGCTGTCGGCCTTTCGCGCCATGTCGAAGGCGGCCGAGGTGGTCTACGGCGCACTCCGCAAGGAAGGCACCCAGCAGCGCGTGACCGCATACATGCAGACACGCACAGAGCTCTACGAGGTGCTCGGCTACCACGAGTACGAGCGCAAGCTCGACGAACTCTTTGCGCGTGAGGCGCCTGCCAAGTAGGCCGGACAACGCCGTCACGACGAACACCCCAGGACGAGAGCGAGCCATGAGCAGCAGCAGCACCACGACCAGCGAAACGCCCGCCGTCGGTTTCAAGCCCAAGAAGTCCGTCGCGCTGTCCGGCGTCACCGCCGGCAACACTGCGCTGTGCACGGTCGGTCGCAGCGGCAACGACCTGCATTACCGCGGCTACGACATCCTGGACCTCGCCGACCAGACCGAATTCGAGGAAGTCGCGTACCTGCTGATCCACGGCCAGCTGCCGAACGCCGCCGAGCTCAAGGGCTACAAGGAAAAGCTGCGCCGACTGCGCGGGTTGCCCGTGCCGGTGCGCCAGGCCCTCGAGGCCCTGCCCGCCGCGAGTCACCCGATGGACGTGCTGCGCACGGGCACCTCTGTGCTCGGGTGTGCGTTGCCCGAGAAGGACGATCACAGCGCGGCCGGCGCGCGCGACATCGCCGACCGGCTGATCGCAAGCCTGGGCTCGATGCTCTGTTACTGGTATCACTTCAGCCACTCGGGTCTCCGGATCACGGTGGAGACGGACGACGATTCCATCGGCGGCCACTTCCTGCACCTGCTGCACCGGCGCCAGCCGCCCCCGTCGTGGGTCAAGGCGATGCACGTGTCGCTGAACCTCTACGCCGAGCACGAGTTCAACGCCTCCACGTTCACGGGACGCGTGATCGCCGGCACGGGCGCGGACATCTACTCGTGCATCACGGGCGCCATCGGTGCGCTGCGCGGGCCCAAGCACGGCGGCGCGAACGAAGTCGCCCTCGAGATCCAGCAGCGTTACGGAACTCCCGACGAGGCAGAAGCCGACATCCGGGCGCGTGTCGAGCGGAAGGAAGTGATCATCGGCTTCGGTCACCCGGTCTACACGATCAGCGATCCGCGCAACAAGGTGATCAAGGAGGTGGCGCGCGGGCTGTCGAAGGAAGCGGGTGACACGAAGATGTTCGACATCGCCGACCGGCTCGAGACCGTCATGTGGGACATCAAGAAGATGTTCCCGAACCTGGACTGGTTCAGCGCCGTCTCCTATCACCTGATGGGCGTGCCCACGGCGATGTTCACGCCGCTGTTCGTGATCTCGCGCACGACCGGGTGGAGCGCCCACGTGATCGAGCAGCGCATCGACGGCAAGATCATCCGCCCGAGCGCGAACTACACGGGTCCGGAGGACAGAGAGTTCCTGCCAATCGAGAAGCGCTGAGAGAACGTGTCTAGCGGGTAGTGTCTAGTGTCTAGCAGGAGCGCCAGCGTGGCTGGCCTCTCCTGCCATTCGCTGTCGCCGCCGCTGGACACCCCGGTCCTACTAACCGCTAGACACTGAACACCAGACACTTCTGCCTTGAACACACTCCATCGCAAGCCCCTTCCCGGCACTTCCCTCGACTACTTCGATGCGCGTGCGGCTGTGAACGACCTGCAGCCCGGTGCGTGGGAGAAGTTGCCATACACGGCGCGCGTCCACGCCGAGAACATCGTGCGCCGCGCCGACCCGGCGATCGTCGACGAGTGCCTGCGCCAGATCGTCGAGGTCAGGCGCGAGCGTGACTTCCCGTGGTTCCCGGCGCGCGTGGTCTGCCACGACATCCTCGGCCAGACCGCACTCGTCGACCTCGCGGGCCTGCGCGATGCAATCGCCGAGCAGGGCGGAGACCCGGCGCAGGTCAACCCGGTCGTGCCGGTCCAGCTGATCGTCGATCACTCGCTCGCCGTCGAGTGCGGCGGCCACGATCCGGATGCGTTCGCGAAAAACCGCGCGATCGAGGACCGGCGCAACGAGGACCGATTCCACTTCATCGAGTGGACCAGCCGCGCGTTCGACAACGTCGACGTGATCCCCGCCGGCAACGGGATCATGCACCAGATCAACCTGGAGAAGATGTCGCCGGTCGTCCATGCGGTCGACGGCGTCGCGTTTCCCGACACCTGCGTCGGCACGGACAGCCACACGCCTCACGTCGACGCGCTCGGCGTGATCGCGATCGGCGTCGGCGGGCTCGAGGCCGAAAACGTCATGCTCGGACGCGCCTCGTGGATGCGCCTGCCCGAGATCGTCGGCGTCGAGCTCACCGGACGGCGACAACCCGGCATCACCGCGACCGACATCGTGCTCGAACTGACCGAGTTCCTGCGCAAGTCGAAGGTCGTCGGCGCCTACCTCGAATTTCACGGCGCAGGCGCACGCTCGCTGACGCTCGGCGATCGAGCGACCATCTCGAACATGGCCCCCGAGTACGGCGCCACCGCGGCGATGTTCGCGATCGACGAGCAGACGCTCGCGTACCTGCGGTTGACCGGTCGCGAGCCCGCGCAGGTCAAGCTCGTCGAGACATACGCGAAGGAGGCGGGACTCTGGGCCGGCAGCCTGCAGTCTGTCGTCTACGAGCGCACGTTGACGTTCGACCTGTCGAGCGTGGTGCGCAACGTCGCCGGGCCGTCGAATCCGCACGCGCGCGTGGCCACGACCGACCTGGCCGCGAAAGGCATCGCGTCGACCTGGGAGCAGGTCCCGGGCCGGATGCCGGACGGCGCGGTGATCATCGCCGCAATCACGAGCTGCACCAACACCTCGAACCCGCGCAACGTGATCGCGGCTGGCCTGCTGGCGCGCAACGCCAACCGGCTCGGCCTGACACGCAAACCGTGGGTGAAGAGCTCGCTCGCGCCGGGCTCGAAGACCGTCGCGCTTTATCTCGAGGAGGCAGGGCTGAAGACTGAGCTGGAGCGGCTCGGCTTCGGCATCGTCGCGTTCGCGTGCACGACCTGCAACGGCATGTCGGGTGCGCTCGATCCGAAGATCCAGCAGGAGATCGTCGAGCGCGATCTCTACGCTACCGCGGTGCTTTCCGGCAACCGCAACTTCGACGGCCGGATCCACCCGTACGCGAAACAGGCGTTCCTGGCCTCGCCGCCGCTCGTGGTCGCCTATGCACTCGCTGGCACCGTGCGCTTCGACATCGAGCGCGATGCGTTCGGCGTCGATGCGTCCGGCAAGCCGATTACGCTTGCGGACCTGTGGCCGAGCGACGAAGAGATCGATGCGATCGTCGCGCGGGCCGTTCGACCCGAGCAGTTCCGCCAGGTTTATTTCCCGATGTTCGAGGAGCGTAGCCGCTCCGTCGCCAGGGCGAACCCACTCTACGACTGGCGGCCCACGTCGACGTACATCCGCCGACCGCCGTACTGGGAAGGTGCCCTCGCGGGCGAGCGCACGCTCGCGGGCTTGCGCCCGCTCGCACTGCTCGGCGACAACATCACGACCGATCACCTCTCGCCGTCCAATGCGATCCTGCTGGACAGCGCCGCGGGCGAGTACCTCGCGAAAATGGGCCTGCCCGAAGAGGACTTCAACTCTTACGCGACCCACCGCGGTGACCACCTCACCGCGCAGCGCGCAACGTTCGCGAACCCGACGCTGGTCAACGAAATGGCGGTGGTCGACGGCAAGGTTCGCAAGGGATCGCTCGCACGCGTCGAACCCGACGGCACCGTCGTGCGCATGTGGGAAGCGATCGAGACCTACATGCACCGCAAGCAGCCGTTGATCATCGTCGCGGGCGCCGATTACGGGCAGGGCTCGTCGCGCGACTGGGCCGCGAAGGGCGTGCGGCTCGCGGGCGTCGAGGCGATCGTCGCCGAAGGGTTCGAGCGCATACACCGCACGAACCTGATCGGCATGGGCGTGCTGCCGCTCGAGTTCAAGCCGGGCGTGAATCGCAGGACGCTCGCGCTGGACGGCACCGAGACCTACGACGTGCGCGGCGAGCGCACACCGCGTGCAGACTTGACGCTCATCGTCCATCGTCTCGACGGCGAACGCGCCGAAGTCCCGGTCACGTGCCGGCTCGACACGGCCGAGGAAGTGTCGATCTACGAAGCCGGCGGCGTGCTGCAGCGCTTCGCGAAGGATTTTCTCGAAAGCACTTCCGGCGATACGCTGGGAGAGGTGGGCCGTCGGGCCGGGTGAGATGTCTACGGCTCCTCAGATCAAAGTTCCCGCCACCTACATGCGCGGCGGCACCAGCAAGGGCGTGTTCTTCCGCCTCGACGACCTGCCGGAGCGCGCGCAGGCGCCGGGCGAGGCGCGCGACCGGCTGCTGCTGCGCGTGATCGGCAGCCCCGATCCCTACGGCAAGCACATCGACGGCATGGGCGGCGCCACCTCGAGCACGAGCAAGGCCGTGATCCTCTCGAAGAGCGCCCGGCCCGACCATGACGTCGACTACCTGTTCGGCCAGGTGTCGATCGACAAGGCCTTCGTCGACTGGAGCGGCAACTGCGGCAATCTTTCGGCAGCAGTGGGCCCGTTCGCGATCAGCCACCGGCTGGTCGACGCGGCGCGCGTACCGCGGAGCGGAACCTGCACCGTACGCATCTGGCAAGCGAACATCGGCAAGACCATCGTCGCGCACGTGCCCATGACGAACGGAGAAGTCCAGGAAACGGGCGACTTCGAACTCGACGGCGTGACGTTTCCCGCGGCCGAGGTGCAACTCGAGTTCCTCGATCCGGCCGATGAAGGCGAAGGCGACGCCGGCGGTTCGACGATGTTTCCGACCGGCAACCTCGTCGACGCGCTCGAGGTGCCGGGCGTCGGCACGCTCGAGGCGACCATGATCAACGCGGGCATTCCGACCGTGTTCGTCAAGGCCGAGGCGATCGGTTACAGCGGCGCGGAACTGCAGGACGCGATCAACGGCGACGGCAAGGCGCTCGCGATGTTCGAGACCATCCGTTCCTACGGCGCCCTCCGCATGGGACTCGTGAAGCACGTCGAGGAGTGCGCGAAGCGCCAGCACACACCCAAGGTCGCCTTCGTCGCACCACCGAAGGACTACGTCGCTTCGAGCGGCAAGAAGATCGCGGCGGGCGACGTCGACCTGCTCGTGCGCGCGTTGTCGATGGGCAAGCTGCACCACGCGATGATGGGCACCGCGGCGGTCGCGATCGGCACGGCGGCCGCGATTCCCGGCACGCTCGTCAATCTCGCGGCCGGCGGAGGGGCGCGCAACGCGGTGCGCTTCGGCCATCCGTCCGGCACGCTGCGTGTCGGCGCCGAGGCGAAACAGACGAACGGCGAGTGGACGGTGACCAAGGCGATCATGAGCCGCAGCGCGCGCGTGCTCATGGAAGGCTGGGTGCGGGTCCCGGCCGACGCATTCTGAGGCTTCGCAACTCTCCCGCGCCGCGGGTACCCTTCGAACGATGATCGATCCGGCCCTCGTCGCCCGCGCCCTGCACGTCTTCGGCGTCGTGCTCTGGATCGGTGGCGTCGGCTTCGTGACCACCGTGCTGCTACCCTCGGTGCGCAGACTCAAGACGCCCGAGGAGCGTGTGCAGTTCTTCGAAGCGATCGAGGGACGGTTCGCGTGGCAGGCGCGCGCGACGACGCTGGTCGTCGGCCTCTCGGGCTTCTACCTCGTCGAGCGCTGGGACCTCTGGTCCCGCTTCGCCAGCCTGTCGTGGTGGTGGATGCACGCGATGGTGGCGATCTGGTTGCTGTTCACAGTCATGCTGTTCGTCGCTGAGCCGCTGTTCCTGCACCGCTGGTTTCGGGAAACGTCCACGCGCGCGCCGGAACGAACGTTCCGGCGGATTGAGCGCCTGCACTGGCTATTGCTCACAGTCAGCCTGCTCACCGTATTGGGTGCCGTGGCCGGGAGCCACGGGTTCGTGTTCTGAGCCGCACCGACGCCCGCGCGCACCCGCACGGGCATCGCCCGCCGATGGCGAGATCTCAGTCGTGCTCGGTTTCGTCGTCTTCCGGCTCCGCGGTCGGCGTGAGCCTCAGCACGACGCCACCCTCGCCGAAGGGCACGCCTGACTTGTTGCCGAGCAGGTAGATCTCTCCTGCGGCGTCCTGACCGAACCCGAGCACCGCGAGATTCGGCGCGTTGCTCGGCGTGATGTGGAACTCGCGGACCGACCGCAATTGCCTGCTGTGCGGACCGACGTGCGCGTGGAACAGCCGGCCGTAGTCGTGGGGCCCGCCCGGAAAATTGAACACCCGCGAAAAGTCGCCGAAGATCAGGTCGCCCTTGAGATTCGGCAGATCCTCGCCCCAATAGACGAAGCCTAGAATCACCGAGTGGCCTTCGAGGTGCGTGTCGTACTGGACAATTGGGTCAATCAACCCCGCCGGTACCGGCCGGCCCGGCACCGGTTCGAGTTGGGCAGCTCCGTCCTCTGCGACCCCGCGGGGATCGAAAAACAGCGTACCTTCCTTGACGTTCCAGCCGTAGTTGCCGCCCGCCACGACGCGGCTGACTTCCTCGAGGTCGTTCTGGCCAACGTCGCCGACGTACAGGTCGCCGCGCTGGCGGTCGAACGACATCCTGAAAGGATTGCGGAAGCCGTAAGCGAAAATTTCATCGAGCGCACCGCTGCGGTTGACGAACGGATTGTCGGCCGGAATGCCGTACGCGCCATTCGTGGAGTTTCGGCCGTTGACGCCGATGCGCAGAATCTTGCCGAGCGGCACGCCGAGGTCTTGCGCATTGCCAGTGCGGCCATGACCGGGCCCCTGGTCGTCCGCGTTGCCGCCTTCACCCGTCGAGATGTAGAGCTTACCGTCCGGCCCGAACGCGATGTCGCCGCCGTTGTGGTTGAACTGCGGCCAGTCGATGCGCATCAGTTCGCGCCGCTCGCCGATGCCGCCGCCGGCGAGCGCGCGCCACTCGGCCAGGACGTTCTGGTGATCGGCGGCCGTGCCAGCCGGCAGCGTGCTCGGGAACGTCGGCGGGCCAGACACCGGTTCCGACGTGTAAGTGTAGAAAAGGCCGTTATTGGCGAAGCCCGGATGGAACGCGAGTCCAAGGAAGCCACGTTCGTCGAACGTGTCGGGGCCTTCGACGCCGAGCGGCACGATCCGCGCGCGGATGTCCAGAAAGACGCTGGAGGCGCCGGTGTTCACGTCGACCTTCCAGGCCAACCCGGGTTGATCCACGACATAGAGGTGCCGGCGGTCGCCGGGGGCGACGACGCCCTTGTTCGGTGCCGTCAGGCCGGTAGCGATCGTCGTCAGCGAGATCAGGGGCCCGAAGTGCGAGATCGGTGCGAACTGCGTCTGGTCGAACGGCTCGAATACAGGGTGGGCCACGCCGATGGTGGCGAGTAGCGAGCCGCCGAGGAGCAGACAAGCCGCGGTACGGTGCGGGGTCGGGAAACAAAAGCGTCGCATGGAACCCTCCTTCACCGGTGCGAAGCCGCCGAACGCGCGATGGCGCGGGCTCGCGCTGCGAACACGCGCTTGCGTGCGAGTGAGTGCACGTGCGCGCACCCGTGGGTTCATGCGTCGGACGAGTCTCACCGCGCGGTGAGACCCGAGTTGTAGACTGCGGCATGCCGTCCCGTCCGCCCACCGTGTTCGCGGCTCGCCCCGAGCCCGACGCGCTGCTCGTCGAGATCGCCGACTACGCCGCGAACTACGACGGCGCTTCCGAACTCGCCTACGAAACCGCGTACCACTGCCTGCTCGATTCGCTCGCGTGTGCGTTGCAGGCGCTCCGGTATCCGGCGTGCACGAAGCTGCTCGGTCCGGTCGTGCCCGGCGCGACCATGGCTCGTGGCGCGCGCGTGCCGGGCACCTCGTACGAACTCGACCCGGTTCACGCCGCGTTCAACCTCGGCACGATGATCCGCTGGCTCGACTTCAACGACACCTGGCTCGCGGCAGAGTGGGGTCATCCTTCCGACAACATCGGCGCAATCCTGACCGTCGCCGACTACCTCTCGCGCAGTGCGCTCGCCGAAGCCCGCAAACCGCCGACCGTGCGCGAGGTCCTCGGCGCGATGATCAAGGCGCACGAGATCCAGGGCGTGCTCGCGCTGGAGAACGCGTTCAACCGGGTGGGCCTCGATCACGTGTTGCTCGTGCGCGTTGCCTCGACCGCGACCGTCACTGCGATGCTCGGCGGCACGCAGGCGCAGATCGTCAACGCACTGTCGAACGCGTTTCTCGATGGCGGCGCGTTGCGTACGTATCGTCACGCGCCCAACACCGGTTCGCGCAAGAGCTGGGCCGCCGGCGACGCCACGAGTCGGGCGGTGCGACTCGCGCTGATGGCAATGACCGGCGAGATGGGGTACCCGTCCGCACTGACGGCACCCGGCTGGGGTTTCGAGGACGTGCTTCTGCAGGGCCGGCCCGTGACACTGCCGCAGCCGCTCGGCTGTTACGTCATGGAAAACGTGCTGTTCAAGATCTCGTACCCGGCCGAGTTCCACGCGCAGACCGCGGTCGAATGTGCGCTGATGCTGCACACACAGGTTCGCGACCGGCTCACGGACGTCGCGCGTATCGTCCTCGAGACGCAGGAATCCGCCGTGCGCATCCTCGACAAGGTGGGACCGCTCGCGAACCCCGCGGACCGGGACCACTGCCTGCAGTACATCGTCGCGGTGCCGCTGATCTACGGTCGCCTCACCGCCACGGACTACGAGGACGCGGTCGCGCGCGACCCGCGCATCGACGCGCTGCGTACGACGATGGAGGTGCGCGAGAATCGTGCATTCAGCGAAGAATACCTCGCGCCCGACAAGCGCCACATCGCTAACGCGGTGCAGGTGTTCTTTCGTGACGGCACCAGCACCGCGCGCGTCCAGGTCGACTACCCCGTCGGACATCGCAAGCGTCGACACGAAGCCATCCCGTTGCTGTTGCACAAGTTCGAGTCGACCGTCGCGCTGCACTATCCGGCCGTGCAGGCGGAAAAGATCAAGGCGACATTTGCTGACCGCGCCCGGGTCGAGACGATGCCGGTCAACGAGCTGGTCTCGATGCTCGTGCGGAACTGATGGTGCTTCCGCTCCAGTCTGCGTCAGGCAGATCGCGCTTGGAACCGAGCGCTCAGGCGGTGGCGTCGAACGCCCGGTGAAACGTGACGACGCCCGCGGGCGCGGGGGGCTCGAAACACACGGCCTGGAAGTATTCCGGCGGGACGCCGGGCAGGACCGTCTGCGGTTCGGCACGAAAGCCGAATCGCTCGTAGTAGGCAGGTTCGCCGACCAGCACGCAGCCCTTGCCGCCCGTTGCGCGTAATCGCTGCAATGCCTCGCGGACGAGCCGCGAGCCGATCCCGATGCGCTGGTGCTGCGGTGTCACGGACACCGGACCGAGTCCGAACCAACCGCGCGTCCCGTCGTCGATCGTGACCGGTGAGATCGCGACGTGGCCGACGACGGTGCCGTCGAGAACCGCGACGAGCGACACGGTGAGCTGGCCGGCGCGACGCAGTTCGCGAACGATGTACTGCTCGGTGTGCGCCGTGTGCGGCGCTTCGAGAAACGCCGCCGTCGTCACCGCGTGAATCGCCTCTTCGTCGCCGGGACGTTCGGGCCGGATCTCGAGGGTCATGTCGTTGCAAGTTGCGGTTCGCATCGAAACGGTATCCTAACGCGATGACCGACCTTCTCGACGGCGCCCGCACGCTGGGCCTCGAACTCGACGAACAGCAGGCCGCCAGGCTGACCGCCCACCTCGACCTCGTCGACGAGTGGGGCGAGCGCATGAACCTCACCGCGATTCGCGAGCGATCGCAGCAGATCACCAAGCACGTGCTCGACAGCCTCACGGTCGCCGCGTGGTTGCGCGGCAAACACGTCGCCGACGTCGGCAGCGGCGCCGGCTTTCCCGGCATCCCGCTCGCCATCGTGCGACCCGACGTGAAATTCGCACTGATCGAGTCGACCGGCAAGAAGTGCCGGTTTCTCGAGCACGTGCGCGACACACTGGCGCTCGCCAACGTCGAGGTCGTGCAGTCGCGCGCCGAGGCATACAAGCCTGCGGTTCGTTTCGACACGGTCATCGCGCGTGCGGTGGGTCCCCTCGCGGACCTGGTCCGGAATGCAGGCGCGCTCGTCGCAGGCGGCGGCCGCTTGCTCGCAATGAAGGGTCGCTACCCCGCGGACGAGATGGCGAAGAAACTCAACGGCTGGAAGGTGATCGGGGTGCATCCGCTCCGGGTGCCGGGTCTCGACGAGGAACGGCACCTCGTCGAGCTGGCACATTCCCACGAGAAGGTTTGATCTACCCGCGCGGGAACGTGAAATGGCGGGACGGCCGCTCCTGCCATCCGCCGGACACGAACCGCCATCCGCTTTCCGACCCTGCGGTATCCTTGCCGCTCCATGAAACGAGTCATCGCGGTCGCGAACCAGAAAGGCGGGGTCGGCAAGACGACGACCGCCGTGAACCTTGCCGCTTCGCTGGCCGCGACGCAGCGCAAGGTGCTGCTGCTCGACTGCGATCCGCAGGGCAACGCGACCATGGGCTGCGGCGTCGACAAGCGCAATCTCGAGCGCTCGATGACGGACGTGCTGCTCGGGGACAGTGAGCTCGCTGCCGCGATGATCCCGGTCGATCCGGGCCACTTCACGCTGGTGCCGGGCAACCAGGACCTGGTCGCGGCCGAAGTGCAGCTCATGACGATGATCGGACGCGAAGTGCGCCTGCGCAACGCGCTCAAGCCCGTGCGCGAGCTCTACGAGGTCATCCTGATCGACTGCCCGCCTTCGCTGAACCTGCTGACGCTCAATGCGCTCGTCGCAGCCGACAGCGTGCTCGTGCCGATGCAGTGCGAGTACTACGCGCTCGAGGGACTCTCGGCACTCATGAACACCGTCGAGCAGATCCGTGCCAGCGTGAACCAGGACCTCGAGCTGGAAGGCATCCTGCGCACGATGTACGACCCGCGCAACAACCTGTCGAACGAGGTCTCGGGCCAGCTGCTCATGCACTTCGGCGAGAAGGTCTTCCGCACGGTGATCCCGCGCAACGTGCGGCTCGCGGAAGCGCCGAGTTTCGGCAAGGCCGTGCTGTATTACGACAAGGACTCGCGCGGCGCGCTCGCCTACCTCGCGCTCGCGGGCGAAATGATCCGGCGCGAGGAAGAACTCCTTGCGGGGCCCGTCGCGGCCGAGCAGGGCGACGAAGAACCGGCGCAGTAGCGGCATAATAGTCCGCTATGGCAACCAAGCGACCTTCCCTCGGCCGTGGTCTCGAGGCACTGCTCGGCTCCGTGGCCGTGAGTCCGTCGTCCGCCGCGCCGGCCACTCCGGTGCATGCGGACTCAGCGCCGGCGGCGCCGATGGAGCCGTCGAAGCCCGCAGCTCCGCGGGACGAGGAATTGGCTCGCCTGCCGGTGGACCTGCTGCAGCGGGGTCGATACCAGCCGCGCCTCGACATGCGGCCCGAAACCCTGCAGGAACTCGCGGACTCGATCAAGGCGCAGGGCGTGGTCCAGCCGATCGTGGTGCGGCCGCTCGCAGCGCAGCGATCCGGCGAACCGCTGCGCTACGAGATCATCGCGGGCGAGCGTCGCTGGCGCGCCGCGCAGATGGCCGGCCTGCACGATATCCCCGCGGTGGTGCGGATCGTGCCCGACGAGGCGGCCGTCGCGATGTCGCTGATCGAGAACATCCAGCGCGAGAACCTCAATCCGCTCGAGGAGGCGCGTGCGCTCGATCGGCTGATCCGCGAATTCGACGTCACGCACCAGCAGGCCGCGGACGCGGTCGGGCGTTCGCGCGCGGCGGTCAGCAACCTGCTGCGCCTGCTCGAACTGGCCGACGAAGTGAAGACGCTCGTCGAGCACCGCCAGCTCGAGATGGGTCACGCGCGAGCGCTGCTCGGGCTGACCAACGCGCGGCAACAGGTCGAAGTCGGTGCGCTGGTCGCGAAGAAAGGACTGTCCGTGCGTGAGACGGAGGCACTCGTGAAGCGCCTGCTCGCGCACGGCGCGCACACCGAAACGCGGGATCCTGAGCGGCGCGACCCGAACATCACCAAGCTCGAGCACGACCTCGCCGACAAGCTCGGCGCAAAGGTGAACCTGCAGCACGCGACGTCGGGCAAGGGCAAGCTCGTGATCAACTACAACAGCCTCGACGA
>DASUMQ010000014.1:0-4873 GCA_036277615.1 Steroidobacteraceae bacterium
CGCAATCGCGCCAAGGTGCGGGCGTGGTTCCGCAAGCAGGACGAGTCGCAGAACCGCGAGCAGGGCAAGCAGATGCTCGAACGCGAGCTCGACCGGCTCGGCGTGCGTGCGCCGCCACTGCCCGAGATCCTCGCGGATCTCGGCCTGCCGAACGCGGACGCGCTCCACCAGGGCCTCGGCGAAGGCGACATCACGCTCGCGCAGGTGGCCGGCGCGATTCATCGCCGGCTGCACGACCAGGAACCGGCGGCGCCGCGCGCGCCGAAACTGCTGAAGCCGGTCGCGGGCGCGGACTCGCCGGGCATGATCATCGACGGCGTCGGCGACCTGTTGAGCACGATCGCGCGCTGCTGCCGGCCCGTGCCACCCGAGGAGATCCTCGGTTACATCACCGTCGGGCGCGGCGTCAGCATCCACCGTGCGACGTGCGCGAACCTCGTGCGCCTGCGCGAGGAAAACCCGCGGCGCGTGCTCGCGGTGGATTGGGGTCGCCCGGCCGAGGAACGCACGTTCGCGGTCATCGTGCGCGTCGAGGCGTTCGACCGGAGGGGTCTGGTCCGGGACATCTCCGGCGTGCTGGCCGACGAACACATCAGCATCGAGGCGATGCACACGGTCACCAACCCGCTCGACAACATCGCCACCATGGACGTCACGGTGAAGGTGCACGGTCTCGACGAGCTGAGCCGGCTGCTGTCGCGGTTCTCGACGCTGCCGAACGTCGTGGGCGCGCGGCGCAAGGCCGAGCGAAGCGGATAGCGGATAGTCAATAGCGGCTAGTAGAAAGAAGAAAGGCCGGCTTGACGCCGGCCCTCTTACTACCCGCTATCCGCTAACCGCTTCCTATCGATTTGGAAAATCGATGGCCCGCTTGTCCGCCCCGAGTGCAGCTTCGTGCAGCGCCTCACTCAGCGTCGGGTGCGCGTGCATCGTGCGCTGCAGGTCCTCGGTGCTCGCTGAGTATTCCATCGCGAGCACGGCCTCGGCGATCAACTCGCCCGCCATCGCGCCGATGATGTGCACCCCGAGGATCTCGTCGTCGTCGCGGGCGGCGATGACCTTGCAGAAACCGGCCGGCGCTTCCATCGCACGCGCCCGGCCGCTCGCCATGAACGGAAACTGACCGACCTTGTACGCGCGACCGCTGTCCTTGACCTGTTCCTCGGTCAGTCCGACCCACGCGATCTCCGGCGCGGTGTAGATCACCGACGGCACTGCCTTGTAGTTGACTTCCGAGTGCAGTCCCGCGATCAGGTCGGCGACCATCACGCCCTCGTCCTTGCCCTTGTGCGCAAGCATCGGCCCGCGCACGGCGTCGCCGATCGCCCAGACGTTGCCCGCGCCCGGCACGCGGCATTCGTCGTCGACGACGATGAAGCCGCGCTCGTCGAGCTTCACGCCGGTGCCCTCGCCGAGCAGTTCGTCGGTGTACGGCCGACGCCCGATCGCGACGACGACCTTGTCGACCGTGACGGTCTGCTCGCCCTTGGCGTCGGCGTACTTGAGCGTGACGCCGTCCTTCCCGGTTTCGGCCCCGGTCACCTTGGCGCCGAGTCGCACGTCGAGCCCCTGCTTCTTGAAGTGCCGCAGCGCCTCCTTGGCCACGGCCTGGTCAGCCATCCAGAGGAACTGTTCCATCGCCTCGAGCACCACCACCTCGGCGCCGAGGCGGCGCCACACGCTGCCCAGCTCGAGCCCGATGACGCCGGCGCCGATCACGCCGAGCCGCTTCGGCACGTCGCCGAACTCGAGTGCGCCCCAGGAATCCACCACGCGGTTGCCGTCAAACGGCACGGTCTTCAGCGGCATCGGCTGCGAGCCCGACGCGAGCACGACGTGCTTTGCGACGAGGTCCTGCTTGCTGCCGTCGAGCGCAGTGAATTCGACGCGATTGCCTGCGAGCAGCTTGCCGTGGCCTTGCAGCCCCGTGACGCCTGCCGCCTTGAACAGCCCCGTGATGCCCTGGGTCGATGCCTTGACGATCGCAGCCTTGCGTTTCTGCATCGTCGCGACGTCGAACGCGAGCCCGCTCGCCGAGATGCCGTGCGCGGCGAATTCCGAATGCGCGCGGTGATAGAGCTCGGACGACTCCAGCAGCGCCTTCGACGGGATGCAGCCCGCGTTGAGGCAGGTGCCGCCGAACGCGTGCGAACCGTCGAGGTTCTTCCACTCGTCGATGCACGCCACCTTGAGCTTGTTCTGCGCCGCGCGGATCGCGCACGGGTAACCGGCCGGGCCGGCGCCGATCACGACAACGTCGTACGATGAAGCTTCAGGCATGGGAGCTCCGTAGAAGATAGGGGCCAGGGGTCAGGGGGTAGGGGATAGTGGCGGATCGGAGCGGCCGCGCCGCGGCCTTCTCCCTAACCCCTATCCCCTAGCCCCTATCCCCTCTTCAGATCTGCAACAGCAATCGCGCAGGGTCCTCGAGGCTCTCCTTTACCGCGACCAGGAACTGCACTGCGTCCTTGCCGTCGATGATGCGGTGGTCGTAGGAGAGCGCGAGGTACATCATCGGCCGCACGACGACCTGTCCGTCGACCACGACGGGACGCTCCTGGATCTTGTGCATGCCGAGGATCGCGCTCTGCGGCATGTTCAGGATCGGGGTCGACAGCAGGGACCCGAAAACGCCGCCGTTGGTGATCGTGAAGGTGCCGCCGGTCAACTCCTCGAGCGTCAGCGAGCCGTCGCGTGCGCGGGTCGCGTACGCCACGACGGACTTCTCGATCTCGCCGAACGCCATCGCATCGGCGTTGCGCAGCACGGGCACGATCAAGCCACGGTCGGTCGACACGGCCACGCCGACGTCGTAGTACTCGTGGTACACGACGTCGTTGCCGTCGACCGAGGCGTTGACCACCGGGAAGCGCTTGAGCGCCTCGACGCAGGCCTTGACGAAGAACGACATGAAGCCCAGACGCGCGCCGTGCTCCTTCTCGAAGCGCTCCTTGTACTTCGCGCGCAGTTCGTTGACCGCCTTGAGGTCGACCTCGTTGAAGGTCGTGAGCATCGCGGCCGTCGATTGCGCCTGCACGAGGCGCTCGGCAATGCGGGCGCGCAGGCGCGTCATCGGCACGCGGCGCTCGCCACGGTCGCCCGCCGCAGGGATGCCACCCGCTTTGCGCGCGACGTCCCCCGCCGCAGCGGGCGAGGTGGGTGGGGCCGGCGGGGTCGTCCTGGCCTGGCTGTCCTTGTCGGCGAGGTGGGTCAACACGTCACCCTTGGTGATGCGGCCGTCGCGTCCCGAGCCGTGGATGCTCGCCGGCTCGAGCCTGTGTTCCTCGACCAGGCGACGCACCGACGGCGCGAGCTTGTCGCCCTGGGTCTTCACGTCTGCCGCGCCCGCGGGTGAAGCGGGTGAGACACCGGACGCGGGTGGTGCGGCCTTGCCCTCACCCGCGCTGCGTGCGGTCTCCGCGACTTTCGCGGGCGAGCTCGCAGCCGTGGCGCCTTCCTCGATCACGGCGAGCACCTGGCCGCCGGTCACGGTGGCGCCGTTCTGCACCTTCAGTTCCCGGATCACGCCCGCGGTGGGCGCCGGCACCTCGAGCACCACCTTGTCGGTCTCGAGGTCGACGAGGTTTTCGTCGCGGTTGACGGCGTCGCCGGGCTGCTTGCGCCAGGCGACGAGCGTCGCGTCGGCGACGGACTCGGGCAGTTGCGGGACCCGGACTTCGATCGTGCTCATGATTTCTTCCTGCTGCTGCCGGTGGCGCGCAGCCGGTTCGTGGAGCGCGCCGTTTGTTCCTGCGAGGAGGCGGTCAGCGCCGCCGCGACCAGCCCGTGCTGCTCCTGTGCGTGCATCTGCATGATGCCGGTCGCGGGCGCCGCGGCCGGCCGCCGGCCAGAATAGAGCACTTCCTGGTCGCCCCTGAGCGGCTCCTGCAGGCGGTGGCGGATCTGGTACCACGCGCCCTGGTTCTGCGGCTCTTCCTGGCACCAGACGATCTCTCGCGCGTTCGGGTAGTGCGCGAGCGCGACCGCATAGTCCTCGGCGGGGAACGGGTAGAGCTGTTCGATCCGCACGATCGCGACGTTGCGCACCTCGGCCGTGCGACGCTGCTCGAGCAGGTCGAAGTACACCTTGCCCGAGCAGAACACCACGCGGTCCACGTTCTTCTCCGGCAGGTCGTCGACCTCGCCGATCACGTCGTGGAAGCAACCGTGCGTGAGGTCCTCGAACGCCGACACCGACAACTTGTGCCGGAGCAGGCTCTTCGGCGTCATGACGATGAGCGGCTTGCGGAACGAGCGCAGCATGTGCCGGCGCAGCATGTGGAACATCTGCGCCGGCGTCGACGGCACGCAGACCGACATGTTGTTCTCGGCGCAGAGCTGCAGGAAGCGCTCGAGCCGCGCCGAGGAGTGCTCGGGCCCCTGCCCTTCGTAGCCGTGCGGCAGGAACATCGTGAGGCCGCAGACGCGACCCCACTTGGTTTCCCCCGAGGAGATGAACTGGTCGATGATCACCTGCGCGCCGTTCGCGAAGTCCCCGAACTGGCCTTCCCAGATCACGAGGCAGTTCGGGTCGGTGATCGAGTAACCGTACTCGAACCCGAGCACCGCCTCCTCGGACAGCAGCGAGTCGGTGATGCGGAAGCGCGGCTGCCCGGGCTTCACGTGCTTGAGCGGCACGTACGTCGCGCCGGTGTTCTGGTCGTGGCCGACCGCATGACGGTGGAAGAACGTTCCGCGGCCGCTGTCCTGGCCCGTGAAGCGGATCTCGTAACCCTCGTCGAGCAGCGACGCATAGGCGAGCGTCTCGGCGAAGCCCCAGTCCAGCATCTGCTGGCCCGCCGTCATCCGGCGCCGGTCGTCGACGACCTTCTGCACCTGCCGGTGCAGCGTGAACCCTTCCGGGTACGTCGTC
>DASUMQ010000015.1:0-10727 GCA_036277615.1 Steroidobacteraceae bacterium
CGCACAGATCGCGAGCCGCGGCTCGCCCGACTGTTCCATTTCCCGCGCCGTGCGCCCGTCCCACCAAACCGTGTGCCCGTCCCACCAATCCACCGTAGACAGCGACTGGGTCACCTCGCGGCCGTCGCGGACGAGGTGCAGGTAACGCGCCGCCGGAAAGATCGCGTCGAGATAGGGAATACGACGGTTGTTGGCCGTCCGCTTCGACAGGAAGACGTCTGCACCGGCGCCGGTACGCATCTGCTCGAAGCGCGCGCTCAGGCGCTCGGCGGTCGCGGCGTCGGGCAGTTCGCCCGGGCGCGGAAACAGCGGCACCCCGCAGGCGCGGAACACCGACTCGCCTTCGTTCGGCGTCGGGAACAGCTTCTTGAGCCAGGGGCGGTCGGTGAAATAGGCGTTGCCACCCTGGTTGAACCAGGCATGCAGCTTCGCGCCGATGCGATCCGCGACGGCGCGCGGCGCGACCCCGGCCGGGAACCAGCCGTAGCGGTTCTCGTAGTTGCTGATGTAGGCGACGCCCGGGTGCAGGCACAGCAGCTTGTACAGCAGCGTCGTGCCGGACCGTCCGGCGCCCACCAGGAACGCCACGCGTTCACCGCGCGGGGACGACGTCGCTTCGCGAACGTGCATCATGCGGCGGCCCTGCCCTCGTCCGAACGGAGCCACGCGTCCGGCACCTCGCGGTCGAGCTGCTGCTCGAGCCGGCGTATCGAAGGCGCATAGTAGTCGTTGAGCAGTTTCCGGGTCGCGGCCGGCATCGGGTCGTAGCCTTCGCGTTCCTGGTTCAGCGCCTTGTACACGCGCACGAGCGACTGCTTGACGACGGGGTAACGACGCATGAGCGGTTCGGCCAGCGCATTCGTCCTCATCGCCAGCAGGTGCAGGCCGCGAAGCCTGGCCGAGAACGTGACGTTGCTGCGGCGGAACTCGAAGTCGCGCCAGTGTCCAGGATCGATGCCAAGGAACTCGCTCAGCTCGCGCATGAAGCCGGGCTCGTCCGCGCGCAGCGACTCGAAGAACATGACCTTGATCCGGTCGTGCGCGAAGTTGGCGCGGAACACGGACAGGAAGTCGGCATAGCAGCCGAAGCGCAGCACCTGGAGGTACCACTCGTCGAGCCCGATCGCCTGCGGGGATTCGCCACGGTCGTACGCGAGGCAGCGGCGCACGTAATCGTCGAAGCCGAGTTGCTGGGGCAGGTTCAGCTTGCCGCGGTGGAAGTGGTACGACGAATACAGCCTGTCGATCGGATCGCGCAGGATGAACAGCAGCTTTGCGCGTGGCACGAGCCCGCGCATGCGCGGCGCCACCGTGGCGGCCTCGCCGAGGTAGCCGGGCGACGCCTCCATCCAGATGCGCGCATCGGGGTCCGCGTGGGCGAAGTACGCAGCGTACCGCTCCGCATCCACGCGCGGATCGCCCACGAACTGTTCGCGGAAGAAGTCTGTTTCCTTGCGCGACGACGCGCCGACGTCCGGGTGGCTGCACAGCCAGTCGAACACCGAGGTCGTACCGGCTTTCTCGGTGCCGCCGATCACGAAATCGGGCAGGCGCGGCGCGGCAGCGGTCACGTCAGGCCTCCGCCGCGACGCGCGAGCGGGTGGCTCAGCGACCGCCAGAGCAGCGTCCGCGCGATGAACGCAGGGTTGCCGAGCAGGTAGCGGCGCGAGAGGCGGCGCGGCTCGAGCATGAGCCGGTAAAGCCACTCGCTGCGCAGCTCACGGACCAGGCGCGGCGCGCGTTTGACGTTGCCCGAATAGAAATCCAGCAGGGCGCCCACGCCGAGCACGACCGGCGCCGCGAGCCGCTCCGCATGCGCGGCGATCCAGCACTCCTGCGCGGGCACTCCCTTGGCGACGAACAGGATTCTCGCACCCGAGGCGTTGAGATCCTCGAGCCGTGCCTCCTCCTGCTCGGGCTCCAGATAACCGTGTTCGGTCCACACGACCCGGAGCCCGGGGTACATGCGCTGGATGCGCTCGGCGCACGCCTCGGCGACTCCTGGCCTGGCGCCCAGCAGCGCCACCGGCACCGAGGCTGCCGCGGCGGCCTGCAGGATCAGTGGAAACAGGTCCGTGCCATTGACGTTGTGTTGCAGCCGGGTTCCCGCGAAACGCGCTGCGAGCGCCATGCCGACGCCGTCCGCGAAGACGAAAGGCGAATCGGCGAGCACTTCGGCGTAGCCCGGATGGGTCGCGGCCTCGTTCACGCAATGGGCGTTCACGAAGTACACCTGCGTGCGGATGCCCTGGGCCGCGCGCTCGACGACGAACCTCGCGGCGTGTGGCAGCGCCACGTCCCAGAACCGCAGGCCGATGAACTCCCGCAAGTCCGCGTTCGAAGGCCCGTCACCTCGGTCGTTCGTCGAACCCGCGACCGGCAACGAGCTCGACCCTGGGCCTGCCGGCGGTTCCGCAGGCGCGCCTGCGGGACGGGCCCGCCGGACCTGGCGCACCCGGCGAAACAGCGCCTCGGCCGAACCCGAGCGCGCGAGCGCCTTGGCCTGTACGGCAGCCCGCCGCGGATTGACCAGCAGCACCGCCGCCAGGTGGACCGCGTAACTGAAGTCGAACCCGAGCTGGTCGAGCCAGAATGTGCGCGGCCGGGCGACGGGCGTGTAGCCGAACCGACGCATCAGCGGCCCGCAGATCTGCTCGGTGACCGCCGTCTCGGCACCCGTGAGCGCATGCCGCCACCGGTCGATCGCGTCGGTGTGCATGCCCCTGCGCGCGCCGCCGGCCGACGACTGGTGCGACGAGTTGATCTGCGCCACGTCGAGCATCGCCGGGTCGTACTCCAGCCCGAGACGGTCGCAGAGCGTGCGAACCGTCTGCTCGGGGCTCTGCACGAGGTCCTCGTAGCGCACGATGGTGACCCGCGGATGCTGGGCGAGTTCGAGCGCCGCGCGAGTGGCCTGCGACCACAGCTTGCCGACCGTATAGGGGTGATAGTTGACCCAGACTCGCACCGATTCGTAGCGCGGCACGCTCATGCCGTCGGCGGCCAGCTTACGACGCCGCCAGCGGTTCTTCTGCGACGCCATGACCGCGCGGGGGTCGCGCACCAGGTGCACGATGTGCGCCCCGGGGTAGAAGTCGAGCAGCGGTCGCGCGTAGAAGATGTAGCGGGGCGTCTGCTCGCACGGAATCGACTTGCCGGCCGCCCGCGCAATCGCATGCACGGTGGTGGCGAACAGTTCGGCCGGATCGCACGCAGCTGGTCCGAGCGCATCGACCAGGGCCACCGCAGCGGCCCGGTGTGGGGCTTCGACGTGGTGCAGGAGCACGCCATGGTCCTGGTACGCGTAAATCTGGGCGGCGGCCTCGATCGCTTCGGCGCGCGTGAAGCGCCGGCCGGCGTCGCGGGGATCCCAGGCCTGGCCGAAATACTGGAGCTCACGCAGTCCGAAGACGTCGGCGTGCCTGCGCAGCACGAAACTGAGCAGCGTTGTGCCGGAGCGCGACGCGCCCGTGATGAATATCATTCTTCGCTGCGTCACGAGCAGTCCTTGGTTCGCGTTCGCCGTTGCGCTCCGGGGACATGCATGCCCGGAGGCCTCCTCCCGTCGTCACGGCCGGAGGCCGGGTCGGACCCGGCCTCCGCCGTTGCTCACACTTCCGTGATCGGCTCTTCCACGAACTGACGACGCAGGCGCATCGACGGCGTCCGCGGGTTCATCATCTCCGCCGTGAAGGCGGCGACGAGACCGAGGAACAGGCCGAGCACCACGGCGCTGATCATGTTGAGCGGCACGTTCGGGCTCGCGGGCTCCTCCGGAGCGAATGCGGGGCTCAGCACCGCGATGTTCGTCTGCACGAACTGGCTCTCCATCGCGGTCTTGTAATACGCCTGTAGCGTCGCCGTGTAGTTGTCCTGCTCCGACTGCACTTCGCGCGCGATCGTATCCACGTCCTCGCGCTGGTGCGTCAGGCGCACGATGTTCGCCTTCTGGGCGGCCAGGGCGCCGGCGAGCGCTCGCTCGCGCTGCAGGGCGCTCTGGTACTCGGGGTGGTTCACGCCGAGCTGACGCCCGCGCGCCGCGGCCGTGGCTGCCTGCGCCTCCACCAGGTTGCGCGAAATCTCGTCGAGCCGGTTCGTCTCGGTCGTGAGCTTTTCGTCCAGTGCGACGACGCCCTTCTCGACCTGCATGTCCGACATCTTCGATCGCGCGGCGTCGAGTCGGGCCCGCTGGGCCTTCAGTTGCTGGTCGAACCAGGCGGCGTTGCGGCGCGCCGGCTCGATCGCGAGCTCGAGGCTCGTCGCCATGTATGCCTTGGCGTAGGCGTTGGCCATGCGGGCCGCGTCGGCCGGCGCGAGCGACAGGTAGGTCACGTTGACCACGCGACTGTTCTGCAGCGGCTCCGCGTCGACGTTCTGCATGATCTGCTGGGCGATCCACGGCTCGATCGCCTGGGTCGAACCCGACTCCGCGTACGCCTCCTTCCAGCCGGCCTGCTTCGCAAGCCCCTCCTGCTCGACGACGCGCAGCGCGACCTTCTGGCTGCGGATGATGTCCATCTGCGTCGTGAGGTAGTTCGACGAGAGCGCCGCCGGCACGGACGTGCGCTCGAACGGGCTTTCCTGCTCGAGGTTCAGCACGAGCGACGTCGAGGCGAGGTAGCGCTTCGGCTCGAGGAACGTGAGCGCCCCCGCAATGCCGACGGTGATCAACATCGTCAGCATGATCAGGAACAGGCGCGACTTGACGATGTCCAGCAGTAACCTGACGCTCATATTGGTATACCTATGGTTGTCGGTGGCACCGGGTTCCTCAGAACACTGCGGTCTTGACGTACAGCACGTCGTTGGGCTGCAGCCGATCCTCGAGGTTCGTCCCGAGCGAGGTCATCGCGCTGCCGGCGAGCCGGTTCAGCACGATGCCCCGCACGCTGCCTCGCGGCGTCATGCCGCTCGCGACCGACAGTCCCTGCATGACCGTCATGTCGCGCTCGAGCTTGTAGCGGCCAGGCTTCTGCACCTCGCCGTAGATGTAGAACACGTCCATCTCGGGCACGAGGACGATGTCGCCATTGGAGAGCTGCAGGTTGGCCTTGACGTTGCCGTTGCGCAGCAGGTCCACGAGGTCGACGCGCGTCTTGCGCGGCTGGCCGTTCTCGTCACGAATCAGGTAGCAGTAGTCGGCCGCGTTGTCCGTCGTGCCGCCCGCCTTGGCGAGCAGCGTGACGAGGTTCGACACCGCCTCGGGCGATTCCCTGTCGAGCGTGTAGGTGCCCGAACGGACGACCTGCCCGAGCAGCGTGACGCTGCTGGTGGAGACGGGGCTGCGTTCCTGCACGAAGACGCTCACCGCCGCGTTGCGAACGTAGCCGCCGCGATTCAGCCGGTCGGCGATGCTCTGCTCGGCCTGCGCCGGCGTGCGGTTGCCCACCGTGACCTGGCCGATCAGCGGGAAGGTGATCGTGCCGTTCGGCATGACCCGCGTGACCGTCGCGAGGTCGGGGTTGCCGTAGACCGAAATCTTCAGCACGTCACCCGGTGCGATCGTGGCGGTCGTCGTCTGCGCCGACGCCAGGCTCCACGGCCCGAGCAGGCCGAGGGCGACGATCAGCAGCGTTCGACAGAGTCCGACCAGGGTCCGATGGTGTGTCACGTGGTGTGCTCCTGTTGTTTGCTTGGCATGGCCTTTGTGTCACCCGCTTCGACGGAAGTCCGGGTGCCGAGCAATCACTTCGCGGGCCTCGGCCCAGTCGCGGGAGTTCGCCGGCTGTCGCCGCGTGCGGTACTCCCAGAACACGTAGTCGACGTGGAGTTCGTCGCGAGCAAACAGGAACAGGTCCTCCATGGACCAGTACTCGTCGTCTCCCTGCGTACGCGCCGCGCGCGGGTGCCGGTAACTGTCGTGCTGCATCGACCCGAACAGTTTCATGCGCCGGCTGAAGCGGTCGTAGAGCGGGTAGGTGCGGCGCGTGAGCGCGGGATTGTCGGGCAGGATGTCCGGGCCGCCCATGACGACGCCGGTGCCGGCCACGCTCTCGGCGATCTCGGCGATGTACCGCTGCTGTCCGGGCAGGAAGTTCATGTACCAGAACACACGCGAGCGCGGCAGGCTGCGCGTCGCCCCGGCCAGGACGCGCTCGATCGCATCGCGATACTTCTCGGGTGAGTATCCGGTCTGCTGCATGGTCTGCTCGTCGAGACTGAGCGCGGTCTCCTGGAAGCCGATGCCTTCAAGGTTCGGATGGCAATCGAACTTTTCGCCGAGTTCGGCGACCAGGCGATTCATCCGGTCGACGACGACGGGGTCCCAGCGCAATGCGGTGAAGCCACGCTTGGCGCGCAGTGTGCGTTGGTCGCGGAGATACTCCGGCGTCGGTACCTCGTTGTTGAAGGATTTGTCCTGGATCACGGCGACGAGTTGCAGTCCGGCACGCGAGACCGTTTCGAGGTCGCGCTCGATCAGCGCAAAGTCGTAGCGTCCCTCCTCGGGTTCGAGGTCCGCCCACGCGTAGCGCATCTGAACGCCAGTAACGCCCTTGCCGAGCACGGCGTTGACGTTGATGCCGTTGCGCAGCTCGTGACGGCCGATCGTCACGTAGTGTCCCGGGTGGAATTTCCGTTTGGTCTCCGCGAGCGGTGCCACGGACCGACATGCGGCGCCGGTCGCCGCCGCGTACGCCGGCGCCGTTGCGGCACACGCGACGACGCTGCCGAGCAGCAGCGCCCACGCGGTGCGAGGAAGGGAAATCAACCAGTGCATCAGTCGTAACCTGCGAAAAACCTGCCGCATGTGAAAAGACTTCCGGACAGGTCGAGACGATAGCGAGCGTAATGCGCGCTTCGCAGCCGCCCACGCCGTCGGATGCGGACACGGCGGCCCGAACTCGTGTCGGCGCGTTCGAAGGCGCGCGTCGGACACCCGCCGACGCCACATCAGGGCGACACGCGAACGGAGGTGCCGTCCTGCCGGATCCGGTAGATGCGGTCGGCGCCGAGATCCGCATAGGTCCGTGAGGTCCCGTTCGGCCACACGACCGTAACGTCGGCGCGCGTGCTGCCCTTCAGGCCGAAGTGCAGCCGCGTGAAGTTCTGTGACCAGCGGTGATAGCCGCCGTTCTGCTCGCGGTACTGAGTCACGCCGCCGGCCCGTACGTACACCTTCGCACCGACGGCATCCCGGTTCGATACGGTGCCGACCAGGTCGAGCTGCAGCCAGTGGTTGGCGTTGCCGCGGTTGTGGAACAGCTGCTTCGGACCGCCGTAGTAGACCGGCCGCATGTTGTTGCCGTTCGTCACCAGCAGGTCCAGGAACCCGTCGAGGTCGTAATCAGCCGTCACGACGCTGTCGCTCGTGCCTGCCTTCGAGGCGACTGCGGCGCCGACGCTGCCGGCAGCGCCGCCGGCATTGGCGATCTCGGCGAACCTGCCGTTGCCGTCGTTGCGGAACAGCCGGTTCGGCAGGTTGCGCGCACCGCCCGTGCAGGCGAGGAACAGGTCTTCGTCCATGTCGTTGTCGAAATCGCCCGAGACCGCGCTCTGGCAGCGCAACGGCGCGTCGAAACCCGCGTTCGTGACGGACACGAGTCCGCTGGTCGAATTGCGCACGAGCAGCGGCTTCTGCGGCAGCTCGGCCGCCGACGCACCCTGAAAGCGCAGGTCGGTGATCGCGGCGGTCGAGCTCACTTGCAGGTACGAGTACTTGAAGCCCCCCCCACCCTGCTGGATCTTCCACTCGCCGGTCCCGGTGAGGTAACCGATGTTGATGCCGGGCGAACCGGAGCCGATGCCCCAGTTGCGCGAATCGCCGGAACTCAGCTGGAAGGCCAGGCTGCCCGGACTCCAGAGCCCGGAGCCGATGTCGATGGCGGCCGGATCGCCCTCGGGACTGGTACCCGTGCTCAGGCTCGTGATGAGGCTCAGCACGCCCGTCGTCCGGAACGTGACGGACTTGGTGTTCTGCCCGGTGATCAGCTGCACCTCGAACCGGTTCGACGCGAATTGATAGGCGTCCGACGGTCGCTCGGGACCCTTGACGATGAACAGGTCAGGGCGCAGGTCGAGGTTGTAGTCCAGTGTCGCGACGTCGATCACCGACTGGAACTGCGGGTACGAGCCGGTCACGTTCGCGATCGACCCGCTCGGAAACGCATTGACCTTGGGATAGGTGCCGGTCTGCGGCGCGCAGAGCAGTTCGAGGCCCGCGGTGGCGTGGACGTCGGCAAGGTGCGCCCATTGCCCGTTGGGGGAGCATGCGAGCGGCGTGGACGCGGCCGCGCCGAACTTGCCGTCCGCGAGGCGCGGGTAGAAGCGAGGCCCTACGAGCGCGATCGCGGCGAGGTCGAGCCGGCCGTCGCGGTTGTAATCGAAGAAGATCGGCTGGCGTGACGCCGAGTGACGTTGCTGGTCGAGCCCGAACGTACCGGAGCGGTCTGACAGCACACCCGACTGGTTGGTGTGCAACATGTCCCCGCCGAGGTCGACCGTCTGGTAAAGGTCGTCGTCGCCGTCGTTGTCGACGTCCGCCCAGCTCACGGCGTGGGTGTCGACCGTGGCCCGGGCGCCGGTCCACCCGGGGGTCGCCGAGCCGTCGACCTGGGCGGAGACCTCGGTGAAGGTCCCGTCGCGGTCGTTGCGATACAGCGTTGCCCGGTTGCGGTGGTTGTTGAAGAAGATGTCGGGGTAGTCGTCGCCGTTGTAGTCGCCCCACGACGCCCCCCAGGTTTCCGAGGCCGACCCCGCCAGGCCCGCAGGTTGCGACACGGGGTCAAAGGCGATCTGCGATGCGGCGATCGCGGGCCACCCACCCGTTGCCACCAGGGCAAGCGAAGCGAGCCATTGGCGGCGCCCAAAATGCGCCGTTGGCGACTTGCACATTCTGCGATCTTCTGGTGAACATCATAACTGGGGGTTTCTTCACGCTAAGCCTCACGGGTCGGCGAGGATGTAAGCCATTCCGCTTGCCGTTCGTCGGAGGTATCCATCGTGAAGAAAAGCCCGCTTCTTGAGCTCGAATCGCCAGCGCGGCGCACTACTACGCGCAGTTGCCTGCTCGCTGCCGCCGTCGGGGCGGTCCTGTGCCTCGACGCCGGGCCGAGCGCTGCCCAAGGCTCGGAGGAGGACGTCGCGCGCATCGTGGACGCGTTCAATCCGTACGCCACCGTGGGCTACGGTTACGACTCCAACATCTACCGGCTCGACGACGAGGCCGACGAGATCGGCGACGGGCGCTCGGACCAGTACGCGATGGTGAGCGCCGGGTTCGACGCGGACATCACCTCGTCGCTGCAACGCTGGGACCTTTACGGTGAGTTGAGCCATACGCTCTTCAACGAGCACGACGACCTCGACTACACCGGCAGCCGCGCGGGCGCCATCTGGCACTGGGGGCTCACGAAGGCCACGTTCGGCGAGCTGGGAATCGTGCATCGCCGCGCGTTGCGCGACTTCGCGAACCAGCCGGCGGAAAACAAGGTCAAGGACGTGCGCATGGAGAACAAGCTCCAGGGCAGCGCCAACATCAAGTTGCCGGGCCGCTGGACCATGGGCGTGCGCGGCGAATTCGCGGACATCACGTTCTCGGAATCCGAGCGGCTCGACCTGCGGCGGTTCCTGACCGGCGGCAACATCGGGTACGCATCCACGGCCGGCAGCACGATCGGCATCGACGCGGAATACGTCGAGGGCGATTACGACATCAATCCGCTCGCCGACTACGAGGAATACACGATCGGGCCGACGCTCGAGTGGAAGTTCACCGAGCGCACGATCCTGCTGGCGAAAGTGGGCTACACCAAGCGCAACCAGGCTGACCCGCTGCGGCAGGACTTCGACGGCATCACGGGCCGCGTCTCGTTCAACATGGACAACGCGCCCACCAACGGCCTCAAGCTCGTGCTCTATCGCGACCTGAGCAACCTCGGCGACGAGGTGCTCGACTTCGCCGAAGTCACGGGCATCGAGGTCGAGCCGCGCTGGCAACTGCGCGAGGGCCTCGACGTGCGCCTGCTGGCCGGCTACGAAAAACGTGACTTCAATCCCGATCCCGACGCCGAGCTGCTCGGACTCGATCCGAACCGCGACGACGATGTGTTCACCGGGGGCGCGTTCCTCGACTGGCAATTCACCCGCAACTTCAAGCTTTCGGTCGGGGCGGACATGCAAAAACGCGACTCGACGCGCGAATTGCAGGACTTCGACTTCAACCGTTTCGAGATCAAGGTCACAGGCACGCTCTAGGGCATCCCCGGCGGCGCTCCCGGCTACGGCTCGCTTGGCTTTTTACGCTTCGGTGCGTTGACGCGCCGACGCGTCGCGCCAACACTCGGGCCCAGCAAAGGCAAACCCGCCGAAAGGCGGGGACGCAAAGCCACCGGTCTAAGGGCGCAGAAGCCTACGACAGCGGGGTTGCCGGGAGCGGGAACGCCCTCGTCACGCGAGCGGAGACCGATTGGGGGTCCCGCGCGCTGCAACCGCTCGCTTCGCTTCTTCCCGGCTCCGGTGGCGCAACCGGACCAGGGAGAAGCCAGTGGCCACCGATCCGACTTCGTGTCTTCGCGCCCTCGTCGCGGTCTGGGCGCTCACCTGCCTCGCCGCGTGCACCCCGGACCGGACGGATTCGGGAACGAACGCGTTCGAAGCCCCGTTTCCCATTACGCACGCGCCGTCGTCGCCCATGGGTCCTCGGCCGATACACGCGTCGGAACCGCCGCCCCCCACCTCCTCCGAACCCCCTCCCCCCACCTCCTCGGAACCTCCGCCCCCGGTCGTCG
>DASUMQ010000016.1:0-5455 GCA_036277615.1 Steroidobacteraceae bacterium
CTGGCGATCGAGTCGCTGCGTGGGCGGCCGCTGGTCTTGAGCCTCGTCTACACGAGCTGTTACTACGTCTGTTCGGGCCTGACGCTGCACCTGCGCGAGTCGGTCAAGATCGCGCGGGATGCACTCGGACCACGCAGTTTCTTGGTGCTGACGGTCGGCTTCGACACGCGCAACGACACGCCGGAACGCATGCGGCAGTACGCGCGTGAGCGCGGCGTCGACGTGGCGGGGTGGACGTTCGCGAGCGTCGACGCTGCCACCGTGGACCGGTTGGCGCAGGCCGTCGGGTTCACGTATTTCCCGTCGCCGAAGGGCTTCGACCACGTCACGCAAACGACGATCGTCGACGCGCGCGGGCGCGTCGTGGCGCAAGTCTACGGCGAAGACTTTGCTCCACCGCTGCTGGTCGAGCCCCTCAAGCGGCTCGCGCTCGGCGAGGTCGTCGCGCAGGGCGGCGTCGAAAGCCTGGTCGGCCAGCTCAAGCTCTTCTGCACGATCTACGACCCGAGCAGCGGCCGGTATCGCTTCGATTACTCGTTGATCGTCGAGATCGTGGCCGGCGCGCTCGCGCTGGGCATCGCCGCCGTGGGCATCGCCGCGGCGAGTCGCAATGTGCGTTGAGTCACTGCCCACGGCCGTCCGGCCACGGACCCGAGCCGCGTGAAACACCTCAAGCGCGCGCTGCACGCGTTCTTCCTGCGCCTCGAGACGCTGCTCGAGGCGGGTTTCGGTCCGCGGCTCAACCCGCTCACCCAGCTCGGCACGCTCGGCTGGTACCTGTTCTGGATCGTCGTCGCGAGCGGCATCTACGTCTACGTGTTCTTCGACACCGGCGTCACCCAGGCCTGGCAATCGCTGGAGCGCATGGGCCGCGTGCAGCCGTACGCCGGCGGGATCATGCGCAGCCTGCACCGCTATGCGTCCGACGCGCTGGTCGTGGTGGTGCTGGTGCATGCGGTGCGCGAGTTCGCGATGGACCGCATGCGTGGCAACCGCTGGTTCCCCTGGCTCACGGGAGTACCGTTGCTCTGGTTTCTCTACGTGAGCGGCATCACGGGCTACTGGCTGGTCTGGGACCGGCTGGCCCAGTTCGTCGCCGTCGAGACGACCCAGTGGCTCGACGCACTCGGCATCTTCGCCGAACCCATCGCGCGCAATTTCCTCGACGAGCAGACGTTGAGCGGCCGCTTTTTCACGCTGATGGTCTACATGCACATCGCGGTGCCGCTGATGATGCTGCTCGCCATGTGGATCCACATCCAGCGGCACGCGCACGCGCGCGTGAATCCGCCGCGCGGCCTTGCGGTGGGCACGCTCGCCGCGCTGGTGCTGCTCTCGCTGGCGTGGCCCGCGGTGAGCCAGCCGCCCGCCGACCTCGACAGCGTCCCGGCACGGCTCGGCTTCGACTGGTTCTATCTCGCCGTGTACCGGTTGTTGCCGCACCTGGGTGGCGCCACGCTCTGGGCACTACTGATCGGCGGCAGCCTCCTGCTGGCGGCACTGCCCTGGTTGCCGCCGCTGCGCAAGGGCGCGCCGGCTCGCGTCGACCTGGCCAACTGCAACGGCTGCGCACGCTGCTTTGCCGACTGTCCGTTCGGTGCGATCACGATGGTGCCACGCACCGACGGGCTGCCGTACGAGCAGCAGGCGGAGGTCCATGCGGACCTCTGCATGAGTTGCGGTATCTGCGTGGGCGCCTGTCCGACCGCGACACCGTTCCGCCGCGCGAGCGCGCTCGTCGCGGGGATCGAGCTGCCCGACCGGCCGCTCGCCGGATTGCGCGAGGAAGTGACCGCGGCGACGACTCGCCTCGAGGGGCCGGGGCGGATCGTGGTGTTCCACTGCGCGCACGACGCGACCGACGCGGCGCTGGCCGACGCTTCCACCGCCGTCGTCGGGTTGCCCTGTGTCGGCCAGGTGCCGCCGCCCTTCATCGACTGGATCCTGTCCCGACGTCTCGCCGAAGGCGTCTTCCTCTCCGGCTGCAGCGCGCACGACTGTTACGAGCGGCTCGGCGACCGCTGGACGGAGCAGCGCATCGCCGGCACGCGCGATCCGCGCCTGCGCGACCGGGTGCCGAAGTCGAGCATCGCGCTGCACTGGGCCAACGCGTCGCGCAGGCAATCCGTCGCGGCGGCGCTCGATCGCTTCCGCGACCGCGTGCGTCATCCTGCGGTCGTGGCCGGAACGGCATCTGCACCCAGGGTCGACGACACGCTCGTGTCCGGTCCGGGACCTCGTCCCAGTGCCTGGCGCATCGCGCTGCAGGTGGGGTGCTACGCGGCCTTCGTCGCGGCGCTCGGCTATTTCGCTACGCAGCCCGCCTACACGGCCTTGCCCGGGGACGTCGCGGTGCTCAAGCTCGCTTTCAGCCACGCGGGGGCCCCGCTGAAGCCGTGCCGACGCCACACGGCACAGGAACTCGCCGACCTGCCGTTCGCCGAACGATCGGCCACCACGTGCGAGCGCGGCCGCTGGCCGGTGCGCCTCGAACTCGACGTCGACGGCCGGCCGCGTTACGCAGGTACACACGAGCCGGCCGGTTTGTGGAACGACGGGCCGTCGTCGGCGTACGTGCCACTGGTGTTGCCGGCGGGCACCCACCGCCTGGACGTGCGATTGCGCGACGACGGCGATGAGCGCCGCTACGGCTACGTCGCGTCGCGCGAGGTCACGCTCGCCGCGGGCCAGAATTTCGTGATCGAGTTCGACGCGAACGCCGGCGGCTTCGTCTTCGGGCACGCCAGGAAGGCGGGGGCGAAGGAGGGCGCGCGGCCATGACGTTGCTCGAATGGCGTGACGAATTCCGGATCGGCATCGAGGAGGTCGACCACGAGCACCGCGCGCTGATCGCGCTGATCAATGCCGCGCATGCCCACGGCGTGGGAGCGGACACCGTCGAAGCGGCGCTGGGTGAAATCTACGCGGCGATCACGGCGCACTTCGCCCTGGAGGAAAAGGACATGCGTGCGCTCAACTATCCGTCGCTGCCGGCGCACAAGACCGACCACGAGAGCCTGCTCGACGACCTGCGCGAAATCATGGAAGCGGTGGCCGACGGCCATGCGCCACCGGAGACGGAGTTCGGCAACCGGCTTTCGGACTGGTTCGCGGTCCACTTCCGCACGCACGACGCACAACTGCACCGGTTCGTCGCCGGACTCGACCCGAAGGGAGGCCTGCAGCCATGAAGCCGCAGTGGTCGCGCATCCTGTTGTTCGCCACGGTCGCATTCGTCGGGGGACTGCTCGCGGCGCGCGCCATGATGGTCGATAGCCCGCGGTTGCCGCCGCTCGAGCGCGCGGTGCGTCTGCCCGAGGCGCCGCGGTTGCCGGACGTCGCGCTCGTCGACGAGACGGGCGCGCCGTTCGACGTGGGCCGGCTACGAGGTCGATACACGTACGTCTTCTTCGGTTACGCCTCCTGCCCGGACATCTGTCCGACGACGCTGGTGACGCTCGCGTCGACACGTCGCGCATTGCGCTGCCTGCCCGCCGACCTGCAGCCCGGCGTGCTGCTCGTGAGCGTCGATCCGGCACGCGACGACCCGGTGCGACTCGCGCCATACGTGCGCCATTTCGACCCGGACTTTCACGCGATCACAGGCAGCGATGCGGAATTGGCCCGGCTGGCCAGCGCGCTCGGCGCCGCCTACGCCCGCGTGCCGCTGCCGGACGGCGGCTACACGATGGATCACTCTTCGGGACTGTTCCTGATCGGGCCCGACGGACGTCTCGTCGCCACCACGGGCGCGCCGCACGATGCCGCGGTCATCGCGCGCGACTTCCGCACGCTGGTGGCCGACCTCGGAGTGCCGCGCGGTCGACGGTGAATGCGGCCCCGGCGGCCGGCGCGCAGGCCGACACGGGGCTCAGGTCGACTCCGGGAGCGTTTCCTTCCTGTGTTCGCGCATGCGTTCACGTCGTTCGCTTCGCATGCGTTCCCACTCCTGCCGCTGCTCTTCGTTCAGCACGTCGCGCACCTTCGCGTCGTACGCTTCGCGTACCGCGTGCAACTCCTGGAACATTTCCCGCTTCTGGGCCCGGGACGTTTCTGCGGGATACTTGTCGCGAACAGTCTTCGCCTTGGCGACGTGCTCCTCGACGATCGGTCGCAGCTGCTGTTTCTGCTCCTCCGTCAGCTCGAGGCGTTGCGCCACTTCCTCCATGCGCTGTTCGGCGCGGGCCGGATCCCAATCACGGTCGTGGGACCGAGCGGCGTGGGACATGCCGGCGGTCAACGTGAACGCGACCAGGCCGACCGTGACGATTCTGTGCTTCATGAAACCTCCAGGATGACCCGGGCTAGAACGGCACTGCCTGCCTTGCGTTGACAGGATCCGCGGCCCACGGCCGACCGGGGGCTCAGCGTCCGGTAGGAAAACTCCGGGGCAATGCGACGGCATGCGTGTTAGACTACGTCTTGCTTGTTAACAACAAGTAACCGCACAAGTCGCTCGACGACTTATTCGGTCCTTCGGCGAACCTCAATATGGATGGACGACTTGCGTGCCCCAGAGGAGATATTCGCCGCTGCAGGCGCAAGCAAGGGGGCGCAATGAGCTCGTTCTACCGACGACCGGCAAATACGATACCGACGCTCGCATTTCTAGGTCTCGCTCTGACCCTGGTCTCTGCCAGCTCTCTGGCTGTCGAAGTCGACCTGACACGACACCTCGCCAGCGTCACACGAAGCGAGGGCCAACCCGGAACTTACAGCGCCAGCTTCTTCGCCACGGGGCAGGGCGCGGCACGGATCATCGTAACGAATGGCGATGGGGCCGATCCTGCGACGTCGGTCACTGCTGCGACCGTTTCGCTGAACGGCAAGACGGTGGTCTCGAGCGACCGCTTCAAGAGCCGGACCTTGGTCCTTGAGGCACCCGTCGACCTGGTGCAGGGCGACAACCATCTCGCGGTTGAAGTGCGGGGCAAGCCGGGCAGTACGCTCGCCGTTCGCGTCAAGCAGCGCGAGGAAGTGAACCTGAACGTGGTCAGCCGGATTCACTTCCAGGTGAATGCGACTGACTTCGCGAAGTCACAGGCCTTCTACCAGAACCTCGGATTCGCCGCGTGGATCCCGTTTCCGCCGACGAACACGCTGGAAGTGGCCCAGGCGATCGGCCTCGATGCTCCTTACCACATTCGCGTCGAAGTGGGCCTGATGCTCGGGTCGAGCGACGGCGGTCTGTTCGGGTTCCCTGCCATCGACCTGATCGAGTGGTTCCAACCACGGAGACTCGACCCTCCATACGCAAACTTGAATCACCTCGGCATGGCGCGCGTGGCATTGAAGTCCAGGGACCTGGACGCCGACATGACAAGACTCCGGCTGGCGGGCGTGGAGTTCGTGACCGAGCCCGCCGCGAGCGGGAAACGCTTCGCCATCTTCAAGGATCCGGACGGCGTCTACTACGAACTGGTCGAGGACCCGTCCGCTCCCGGCGTCGCTCACG
>DASUMQ010000017.1:0-11308 GCA_036277615.1 Steroidobacteraceae bacterium
GTAGTCGAAGTGCGCGATGCGCCGAAGCGAAGCCTCGATGCCGCCGATCACGATCGGCACGTCCTTGTACGCCTCGCGGCAGCGCTGCGAATAGACGATGACGCAGCGATCGGGCCGTGCGCCGGCGCCACAGCCGGACCCGTATGCGATGGAGCCGACGCCGACACGCGTGTCCGCTACTGACGCTCGCAACGTCACGTCTCCGGGTTCGGGTCCTGTCCGCAAGGACGCCGTGAACCCATCCCTGGGGGCTCCGGCCGCGGCGTCCATGCCGCGGACGGCCTTGCAGACACGACCCGAACCCGAAGCCGGCGTTGCGCACGTCAGCGTGGCGCCGCTGCGCTTCCACCGGCGCCTGCCGCGCACGGTCGACCGCGACCACAGCGTGATCCGGATGCCGTCGTACGAGCAGGTCGCGGCCGACCCGATCCTGTACGCGCACGCCTCGCGCATCCTTCACCAGGAAGCGAATCCCGGCAACGCGCGCGCGCTCGTGCAGCGTCACGGTGACACGGACGTCTGGCTGAACCCGCCGCCGATCCCGCTGACGACGAAGGAAATGGATGCGGTGTACGAGCTGCCGTACCAGCGCGTGCCGCACCCGTCGTACGGCGACGCGAAGATTCCCGCCTACGAGATGATCCGCTTCTCGATCGCGATCCAGCGCGGCTGCTTCGGCGGCTGCACGTTCTGCTCGATCACGGAGCACGAAGGTCGCATCATCCAGAGCCGCAGCGAGGACTCGATCATCCGGGAGATCGAGAACATCCGCGACTCCGTGCCGGGTTTCACCGGCGTGATCTCCGACCTCGGCGGCCCGACCGCGAACATGTACCGGCTCGCGTGCAAGTCGCGTGAGATCGAATCCGCGTGCCGCAAGCCGTCGTGCGTGTATCCGGGCATCTGCCCGAACCTCGACACCGACCACGCACCGCTGGTCAGGCTCTACCGTCGCGCGCGTGCGTTGCCCGGGGTCAAGAAGATCCTGATCGCCTCCGGCGTGCGCTACGACCTCGCGACCGAGTCGCCGGAGTACGTCAAGGAACTGGCGCAGCACCACGTGGGCGGCTACCTCAAGATCGCCCCTGAAGCGATCTCGGACGGGCCGCTCTCGAAGATGATGAAGCCGGGCGTCGGCACCTACGACCGCTTCAAGGAACTCTTCGACAAGTACTCGAAGGAGGCCGGCAAGGAGCAGTACCTGATCCCGTACTTCATCGCGGCGCATCCCGGCACGCGCGACGAAGACATGCTCGAGCTCGCGCTCTGGCTCAAGCGGAACGGCTTCCGTGCCGACCAGGTGCAGGCGTTCCTGCCGTCACCGATGGCGACGGCGACCGCGATGTACCACTCCGGCAAGAACCCGCTGCACAAGGTCACGCGCGGGTCCGAGGAGGTCGTGATCCCCAAGGGCACGCGGCAACGTCGCCTGCACAAGGCGTTCCTGCGCTACCACGACCCGAACAACTGGCCGCTGCTGCGCGAAGCGCTGCGGCAGATGGGCCGGTCGGACCTGATCGGCAACGGCCGGCAGCAGCTCGTGCCGACCTACCAGCCGATCGGCACCGGGCAGTGGCACGAGGGCATGCGCAAGCCGCGTCGCGACGGGTCCGCACCACCGGTGCGCTCTGGCAGCGTGGCGTCGAAGGCCGCGTCGACTCAGGCCCCGACGCGACACCAGCCGTTCCGCACGCAACACACGGGCTTGCCCCGCGTGCCCGATCCGGTGCGCAGTTCCCGCACGCCGCGCGGTCGCCGGCCCACGAAATAGGCCGGCCGGCAACCCGGCGTCCCGACACTGCTCGCGTTGCGCCGCTGGTTCGAAACACGCACGCTTGAGACTGCGCTGCTGCGGTCGGGCAGCACGCGTTCCGCTTCGTCACCAGCCACGGAGGGTCAGGTCATGACATCGTCGTCCTCGACATCATTCAAACCGCAGAGGTTCGCAGGCCTCGCTTGCGCCGTGCTCGCGTTTTCGCCGCTGGGCGCCCATGCCGCCCCGGCCCCGGTCGAGCATCGTGCCGACCGCGAGGAAGTCGCCGAGCTCATCCACTGCTACGCGCGGGGCACGGACGAGATCGGGGACGCAACCACCAACGACGACCCGCTCGCGGCGGGACTGGCCGTGTATCGGACGTGCTTCGCGCCCGACGCGCAGTTCCGGGCATGGTTTCCACAACAGCCGTTCGACTCGCAGACCTTCCCCAATCCCGAGGCGTTTCCCGACACTGCGCCGGCCCCGTTCATCGGGCCGGCGGCCTGGGCCGGCTTCGTCAACGCCGTGTTCCGTGGCAACGGCTACACCTTCACGCAGCACATGATCAGTAACGTGGACGTGCAGATGCACGGTACCCGCGCGCTGTTGACCGCCTATCTCAATGCCTCGCACGTCATCTCGGGCGATGCGATCGGCGGTCCTTCGCGCTGCGTCGCGGTGGCCAACGGCACGTATTCATTGCAGGCCGAAAAACGTCGCGGCCGCTGGGTCGCCACGCGCCTGGACCTGACGCTGATCACCTTCAACCCGGTGTTCCAGAGCGGCGCCGGCTGCTGAGGTCTCTTGCATGACGGGCCGGCCGGATCCCGGATCCGGCCCGGGCGTCACGGTGGTTGCACTGCCCCGGGCCCGCCGCGTGGACCCACCGTCATCCGCACAACAGGGTCAGGAAGACCAGCAGCCACAGCCGCGATTCGACACTCATCCGGAGACTCCCCTTCATTTCTTGAATAGCCGTGCGGCCGGAGCTTGGCCCGTGACGACGAGGCCGGGAAGACGAATCCGGCGACACGTGGCGCGCTCGCGACGGCCCGCGTGTTTTTGACATAACCCACGTCCCGGGACGTGATCCCGGTCACCCATCCGGCCATGAGCCGTGTGCCGCGGCCGAGGGAGGACTAGCGTCCACGGCGTGTCCAGACGGGACTCGATCGGCCCCGAGCCGAGGAGGCTTCGATGAAGGTCTTTTCCCGAACGTTCGTGCGCAAGGCCGGGCTCGCCCTGGTCGTGGCGATCCCCTGCGCGGTCATGGCCGCGCCGCCGGACTGGGCGCCCGCGCACGGGTGGCGCAAGAAGCACGACCCGAACTATGCCGGCTACAAGGGCTATTCGGGCAAGGACTGGGACTCGGACTACGGCGTGCGTTCAGGGTCCTGCGACCGAGGGCGCGTCGGGCAGGTGGTCGGCGGCGTGGTCGGCGGCGTCGCGGGCGGCGCCATCGGCGCCGAGGTCGCGAAGAACAGCGAAAACCGCACCGTCGCGATCGTCGTCGGCACCGTGATCGGCGCGGCGATCGGCTCGGAGGTCGGTCGCCGCATGGACAAGACCGACCGCTCCTGCGTGGGCCATTCGCTCGAGCTGGTGGCCGCGAACCAGAGCGTGAAGTGGACCAATCCGAATACGCGCGTCACCTACCAGCTGACGCCGCTCGAGGATCGTCCGCGCGAAGACGGCTGCCGCCGCTTCCGCCTGATCGCACACGGCGCCTTCGGGTTGAGCGAGGGCCGCACCATGGCGTGTCCGGACGGCGCAGGCGTCTGGCGCCTCGCGGAGGATCGGCGGGTCAGCCAGCGCTGATCGGCACGCGTGGCACCGCCCGCTGATTCAGCGGCACGGATAGGCCGTGGACAGCGTCTCGTAGAACACCTCGGCGATCGGCCTCTCGGCGTCGCCGGGGTTCTTCTCGAGCTGCGCGAGCACGGGGCGGATGAAGTCGGGCGTCGCAGCGCCCGCGGGCGCGCAGATGCCGAGCAGTCGCGACGGATCCTGTTCCTGGAACTGCTTGAAAATCGCGTCGGCGTCGAGCCGATGCGTGACGGCGATGCGTGAGCCGAAACTCAGCGCCCCGAGTTGTGCGCCGACGCGCAGGCCGCTGAGCAACCCCTTGGTCACACCGAGACAGTACGTCACGTCGAGATCGCTCGCGTTGGCGTCGCCTTCGAGTGCCCTCATGTAGCTCTGGCAATAACTGCGCCATTCCTTCGCGGGCGGCGAGACGTCGTCGGCGCGAGTGGGTGCCGGAACCGCGAGGGCGAGCAGCATCGTGCCGAGCGCGGCGGTCAAAAGCGGCAAGCCGGGATGGCGCAGGTGGCGGTGGTTCATGACCGGATTCTACCGGCGCACTGCACGGCAGGTGGGTACGAGTCAGGTCGCCGTCCGCACGCGACCGCTCTCGAGCAGCCAAGCCAGGTACGCGGCTGCGGCGACATCGAGTAGTGCAGTCAACGAGATGCCGAGTCGTGGCCTCGTGTCACACCGATCGGTCTTGTGATTTGACTCGTGAATATGCAGCCTGAATCAGCGCGGTGAGAGCCTTGCGGTCGATTTCCGCGCCCGGACGCAGCTTGACGTGTCGCATGTACTTGCCGGCCCCCTCGAGCAGCCCTGCGGGATCCGGCAGATCCGCTCCCAGGAAAAAGCCCACGTTGACGTGCGCCGTGAACGCGTTGACGTAGCCGAACGCCGCGTCGCCCGCGCAGGCCGTGGGATGACCGTCGTGAAGCAGCTCGCGCACGTCGTCGCCGCATGCGCGCATGAGCTCGAACCAGGGACGCGCGATTGCGCCGAGACCCTTCGCCCGGGCTTCGAACCAGGCGTCGATCGCGGGGTCTCGCTCGACCGCGGTGGGAAATCGCAGCAATCGGATCCGGCTGCTCACGGCGGATCAATCACGAGCTCGACGGCTCGGGGAACAGTGCCAGCACGTCCTTGACGTACGAAGCAACCACTTCGGGGATCGGCACGTCGCGACGTTGCCGCTCCGACAGGTACCAGCGGTGCTCGAGCAGCTGGTGAAAGATTTCGGCGTCGTCCAGCTTGCCGCGGTGCTCGGCGGGGATCGCCGCGACGGTCGGTCGATACACCTGCTCGAGCCAGCGGTGCGCGGCCTCTCTGTCGGTGAGGCGACGCCCGTCCTCACCCGACCACACGGCGCGGTGATGCTCCAGGTCATTCAGCAGCCGTCGCGCCTGGTTCTCCTGCACGTCGAGTCCGGTCAAGGCTTCGAGCCGACGTCGATGGTGACCGGGCTCGACCACCTGCACGCGCAGCCGGACCTTGTGGCCGCCCTCGATGCCCTGCAGGTCGAGCTCTTCGACGTCGAAGCCCAGCTCGTTGAGCCGCGCGACCCGTGCGTCGACGCGATATTGCTCGTGCGCCGCGAACACCTCCTCGCGCGTGAGCTCGACCCAGAGGTTGTCGTAGCGCGCGACCAGCGCGGCCGCGAGGTCGATCGGGTCCATGTTCGCCGGCAAACCGAACCCCGCCCGGATGTCCATGAACTCGCCGGCGACGTTCTCCTGGGCGATCTGCAGGTCGTGCGCCCGCTGGCCCGCCGACAGCGCCGGGTGAATTTCGCCCGTCTCCGCATCGACCAGGTAGGCGGTGTAGCGGCCGGCGTCGAGACGGAACAGCGCGTTCGAGAGCGAGCAGTCGCCCCAGTAGAAACCCGCGAGGTGGAGGCTCACGAGCAGTTCCGCGAGCGCGTCGAGCAGCTGGTTCGCCTGTGCTTCGGTCGTGCCGCGCGCGATCACGTGGCGGTACGGCATCGAGTGACGCAGGAAGCGCGTGACGAGCAGTCCCCAGCGGTCGCCGCGACCGGGCGGCACCGGCCGGTCCGTCACGAGGCCGATCGGCTCGACGACCGGAAGGTTGAGCTGCCTCAGCGCGCGGAGCAGCACGTATTCGCGTTCGGCAACGTGCTCGAGCAGCTCCTTGATCGCGTAGATCGCTCCGCCGTATTCGGCGAACCGCACCGGGTTGCGGTGCAAGCCGCGTTCGACGTCGACGAACAGCGCGGGCGGCCACGCCTCGAGCGCCGTTGCCCAGGGCAGGTTCAGGCCCGCCGGGTAGTCGTCAGGGTTGGCGAGCCGGAACCGCATGGCTTGCGCGTCCGACCGTCGCGGTCAGGTCGAGCGAGCGAACTGCACGTCCTCGAGCAACTCTGCCGTGGCTTCGTCCTCGAAGACCTCTTCGATGGTCGCCGTGGTCTTGCGCTGCCAGTTCGCGTGCTCGTCCTTCGTGCCAGGCACGTTGACGGGATCGGTCATCCCGATCAGGTCTTCGAGCTGCAGCACGACGAGCGAGGCGGAGCTGCGCGCCAGGTAGAGCTGGATCGCGCGCGCCAGGTCGTCCGTGAACGGCGAATCACCGCCCTGCGTGACGCCGCGCGGCTTGAGACCCGTGCTCGCGAGCGCCTCGATCAATGCTTCGCGATCGCGCGTGCGATCCTCGTAGACGTGCTGCCGGATCTCCGGACCCGGAAAGAGGTCGAGCGCGTCGCGCATCGCCAGGTCGCGACCCTCCCAGTAGCCGCGCAACGTGGGGAGGTCGTGCGTCGTCACGGTCGCAATCGCGCGGCGTTCGAAGTGCTCGGGCCGGCGGAAGTGGCCGCCCTCGACTTTCTCGAACAGCAGTACCTTGTAGTGGTAGATCGCGTACTCGGGCATCGCGAGCCGCATTTCATCGGGAACGGTGCCAAGGTCCTCCCCGACGACCAGGCAGCGGTGGCGCACGCTCTCGAGCGCGAGCACCGACATCAGGTCGTCGAGCGGGTAATGCACGTACCCGCCCTCGGTCGAGACGAACCCCGCCGGCACCCACCACTGCCTGAACAACGCCATCACGTGGTCGATGCGCAGTGCGCCGAAGTGACGCATGTTGGCCGCGATCAGTGCGCGGAAGGGTTCGTACCGCGCCGCGAAGAGCGCCTGCGGGTCCTGCGGCGGGATGCCCCAGTCCTGCCCCTTGAGCGCGAGCGGATCGGGCGGCGCGCCAACGCCCGCGCCCATGCGATACACCCGCTGGTCCGACCAGGTTTCGGAGCCGGCGGGGTTCACCCCGACGGCGTAGTCGCCGTAGAGGCCGACCGGCATGCCGAGCTCGGTCGCGAGTTTCTGCACGGCCGCCACCTGCTCGTCGGCGACCCACTGCAGCCACGCGTGGAACTGCACGTCGTCGACGTGCTGGCGGGCGAACTCGGCCACGCCGGGGCGGGACGGCGCGCGTAAGGCTTCGGGCCACGCGGGCCAGCCCCAGTACCGCCCGGCGTCCTGCCTGCGCAGGTGCTCGGCGATCGCATCGTGCAGGGCATGGAGCCGCAGCGTGTCGCCGCGCTCGTCACGAAAGCGTCGAAACGCTTCGGCCCGCGGCGTGGCACCCGCGAGGTGATGGCGCACGAAGTGCGCGTAGATCTTGCGCAGCAACGGCAGCTTGAGCCGGGTCACGCCGTCGTAATCGACGTTGCCGGTCGCGCGGAGCCGGTCGACCTCGGCCAGGAACTCGGCGCTCGCGGCGTGCTCGCGCGCATCCACGCACTCGCGGAATTCCGGGAGGCGCGGCACGGCGATGTAGAGGACATTGATGAAGTGGCGCGTCGACGGGCTGTACGGGCTGAAATGCGCGGGATCCGCCGGGAACAACGCGTGCAGCGGGTTGAGTCCCACGAACGAAGCGCCGTGCAGCGCGCAGTAACGCACGACCTGCTCGAGGTCCGCAAAGTCGCCGATGCCCCAGTTGTCGCGCGACCGCAGCGTGTACAGCTGCACCGCGACACCCCACAGGCGCTCCCCGGCGTGCAACGCCTCGGGCTCGAAGCAGCGCGGCGGTGCGATGATCAGCGCGCAGTCGGCTGCGGGTCCGCTCGCGAGCGAGGCCCGCAACGCGTGCCGCCCCACCGGCAGCTCGTCGCCGAGCGGGAGCAGCCGGCGGGTCCAGCTGCGACCCGCAACCTCGTGCCGCTCGGTTTCCTGCAACTCGCCCGCACGCACCTCGCCGGCGTGTCTCGCGCCGTCCGCGAGCACGACCTGCCAGGCGAGGGCTTGTTCCAGTGCATCGGCGGCCACGTTCACCGGCACCGTGCGCGGCGCGTGGCGCACGATCGCGACCGGCGGCAGCAGCGAGACCCAGCGCGCGGCTTCGACCCGCGCGAGTTCGCGTCGCACGCCGTCCTCGTCGGCCACCTCGCAACCCATCGCTGCGAGGATCGCGGCCTTGGTCTCGCGGCTGAAATGCTTCAGCTCGCCACGATAGTTGTGGTACGCGTCCCCGAGGCCGCGGGCGCGCGCGAGCTGGTCGAGCAGCGAGTCGAGCATGGCGCGAATCTACAGCTCCGCGAGGATCTTGCGGCGCAGTTCGTTGTACTCGGCCTGCGTGATCAGTCCGTCCTCGAGCAGCTCGTTCAGCGTGCGCAGCCGCGCGGGCACCGTGCGCCGCTCGGTCGGGGTGCTCCTGGCGTCGGTGGCGCTGCCCTTCGTGACGGACTCGATCTTGCCCAGTTGCTCGGGCGTCGCGGGTTCGCCGCTTCCGGCCATCGTCGCGCTCCCGTCCGGACGAACGCCCGCGACGGCGGCCAGCCGTCCCGACACGACATCGTAGTTCGACAGGATTGCCTTCTGCGCCTCGTCGCCCGGCGCGATGATGTCGATGACGGGGGGAGTGGCCGAGTCCGCGTCGCTGCGGATGCCCCACTGCGACCAGCGGACTCCACGGGCCGTCGCCATGGTCATCATCACCGGCTTGGGCGGGACCAGCTGCCCGGGCCGACCCGTTTGCTCGAGTTCGGCTCCGGTCACGAGCGTCGTGTAGCCCCAGGACGGCGACGGTGCGCCGCCGAGGAACTCTTCCGGCACCTGGAACTCGATGCGCCGTCCGGCGACGCGCACGTTCGTGGGAAAGAAGAACAGGTCGTTGACGCGCTGTTCCGAACTGCCCTGCAACTGGCGCAGTTCGTCCTTGGAGACCTTGCCCTGCCTGGCGCGCAGTTCCTCCTCGAACTGCGAATCGAAGTGCATCTGCAGCATGGTGCGCGCGATGTCGGGGCGCGGCGTCAGCACGATCGCCTTTTCCCACGCGAACTGGCGATCCACCGCGACGCTGCGACCGGGCACCGCGCCTGTCTGGCCGGAGCCCGCGATGCGATCGGTGTCGACGTAGATGTCGACGTTGAACGTGTAGAAGCCATTGCGTGCGATGCGTTCGACCGGCGTCTGGCCAAGTTCAGTCACCCGGCCGACCGGGCTGCGGATGGGCTGCGCCAGCTCGACCACGAACCACGTGTCGCCGCCACGCCGCTCGGCCTCGAGCGAAATGATGTCGAGGTCGCCACGCTGCATATCGTCGCGGTTCGGGTAGATCAGCGTCCCGTTGCCATAGTCGTCGCCGCGCGCGTCCTGCAGGCGGAACAGTGGCTCGTCCGCGCTCGCCGGGGCGATGAACGAGGCCAGTGCGCACGCCATCGCCGCTGCGCGTACGCACCGACCGCTCCTGCGCTGCTCTTGCATTCGGCCTCGCCGAAAAAGAGGGGCGGCCACGCGAACGTGACCGCCCCGGATTGCCTGGACCGTCAGCGTCAGAAGCTGACCTTCATGAAGATCTTCATGCGGTACTGGCCGAGGCTGACCTCCTCGATGGGGATGTTGCCCAGCGGCGTCGTGATTGCCGCCACTCCGGCAGCCGGGACCAGCCTGATGCGCTTGCCGCCCGAGTCGGTGTAGAACACCGGGTCGTACGTTCCCCAGAAGTAGTCGAACGTGCCGCCGAACTCGACGCCGGACAGGAAGTAACTGAAGTCGAGGCCGATCCGGTTCTTGACCGTGTCGCCCGTCAGGTACTCCGCAAAGCCGAAGTCGTTGCTCGCCTCGAAGCCCAGGCCGACCGGCGCGACGTCGATCGTGCCGTCGATCAACTCAACCTGGTGGCGCTCGTAGATGAGTGTCGCGTACAGGTCAGGGTTGATCTGGTAGCCGGCGCTCAGGCCGATCGTGTCGTAGTCGGCGCGACGGTCGTCACAGCTCACGCAGCCGCCGAGGCCGACGTTCGGAATCCACTCGGGATTCTTCGCGCCGTCCGGATAGCCGTCGTAGGCATCCGCCAGCAACGACGCGTTGGTGACGCGATCGTCCTCGTCGGAGATGTACTTGTAGCGGGCCATCAGGTCGACACCGTTGCCGAGGTCGAGCGTGTACTTCGCCTTGAGCGCGAAGATCTGCATCAACCTGTCCTGGTACGGGGCGTAAGGCGAGCGATAGTCGCCGCCCAGACCCCAGGAATGCGTGCCCTCCTGCCTGAAATAGGTCGCGCACCCGGTGTCCTTGTCCGAACCGCCGCAGGCCTGCCAGTTCGTGTTGAAGTCGATGTAGCTGTACTCGCCCGCGAACTCCCAGTCACCCACCGAGTACTTCGGCACGAGCGTGAAGCCCTTCCAGCCAATCACGGAGTAGGCCACGGGTTCGTCGAAGTCCGTGAAGTCGTTGTCCGCCATGCCCGAGACGACCTGCTGGACCTCGCCGTTCCAGCCGCCGTAGCCGAGACCGACCATCGAATTGGTGTTGCTGCGGTTGCCGTAGTTGTAGTCGGGCCGCGCCCATTGCCAGGTACCTTCCTGGCCTTCAGTCAGGAGCACGTCCGCTTCGCGACGCGCAGCCGTGATCGACACGTAGTCCGACCCGATGTCGAAGTACTGTGCGCTCAGCTGCAGGCCGTCGATGAAGAGCCGGTTGAAGTTGGCGTTGATGATGAACGCTTCGTCATTCGTGCTCTTCTGCGGCACGGGTGAGAAACGGCAGTTGCCGTTCAGCGTGCCCGCACAGACGTCGTCCTCGATCTCGAAGTCGCTGAAATAGACGCTGCCGCTCAGGTCGACGAAGCCGAACCCCGTGTACTGGCCTTTCAGTGCCACCACGGAGTTGTCGAACGCCGTGATCGAGCCGACGCCGTTCAGCGTGTTGGGATCGTTCTCGTCGATCTCCTCGTCACGCGCGTACATCGCGATCAACGTCGCGTTCCAGTCGGGGCTCGACTGGTACTTGACCTGGCCCACCCAGTTGGCGTCCTGGGTGTAGACGTCGCTGGCGTCGAGGTCGGAATCGAAGGCCGGGCTGACGTAGTTCGGCAGGGAAACCCGCGCGAAATCCCAGCGCAGCGTCTTGCCGAGCGCCGACCCCTGCAGCAGCACGCCGCCCCAGTTGTCCCGGTCGATGTAGCGCGACTTGCCCTGCGTCCAGGGATCGAACATGCCCCAGTCACTGTTGCCGACGGTCAGCGAGTCCATCCAGTCGTACCCGGGGGTGATCCGCGCCCACGCGCCGCGCAGCTTGACGTACTGGTTGCAGCGCGGGTCCGCTTCGGTGCACTCGCCGTCCGGTGCCGAGCCGGGCACGCGGAAGCCCCCGTAGTTGGCCCAGTAGTTCTTGTTGAAGCGGCTGTGGATGCGGCCGCCGATCTCGACCTGCTTGGAGACCTGGGCGTTGAACAGCAGTTCGAACTCGATGCCCTGGCCCTGGTCACCGCCGCCCTCGCCGGGCGTGGTCTCGG
>DASUMQ010000018.1:0-11177 GCA_036277615.1 Steroidobacteraceae bacterium
ACGATCGAGGATCCGATTGAGTTCGTGCACGAGAGCAAACGTTCGCTGATCAATCAGCGCGAGCTGCATCGCGACACGCACGGCTTCAGCGAAGCGCTGAGGTCGGCATTGCGTGAAGATCCGGACGTCATTCTCGTCGGCGAGATGCGCGACCTCGAGACCATCCGGCTCGCGCTCACGGGCGCCGAGACGGGCCACCTCGTGTTCGGCACCCTGCACACGAGTTCCGCCGCCAAGACCATCGACCGCATCGTCGACGTGTTCCCGGCCGCGGAAAAGGAAATGGTGCGCGCGATGCTCTCGGAATCGCTGCGCGCGGTCATTTCGCAGACGCTGCTGAAGCGCATCGGCGGCGGCCGCATCGCCGCGCACGAGATCATGATCGGCACGCCCGCGATCCGGAACCTGATCCGCGAGGGCAAGATCGCGCAGATGTACTCGGCGATCCAGACCGGCCAGCAGGCGGGAATGCAGACGCTCGACCAGTGCCTGAAGGAGCTGCTGCAGAAGGGCATGATCACGAAGGAAGAAGCACGCTTCAAGGCGCAGAACAAGGAGGACTTCTAGGGCGTCGCCGCAGCCTGCGCACCGCGCGGGACTACGAAGCTCCCCTCGAGAGGACAACATGGATCGCGACTCTGGCATCAAGCTCATGCAGGACCTCCTGCGCCGCATGGTCGAGCGCAAGGGATCGGACCTGTTCATCACCGCGGGTTTCCCGCCGGCCATCAAGATCGACGGCGAGATCAAGCCCCAGACCAACCAGCCGCTCACGCCCGAGCACAGCGCGTTGCTGGTGCGTGCGATCATGAACGATCGCCAGACCAAGGAATTCGACGCGACGCGCGAGTGCAATTTCGCGATCGCGCCGCCCGGCATCGGGCGCTTCCGCGTCAGCGCCTTCGTGCAGATGGGCCTGACCGGCGCCGTGCTCCGAACGATCAACGCGAAGATCCCGACGATCGAGGAACTCGATCTGCCGCCGATCCTCAAGGAGGTCGTGATGTCGAAGCGCGGCCTCTGCATCCTGGTCGGCGCGACCGGTTCCGGCAAGTCCACGTCGCTCGCGGCGATGGTCGACTACCGCAACGAGAAGACGCGCGGCCACATCATCACGATCGAGGACCCGATCGAGTACGTGCACGCGCACCGGAACTGCGTCGTGACCCAGCGCGAGGTCGGCGTGGACACCGAAAGCTGGCACATGGCGCTCAAGAACACGCTGCGCCAGGCGCCCGACGTGATCCAGATCGGCGAAATCCGCGACCGCGACACGATGGAGTACGGCATCCAGTTCGCGGAGACGGGCCACCTCGTGCTCGCGACACTGCACGCCAACAGCGCCAACCAGGCGCTCGACCGCATCATCAACTTCTTCCCGGAGGACCGTCGCGAGCAGTTGCTGATGGACCTTTCGCTCAACATCCGCGCGATGATCTCGCAGCGCCTGATCCCGCGCGAGGCCGGCAAGGGACGCATCGCCGCGATGGAGATCATGCTCAACACGCCGCTGATCGCCGACCTGATCTTCCGCGGCGAGGTGTCCGCGATCAAGGAGATCATGGCCAAGTCGAACCGGCTCGGCATGAAGACCTTCGACCAGGCGCTGTACGATCTCTACGAGGCCGGCGTCATCTCGTACGAGGAGGCGCTGCGCAACGCCGACTCGAAGAACGAGATCCGCCTGCGGATCAAGCTCGAGAGCAAGCGCAAGGACGTCCACGCGAAGGACGAGACGGGTGCGCTGCGGATCCTCGAAGAGGAAGACAAGTAAGCCATGGCCGAAACCGCCGACACCAACGAGAACACTGCCCCGCCGCACGAGCGCCTGGTGGGTGACGCCACGCTCGGCACCGCCTCCGACAGCTCGCGCAGCTACGTGCTCAACACGAAGCCGCTGTTCAAGCTGATGGTGGAGAAGAAGGCCTCGGACCTGTTCTTCAGTTCGAATTCGCCGATCAAGATCAAGATCGAAGGCAAGATCATCCCGGTCAACCGCCAGGTGCTCACGGCGGACCAGGTGCGCCAGGCCGCCTACGGCCTGATGAACCAGGAACAGATCGATTACTTCCAGCAGGAGCTCGAGATCGACTTCGCCGTGTCGGAGCCGGGCCTCGGCCGCTTCCGCGTCAACGTGTTCCACCAGCGCGGCAATCCTGCGATGGTGTTGCGCTATATCACGGCCGAGATGCCCTCGCTCGAGGAACTCGGCCTGCCGCCGATCATGAAGGACCTCGTGTCGATCAAGCGCGGCCTGGTGCTGATGGTCGGCGCCACGGGCTCCGGCAAGTCGACCTCGCTCGCGGCGATGATCAACTACCGCAACGAGACCGCGTCCGACCACATCCTGACGGTCGAGGACCCGATCGAGTTCCTGCACCGGAACAAGAAGTCGATCGTCAACCAGCGGGAAGTCGGCCTCGACACGAAGTCGTTCCACCGCGCGTTGCGCAGCGCGATGCGCGCGGCACCGGACGTCATCCTGATCGGCGAGATCCGCGACCGCGAGTCGATGGAGTACGCCATCACGTTCGCTGGCACGGGGCACCTGTGCCTCGCGACGCTGCACGCCAACAACGCGGCCGAGACGCTCGACCGCATCATCAACATGTTCCCGCGCGACCAGCACGCGCAGATCTTCCTCGACCTGTCGCAGTACCTGAAGGCGATCCTGTCGCAGCGCCTGGTGACGGGCAAGGACGGCAAGCGCTGCGCCGCGATCGAGGTGCTGCTCAACACGCCGCACGTGCAGGAACTGATCAAGAAGGGCGACGTCGTCGGCGTCAAGGAAGCGCTGGTCGCGAGCAACGAGAAGGGCATGCGCTCGTTCGACGTCGCGCTCTACCAGCTCTACCTGGACGGCAAGGTCACGCTGGAGGAGGCGATCAGCAACGCCGACTCGCGCAGCAACCTCGAGGCGAAGATCAACTTCGGTTGAGTGCGGGCCGGCGTCGCGCCGGTGGCGGTGACGTCCAGAGCGATCATCGGCGCCTGAGCGTTTTTCGGCTCCTGCGGCCGAAAAATCGCACGGCGCAAGCCGCATTGCGCGACGTCCGACCTTATGCCGGCGGCGGGTACACTGCGTTCGCGTCGAACACCGGCCCGTCGACACAGACGCGTTTCATCGCGAGCGAGCCGTCGCGCTGCACGACCGGCACGGCGCAGCCGGCGCAGCCGCCCACGGCGCAGGCCATGAACTCCTCGAGCGAGACCTGGCAGGGCACGCCGAAACGACGTGCCACGCGTGCCGTCGCCTGCAGCATCGGCGTGGGACCGCACGCAAACACCTCGACCTGCGCGAGTGCCGGAGCATCCAGCGTTTCGAGCCAGCTCGCGGCGAGGTCCGTGACGAAGCCGTGGAAACAGCCGGGGAAGCCGCCGAAGCTCGCGAGGCGGCTTGCGATGCCCCAGTCGTCGAGCAGCGGCATGCACGCGATCGCCTCGGGCGGCACGCCCGGCAGCAGGATCGTCGACGGTCGGGCGCGGAACGGGAACTCGATCTCCGAGCCCATCAGCACCAGCGGCTTCCATTGGGCCTCAACCGTTCGCGACTTGAGCGTCTCGGCGAGGAACACCATCGGCGGGATGCCGACGCCGCCACCGACCAGCAGCGTGCGCGGTCGCGCCGGGTGCGCCACGAAACCCTGCCCGATCGGGCCGAGCACGCTGATCTTCGCGCCGATCGGTTGCTTCGAGAGCGCGTCGAGCCCCGGGCCCACGACCTTGTAGAGAAGCTCGATCCAGCCTTCCCGCGCGCTCGCACGCATCAGCGACAGCGGCCGGCGCATCGGGCGCTCGGGGTCGCAGGTCAGGTGCGCAAAGCTGCCGGGTTGCGCGGTGGCCGCGCAAGTCGGCGCGTGCACCCGGATCACGTACTGCCGACCTGGGAATTCCTGCTGGGACAGCAACACGCCGTCCTCGACGTGGATCGAGCCGCGATGCTTGCGTTCGGCCGCCGGCTTGCCGCGACTGCGGCCCGGCTGGTCGATGCTGCAGGCTGCGGCGGGAGTCGTCGTGGTCGGGTCGATCATCGAGCCTCGTCGTCCTCTGGAATCAGCCTTCGCGGTGGCCGGCCTCGACGTTGCGGACCTGCACGTTGCGCACGATGGTTGCGAGCACCGCCATGCGCACGGCGACGCCGTTGCGCACCTGCTGCTGCACCGCCGACTGCGCGCCGTCGGCCACGTCGTTCGTGATCTCGACGCCGCGGTTCATCGGGCCCGGATGCAGCACGATCGCGTCGGGCTTCGCGTAGCGCACGGTCCGCTCAGTGATGCCCCATTCGCGCAGGAACGCATCGATGTCCGGAATCTGGCGGGTGTCCATGCGCTCCTTCTGGATGCGCAGGGTCATGATCACGTCGGCGCTGCGAATCCCGTCCTCGAGCGAGGAACACCGCGGCGCCCCGACGAATTCGTCAGGCTCAGGCGCGAGCGCCGGGGGCGACACCAGTCGCAGTTCGCCGACCCCGAGCGTCTGCAGCGCCGTGCCGCTCGACCGCGCGACGCGCGAGTGCTTGATGTCGCCGACGATCGCGACGCAGAGCGAGCCCAGGTCCTTGCCCTTGCGCTGGCGGATCGTCAGCACGTCGAGCAGCCCCTGCGTCGGGTGCGAGACGTGCGCCTCGCCCGCGTTCAGCACGCTCACGTGGGGCTGCACCCGAGCAGCCACGAATGCCGGCACGCCCGGTTCCGAGTCGCGCATGACGAACACGTCCACGCCCATGGCCTGCAGCGTGTAGATCGTGTCGAGCACCGTCTCGCCCTTGACGCGGGACGACGACTGCATGTCGAGGTTCACGACGTCGGCGCCGAGCCGCTTGGCCGCGAGCTCGAACGACACGCGCGTGCGCGTGCTCGGCTCGAAGAACAGGTTGGCGACCGTGCGGCCCGCGAGGCTGCCGTCGCGGGCCGCGATGTCGCCGGGGTGGCGCACGTAGAACTGGGCGAAGTCGAGCAGTCCCTTGAGTTCGTCCGCGGACAAGCCCTCGAGCGTGAGCAGGTGGCGCAGTCGCCCGGCGTGGTCGCGCTGCAGGTCTCGGCCGGTGTCGGTCTTCAAGGCAACTCCCCGTTGGGGCAGCGGTTAGCGGTTAGTGATGGAGGCGCGCCCGCGCCGTTCCTGTCTATCCGCCATTCACTATCCGCTATCCGCTTCTTCCCCTCAGCCACGTTTCCAGGATCAACCGCGCGGCGTTCGCGTCGATGTCCTCGGGTCGGATCCGCCGTCCGCGCGCGCCCGAGCGTCGTTCGCTGCGCAGCTCGTCGTACGCGGCGGCCGACGTCAGGCGCTCGTCGACGAAGTCCATGGGCAGCCCCGTGCGCCGCGCAAGGTTCTCGCCGAACGCGCGGCTGGCCGCCGTCGTGGTGGTTTCCGACCCGTCCATATTATAGGGGAGCCCGACGAGCAGCCGGGTTGGCGCCCATCGGGCAATGCACGTATCGACGGCCGACCAGTCGGGCGTTCCGTCCCTGGCCGGCAACACGCCCAGCGCCGTGGTCGAGCCGGTCAAGGTCTGGCCGACCGCCACGCCGATGCGTCGCCGACCGAAGTCGAAGGCGAGCACCACGACGGCCGCGGCCGGGCCACGGCCGGGGGGCGGATCGTCGCTGCTTGTCGGGTCGTCCGGTTTCAGGCGTGCCCTGCGTCGCTGCTCAAGGCGCGGAGGTCGACGCCGAGCAGCTTCGCCGCCGCCTGCCAGCGCTGCTCGACCGGGGTCGAAAACAGTACGCGTTCGTCGGCGTCGACGGTGAGCCAGGCGTTGCGCGCCATTTCGTCCTCGAGCTGGCCCGCATCCCAGCCCGCGTAGCCGAGCGCTATCACGGCACTCTCGGGGCCCTCACCGGCCGCAAGCGCGTCGAGGATGTCGCGCGAGGTCGTCAGGTGCATCCGGTCCGAGAACGGCAGCGACGATTCCCACTTGCCCGCGGACGGCGAGTGCAGCACGAAGCCGCGTTCCGTCTGCACGGGGCCGCCCCGCAGGACCGGCTGGTCGTTGACGCGCGAGCGCTTCGAATCGAGGCCCAGCTGGTCGAACACTTCCCCGAGCGTCATCGGCAGCGTGCGATTGATGACGATGCCCAGGGCGCCACGCTCGCTGTGCTCGCAGACGAGCGTCACCGTCTGCGCGAAGTTCGGGTCTTCCATCGCCGGCATCGCGATCAGGAACTGGTTGGTGAGGTAGGTCGCCACGCGACCACAGTATCGCGCTAGGGCTCCGCCGTGAAGACTGCGCCCTCGCCCCCCAGTCGCCCGTTCAGGAACTGCCATTCATAGGCAAACCGGAGCACGGGATAGCGGTCGCGCAGGGCCGTCGAAAACGGGTCGAACGGTGCGGCCAGCCGCACGATGCCGATCGCGGCGTCGTCGAGTTCGCGATGCCCGCTCGAGCGGCGGACGAGCACCGCTTCGAGCGAGCCGTCGGCCCGGATCGCGACTTCGAGCACCGGGTTGCCCGACAGGTGGCGACGCCGCGCCTCGTTTGGAAAATTGAGCGTACCGACGCGCTCGATGCGCCGCTTCCAGCCGTCGAGGTAGGCCGCGATCGCCGACTCGCGCGTGTCGGCCAGCAGTTTGCCGTCGATCGAGCGCTTGCCGCGCAGGTGCAGTTCGCGGTCGTTGGCGGCGGCATTGAGTCCCACCGTTGGCGTCGCCGGGGCCGGCTGGGCGAAGAAGACCGGCGCACTGGTGATCGTCTCGTCCGTGCCGGTCGGCAGGCGCTCGGCGTCGAGCACGCGACGTCCGAGCACGGAGTCCTGTCCGCGCGGCTCGTCGATCGCCGCCCGCTCGACGTCCCGATCGTCCGGAGCGTCCACGGCATCCGGTGGCTGCGGCCGGGCTTCCGGCAGGGAACTGCGCTTCGCGACCTCGCTCGTGCCGCTGCCCCGCTGCGTGCGCTGGGCCAGGTACGCGGCCGACTCGTTCGACGCCGGGTCGTCCGCCCCGGCCGGCACGAGCATGATTTCGAGCGTGGGCAGCGGACGCTCGTCCGGGTCCGGCGCACTGAACTTCACGCCCATGATGAACAGCCCGTGCACCAGCGCGGCGACGAAGATCGCCGTGGCGAGCCGATCCTGGACCGGGTCGCGCGGACGGCGGGAGGCGGCGCGGCCGGCGGTCATCGCGTCGTCACTGCACGCCGAGCCGGCGTGCGATCGCGTCCATCAGCACGGCCGCAATGTCGATGCCGAACTGCTTCTGGAGTTCGCGCACGCCCGTGGGGCTCGTGACGTTGATCTCGGTGACGTACCCACCGATCACGTCGAGTCCGACGAAGAGCATCCCGCGTTCCCGGAGCGCCGGGCCGATCTGGGCCGCCAGCCAGCGGTCGCGTTCGTCGAGCGGGCGGCCGATGCCCTTCGCCCCCGCGGCGAGATTGCCTCGGTTGTCCGCTTCGGTCGGGATGCGCGCCAGGGCATACGGAGCGGGTTCGCCGTCCACCAGGATCACCCTCGAGTCGCCGGTCGTGACGATGTCGGGGATGTAGCGTTGCACGATCGCGAAACGCGTGCCGTATTCCGTGAGCGTTTCGAAGACGACGTTCGCATTCTTGTCGCCCAGGTCGACGACGAAGATCGAGCGCCCGCCCATGCCGTAGAGCGGCTTGCAGACGACGCGGCCGTGCTCACGCAGGAAGGCGTGCATGTCCCCCATGTCCCGCGCGATCAGCGTCGGGGCGCAACACTGCGGGAACCAAGCCGTGTAGACCTTCTCGTTCATGTCGCGCAGGCCCTGCGGCCGGTTGACGACCAGCGCACCCTGCATTTCGGCGCGCTCGAGGATGTAGGTCGCGTAGATGTACTCCGTGTCGAACGGCGGATCCTTGCGCATCAGGATGGCCGCGAAGTCGCCGAGCCGTGAGACGACCGGCTCGCCGCGCGTGAACCAGTCCTCATCGTGCTCGCGGACCGCGATCGGATGGGCCCGACCCATCGCGACGCCGTCGCGGAGCCAGAGGTCGTCGAGCTCGAGGTAGTGCAGTTCCCAGCCGCGTCGTTGAGCGGCGAGCAGCATCGCGAGCGTCGTGTCCTTGCGCGGCTTGATCCGCTCGATCGGGTCCATGACCACGGCGATGCGCAAGGGCGTGTTCGGCATGCGGGCTCCGGTCGATCGCGGGCGGCGAAAAATGCCACTGTGATGGCCGTCATGGTATCGAAAGCCGCCAATGGCAGGGGGGTGTCCAATATGTTAAAACGCCTGCGCGAGCAGTGGTCTCGCGCCTAGCGTCGATTGCCTGCACGCATCTGCATCCGAGGGTCCCGAGGGCATGGAAAATACGGCAGCCAGCAACAGCCGACCGCGGCTGGCCGGCCTCAAGGTGCTGGTCATCGACGACAGCAAGACGATCCGGCGCACGGCCGAGACGCTGCTGGCGCGCGAAGGTTGCGAGGTGTTCACCGCCGTCGACGGCTTCGACGCGCTCTCGAAGGTGGCCGATCACCAGCCCGACATAGTCTTCGTGGACATCATGATGCCGCGGCTCGACGGCTACCAGACCTGCTCGCTGATCAAGCACAACAAGGTGTTCCGCTCGATCCCCGTCATCATGCTGTCGAGCAAGGACGGCCTGTTCGACCGTGCCCGCGGCCGCATCGTCGGCTCCGAGCACTACCTGACCAAGCCGTTCACGCGCGAAGAACTGCTGAGCGCGATCGAGACCCACGTACACCGCGCCTGACACCGGAGGACACCCAGTGGCACTGGTTCTGATCGTGGACGATTCGCCGACCGACGTTCACGTGATGCAGAAGGCGCTCGAGCAGCACGGTTTCCGGACCGCGGCTGCGGCCGACGGCAGCGAAGGCCTGCGGCTCGCGCGCGAGATGCGCCCCGACCTGATCCTGATGGACATCGTGATGCCGGGCGTGAACGGCTTCCAGGCCACGCGCGAGCTCGCGAACGATCCGCAGACCCGCAAGATCCCTGTGATCATGGTCACGTCGAAGTCCCAGGAATCGGACCGCGTCTGGGGCCTGCGGCAGGGCGCCGTCGATTACCTCGTGAAGCCGGTCGCCACGGAGCAACTCGTGCGCAAGGCGCAGGCCGCGATCGCCACCTGAGCACATGCAAGGCGCCACTGGCCTGCGTTCGCTGCGCGAACGCCCCTTCGAACTGCTGCGGGAGATCGACCGCCGCGCCCGTGCCGCCGCGCAAGGGCAGCCGGAATCGGTCGCGACCGGCGCGGAATGGGTGGGTATCGCGTTCCGTCTCGGCGGCGAAGCGTTCCTGCTCGCCCGTGAGGAGACGCGCGAGGTGCTTGCGTACCCGCCTGCCGTCACCCGCGTGCCCGGTGCGCGATCGTGGATCCGCGGGCTGTCGAACGTGCGTGGCCAGCTGCTGCCGGTCGTGGACCTGCGCGCGTTCCTCGGCGCCGGCACGACGGCGGTGTCGCGCACGAGCCGCATCCTCGTCGCGAACCACCGCGAGATTCCCGCGGGCCTGCTCGTCGACGAAGTCATGGGTTTCCGGCGCTTCTTCGAGAGCGAGTTTTCGGCCGACCTGCCACCGACCCTGCTGCGCTGCGAGCGGTACGTGGCCGGTGCGTTCAAGCGCGGCGCCGAAGTCTGGCCGGTGTTCAGCGTCAAGACGCTGCTCGAGAGCCAGCAGTTCATGCAGGCCGCGGCCTCCTGACCGCGGCCCCACGACGACGAACATGGTGACGACATGACCAACAGAATCGACGCCGCCCGATTGCAGCCGCTGCTGCTCGGGGTGGCGCTCGTGGCGGCCCTGCTCGCCGCGCTGGCCCTGCTGCTGACCGGCCGCGCGATGCAGCAGCAGTCGCAGTTGCGCGAGCACATGGCGTCGCTCACCTCGCTGTCGCAGAACATCCCGCTGCAGGCGGGCGCCGCCGTGCGCGGCTCGGCCCCGGCGTTCGACGCGCTCGCGGCGTCACGCGCGCGGCTCGAGCGCGTGATCGACGAGATCAACGCGGGCAAGTCCGCGGTCGGCCTGCTGGCAAGCCCAAGCGCACGCGTGCTCGGGGGCGAGGACGGCTGGGCGGCGCTGCTCGAGCAGTCACAGGCCGTGCTCGACGGTCGGCAGGCGGCGCTGCAGGCGCAGAAGGCCGCGGCCGACGTGCGTGAGACGACGCCGCGCCTGCTCTCGACGGCGGCCGGCGTGCTGAAGACCATGGGCCCGGGACGTCCCGAGTCGGTCAACCGCAGCTTCGAGCGCTTCGAACTGCGCGCGCAGGCGGTCGAACAGGACCTGGCCGCGCTCGCCGACGGAACCGCTCCGGTCGAAGCCGCGGCGCGGCGCCTGACCGACAGCCTGGACTTCATGCAGCAGGTTGCGGCCGGCGTGGCCGGCGAGCCCAACACGCTCGGCATCGCGCCCGCGACCGGCGAGGCTGCCACGGCGGCGCAAGCGCTCGTCACCGCCTTCCGCAGCGAGGCGGAGCAGGTGCGCGCAGTGATCGGGCTCGCCGACCAGCTCGAACAGATGCAGGCCGCACGCAACGCACTGACCGAAAGCGGCGCGGCGCTGAGCGCGAGCCTCGCGAAGATCGACACCAGTGGCGCGATCCGCTCCGGCGGCGCGCTCGCAAGCCCGTGGCTGCCGCTCTTTTTCATCGTCGTGACGCTGCTCGCGCTCGCGGGCGGCGCCTGGCTGCAGCGCGAGCTGGCCGCTCTGCGCAAGGCGGCCGAGCACCAGGCGCGCCAGAACGAGCGCAACCAGCAGGCGATCCTGCGGCTGCTCGACGAACTGTCGAGCCTTGCCGACGGCGACCTGACCGTCCAGGCCACGGTGACCGAGGACATCACGGGCGCGATCGCCGACTCGATCAACTACGCGATCGAGGCCTTGCGCGAGCTCGTCGTCACGATCAACGACTCGGCGGTCAAGCTCGACGCCGCGACCCGCCAGACGCAGGCGCTCTCGAACCACCTCGCCAAGGCGTCGTCGGCGCAGTCCAAGCAGATCGGCGCGGCGTCGGAGTCGATCGCCGCCATGGCCTCGTCGACGGAGGAGGTCTCCGGCAACGCCGAGCGCTCCGCCGACGTGGCGCGCCACTCGGTCGACATTGCGCACAAGGGCGGCGACGCGGTGCGGCGCACGATCGACGGCATGAACGCGATCCGCGAGAACATCCAGGAGACCTCCAAGCGCATCAAGCGCCTCGGCGAGAGCTCGCAGGAAATCGGCAACATCGTCGAGCTGATCAACGACATCGCCGA
>DASUMQ010000019.1:0-4179 GCA_036277615.1 Steroidobacteraceae bacterium
TATTCGTCGCGTCCGTACGTGACGACCGGCGCGCGCTACGACGACTACGGCCCGGCCTACCGCATGGGCTACGAGCGGTATCCGGAGTACCACGGGCGCAAGTTCGACGAGGTCGAGCACGAATTCGCGCGCGACTGGGACACACGTCGCGGCGACTCGCGGCTGTCCTGGAACGAGGCCCGGCACGCGACGCGCGACGCCTTCCAGCGCGCGAGCGACACGGTCGAGCGCTGGACGCCGGGCGACAGCGACCGCGACGGTAAGTAAGCACTCGACGAGCGACCGCGGCGACACGACGACGTGTCGGAGGACGTGGCGCGCCACCCACCCCGGGGGCGCGCCACTTTGGCAATCGGCTGGCAACGACGACGATCGCATCTATCATGGGCGCCAGAGTCCGGTCAGGGTGCGCGGGTTCAGGAGGAGGTCGTTATGTTCGATCGTATCGGCAGGATTGCGGTCGCGATCGCAGCAGCGAGTTCGTTGGGCGCAGCGTCGGTGGTCCAGGCGCAGCAGCCAGGCGCGGCGCCAACCGCCCAAGCGGTGCCCGGCAGCGCGGCACCTGCCGCCGTAAAGAAGGTCACGGCCGAAGCGAAAGCGGAAGCCGTCGTGCCCGACATGGCCCGGACGCCGCTCGCGATCAAGGTGGAGGATCCGAACCTCCAGTGGGGCGCCTGTCCGCCGATGTTCCCGGAGGGATGCCGCATCGCCGTGCTGCACGGCAACCCGGCCGCGCCCGGAGCGGACGTCTTTTTCCAGGTCCCCGGCGGCTACACGATCCCGGCCCATTGGCACACGTCTGCCGAGCGCATGGTGCTCCTCACGGGTGAACTCGAGGTCACCTACCAGGGACGGTCGCCGGTCGTGCTGGTCAAGGGTCAGTACGCGTACGGGCCCGCCAAGGCTCCGCACGGCGCGAAATGCCGGAGCCAGGAACCGTGCACCTTGTTCATCGCGTTCGACCTCCCGGTCGACGCGGTGGCGTTCGACGGGAAGCTCTGAGTCTCCGCGACCGATCAGTAGATCGAGAACGACGTCTCGGTCGGCGCCCTGATGACGGTGCCCGCGCGGAGCTTCATGTCGCCGCCCATCTGCGGCGCAGCGACCGTGTCGCCGGTGGACTGCTGCCGGTAGCGTGCCGTGATCGGCACGGTCGCGCCGTTCGCCGCCTGCAACGAATCGAACGTCAGGCCGAGCATCGTCGCACCGTCCACGGTGTCGCTGCCCGCAACAAGCTCGGTCACGCTGCCTGTGACCGTGGCGCCGGCGACCGCCGCGCGTCGCTCGTCCACCACGAGATCTGTCGCCAGGCGACCTTCGACGCGATCGCCCACGCGTGCAATCTTGGTGTTCACGTTCCCGATCAGTTCGATTTCCAGCGGCGTGCCCGGGGGCACCACGATCGGCTGCGAAGGCACCTTCTGGATGCTGCTCGTCGACGACCCCGGGGGCGGCACCGTCGCTTGGTCCGCGTCGAGGAACTGATCCGTGGTCGCCGAGGAGCGTTCTCGCGAGCCGGCCGCAAGTCGTTCGCGCTCGCGACGCAATTGCTCCTGCTGCGCGCGCAATTCCTGCTCGCGCGCCGCGAGTTCTGCTTCGCGTCGGCTCAGGTCGTCCGCGGCATCCGGCGTCGCCTGGGTCTCGGCGGCGACCGCGGTGCGCGCCATTCCGGTCGGCTGGTCGGCGTCCAGCGTGGCGACGTCGGGTGCATCGGGATTCTGCAGCGCCTGTTGCGCCGCTGCGGGCCCGGTCGGAGTCCGCCCACAGGCGCCCAGCAGGAACACGGACAGGCCGAGAAAACCGGCGGCGGCGGTCACGAACGCGTGCCTGGTCACGGGTGTCTCCTCGCGGCTGTGCCTCATCGCTTGGACGACGACTGGTCGACGTTGGTTCACCGCATCGAGTGCAGTCCGATCAGGTTTCCTTCGGTGTCGAAGGCCAGCACGACATAACCATACGCCCCGATCGACATCCGCTCGCGCTGGACCGTACCGCCGGCACCGTGGATCCGGCCGGCCTCGATCGCACAATCGTCACACCCGAAGTAGACCAGCGTGCTGTTGCCGCCCGAACGCACGCCGTCCACCTTCACCAGCGTGCCGCCCACGCCGTACTGGTCCTGCGCCGACGGAAAGGCCCACATCTCGACGTCGCCCGAATCGAGCCGCTCGAGTTTCGTGTCGAGCACCGTCTCGTAGAAGCGTCGCGCGCGGGCCATGTCCTGCACGTAGATTTCGAACCAGCGGACAGGATTGGGTTGCGGCATGTGCGTCCTTACCTGCTGAACCGACCCGAAGATATGCGAACGCCTCGGGCGACGCCAGACGGCGTTGCGTCGCAGCAGACGGCGGGATGACGGTCCGTGCCGCCGGGTCCATACTGCCGCGAGAGCGTGATCACGGGGAGGCGCGCCATGGACCCAGGCGAGATCTCGCGTCGGCGGTTCCTGCAATCCTCGGGCGGGTCGCTCGGTTTCGCCTGGCTGGCCGCGAACTGGTCGCAGATCGTCGCGGCGGCTGAACACGCACACCTCGCAAGCACCGCGGACGCAGGCGATCGCTCTCACTTCCGGTTGCTGAGCGCGGACCAGGCGCGCGACGTCGAGGCGATCGCCGCGCAGATCGTCCCGAGCGGCGGCAGCCCCGGCGCGCGCGAGGCCGCGGTGGTGTATTTCATCGACCAGGTGCACGCCGGGGCATGGTCGGGCGGCGCGGCGCAATTCCTCGACGGGCTGCATGACTTCCAGGCCCGTTGTGCACGCCACCACCCGGGCACGCCACAGTTCGCGGACCTCGCCGGCGACGAGCAACTCGCGTACCTGCGGCACGTCGAACGCACGCCGTTCTTCGAGCAGGTGCGCTTCCTGACCGTCGTCGGGCTGCTGGCGTCGCCGCGGTACGGCGGCAATCGCCAGAAGTCGGGCTGGAAACTGGTCGGGTTCGTCGACCAGCACGCCTGGCAACCGCCGTTCGGACACTACGACGCGGGCTACCAGGGTTTCACCCCGCCAGTGGGAAAGAAGCCGGATCGCCAGACATGACCGGCCGACGCTTCGGCCCGAACGAGACCGTGGACTTCGTCGTGGTCGGGTCCGGCGCCGCCGGTGGCGTCATGGCACGCGAGTTGTCGCGGGCCGGGCTCACCGTGCTCGTGCTCGAGCAGGGTCCACGGTTCACGGCCGCGGATTTCGGCCACGACGAATTCGACACCTGGTTGAACCTGGGCCTGAGCAACAAGCTCGAAACGAACCCGCAGACCTTCCGCAGTTCGGCGAGCGAGCCCGCCCGGCGGGTCCGGGACTTTCCGGCCGCCTGGTACGCGCCGATGGTCGGCGGCAGCAGCAACCACTTCACCGGCAACTTCTGGCGTTTCCACGAAGAGGACTTCGATGAACGCAGCCGGCTCGGCGCGATGCCCGGCACGACGTTCGACGACTGGCCAATCACCTATGCGGAACTCGAACCCTATTACACGAAGGTCGAGTGGGACGTCGGGGTCTCGGGGCTCGCGGCCGCGAGCCCGTTCGATCCACCGCGCAGCAAGCCCTACCCGATGCCGCCATTGCCCGTGAAATCCTCGGGCGTGCTGTTCGAGCGCGGCGCGCGCAAGCTCGGCCTGCACCCGTTTCCCGCGCCGATGGCGATCGCCTCGGTGCCTTACCACGACCGTCCGGCCTGCCAGCACTGCGGGTTCTGCATCGGCTATGGCTGCGAGATGCGCGCGAAGTCTTCGGCGCTCTACACGACGCTGCCGGAGGCCGAGGCGACCGGCAACTGCGAGATCCGGCCGTCGAGCTACGTCGCGCGCATCGAAACCGGGCCCGCGGGCCGGGTGACCGGCGTCGCGTATTTCGATGCGCAGCGGCGTGAACGTTTCCAGAAGGCCCGCGCGGTGGCCGTCTGCGCCAACGGCGCCGAATCGGCGCGCCTGCTGCTGATGTCGGCCGACGCGAAGCACCCCGACGGCCTCGCGAACTCGAGCGGCATGGTCGGGCGCAGCCTCATGTTCAACACCTACGCGCAGGTGCACGCGCTGTTCGAGCATGAGCTCAACGAGTTCAAGAGCGTGCAGGTCACGCGCATCCTGCACGACTTCTACGAGACCGATCCGAAGCGCGGCTTTTACGGCGGCGGCGGGCTCGACGCGCGCAGCGGCCCGATGCCGATCGTCTGGGGTGCG
>DASUMQ010000020.1:0-15461 GCA_036277615.1 Steroidobacteraceae bacterium
GCCGCGACTTGCGGCTCGCCGACAATCCGGCGCTGGCGGCCGCGGTCCGGCATGCGGAGCGGATCGTCCCGGTCTACGTGCACGCGCCGGAGGAAGAAGGCGCCTGGCGCGCCGGCGCGGCAAGCCGCTGGTGGCTGCATCACAGCCTGGCGCGCCTCGACGAGGCCTTGCAACGTCGCGGCATCCCGCTGACCCTCCGCCAAGGTCCGGCCGCGCGGGAGCTCGCCTCGCTCGCGCGCGAGACGTCCGCGACGCACCTGTACTGGAACCGGCTCTACGATCCGGCGCTCGTCGCACGCGACACCTCGCTCAAGGCCGAACTCCGTGCATTGGGACTTTCCTGCGAGAGCTTCAATGGCGCACTGCTGTTCGAACCCTGGGAAGTGCTGACGACGCAGGGGCAGCCGTACCGCGTGTTCACGCCTTTCTGGCGCGCGGGACAGGCGCAACTCGACACGTTGCCCGTCCCGGTGCCGCCGCCGACACGGCTGCGCGGGCCCGCGCCGCGCGGCGAGTCGCTCGCGGCGCTCGAGCTGCTGCCGAAAGTCGCCTGGGAGGCAGGTCTCACGCAGACCTGGACGCCCGGTGAGGACGGCGCGCACGAACGCCTGATGGGGTTCTGCGACGGCGGACTGGCCGCGTACGCCGAGGGTCGAGAGCGGCCCGACCTGCCGGGAAGCTCGCGCCTGTCGCCGCACCTGCACTTCGGTGAGGTCGGGCCGCGACAGTGTCTCGCCGCGGTGCGCAACGCCGTCGTCGATCGGCCGGCTGCCCGCACGTCCGCGGAGACGTTCTTGCGCGAGCTCGGCTGGCGCGAATTTGCGCATCACCTGCTGCACCACTACCCGCAGACGACCGACGCGCCGCTCGACGAACGGTTCGCGCGGTTTCCGTGGGCCGCGCGGCCGGAGTGGCTCGACGCCTGGCAGCGCGGTCGCACGGGATTTCCGCTCGTCGACGCCGGCATGCGTGAACTGTGGACCACCGGCTGGATGCACAACCGAGTGCGCATGGTGGTGGCGTCGCTGCTCACCAAGAACCTGCGCCAGTCCTGGCTCGCCGGCGCACGCTGGTTCTGGGACACGCTGGTCGACGCCGACCTCGCCAACAACACGCTCGGCTGGCAATGGACGGCCGGCTGCGGCGCGGACGCGGCGCCCTTTTTTCGGATCTTCAATCCGGTGCTGCAGGCCGAGCGCCATGATCCGCAGCGCCTGTACCTGCGTCGCTGGCTGCCCGAACTCGGGCGACTGCCCGACGCATGGATTCATCGTCCGTGGCAGGCGCCCGCCCACGTCCTCGCTGACGCCGGGGTCATGCTGGGATCGACCTATCCGCGTCCGGTCGTCGATCTCGCCACGAGCCGACGCGATGCCCTCGACGCCTATGCACGAATCCGGGAGCCGGTTGCGCGCGAGCATTGAAGGTGCCCGCGGCCGCGACCACCCGGCCCGCATCGCGCGGCACCCTTCGCGGCATTCACCTACTACCGCGCCGGGCGGCGTTGACGTGACAATCCGCGGACCCGGATCACGCGGAGCGCACCCATGACCGACGCCGCCATCGTCAAGGGCCTGGCCCAGTCAAAGCTCGCGACCGAGCTCACGGCGACGCAGAGCGAGGCGCTCGCGGCGAGCATGACGGTGCGGGACCTCGAGCAAGGCGAAGTGCTCGTGCACGAAGGTGACACGGACGACCACCTCTATGTCGTGCTCGCGGGCTCGCTCGGGGTCGTCAAGGCCGCCCGCACCGACAACGAGCTCACGCTGAACGTCATGCGGCCGGGAGACGTCGTCGGCGAACTGTCGTTCCTCGACGGCGCCACGCGGTTCGCGTCGCTGGTTGCGATGGCCGAGACGCGCGTGCTCGGCCTGAGCCGGGGCGACCTCGAGGCGCTGCTCGACCGGGATCCGCAACTGGTCTACCGCATCATGCGGGCGATCGTGCGCATCGTGCACGACATCCAGCGCCGGCTCTCGATGCAGACGGTCGAACTCACCAACTACCTGTACAAGACGCACGGGCGCTACTAGCGACCGTATCCCCGGCGCACACGGACAGGCGTCGACGAGCGACGCGCGCGCAGTTACTTGCGCGCGTGCGAGCGACCTTCGCGCTCAGCCTTCTCCATCTCGCGGCGCTCCGCCTCCGACTGCGGCTCGGAATCACGCGCCGCCCGCTCGACCTTGCCCGATTCGACGAAGTCGCGTTGCGACTCGTTGTACTCGCGCGCGGCATCCTTGTTGCCTTCACCCTGCATGTCGGGCCAGCCGCTCGGGCTGTGGCTCGCACCACGGTCACCGCGGTCCTCGGCCTGTGGTGCCTGTCCGCCCTTGCGGTCCTTGCGGTCGTCGTTGCTCGTGTTCACGGTCACCTCCGCTTCCTGAGTGAGTCGATCCCGGGCAGTCTGACGCCTGCGCGGGGGTCCCTGCCGTCGGCGAAGGTGGCGGTGCGCGGCGTCCGAGCGGGGGCGTGCGCCTGTCGGCATCCGCAGACACGGCGCCCGGTCGCAGTCAAATCGGCGCCATCTGGTCGCCCCCCGCTTCCCAAGACTGCCCGCATCGGCAAGAGTCGATGCCGGCGGGCCGAACCGTTCCGGGGGCGAGGGGCGCGGGCCTGCCAGCGCAAGTGTGTCCTCCCGCGACGCCAACGCCCCGACGGACTGCCATGACTTACTGCGTGTCGATGCTGCTGGATGCGGGCCTCGTGTTCCTCTCGGACTCGCGCACCAACGCCGGCGTGGACCAGATCAACACGTTCCGCAAGACGACCGTCTTCGAGCGGCCGGGCGATCGCGTGCTCGTGCTGATGTCGGCCGGCAACCTCGCCATCACGCAAGGCGTGCTGAACCTGCTGGCGGAAAGGATCATGAGCCAGCAGGGCGAGACCAACCTGTACAACTGCCCGAACATGTTCGAGGGCGCCCGCTGCGTCGGCGCCGCGCTGCGCGAGATGCACCACCGTGACGCCGAGGCGCTGCGCCAGCAGGGCGTGGAGTTCAACGCCTCGTTCATCCTCGGCGGCCAGATCAAGGGCGAAATGCCCCGACTGTTCCACATCTATTCGGCCGGCAACTTCGTCGAGGCGACGCCGGATACGACCTATTTCCAGATTGGCGAATCGAAGTACGGCAAGCCGATCATCGACCGCGTGATCCGGCGCAGCATGCCGCTCAGCGAGGCGGCCAAGTGCGCGCTGATCTCGATGGATTCGACCATCCGCTCGAACCTGTCGGTCGGCTTGCCGCTCGACCTCGTGATCGTGCGCCGCGACGAGCACCGCGTCAGCAGCCAGGTCGACATCGATTCGACCAACGAGTATTTCCACCGCATCCGCGAGCGCTGGGGCGAGGCACTGCGCGAGATCTTCAGCGAGCTGCCGAACCCGGACTGGCTGCTGTCGACGCCACCGGGCGACACCGGCCGGCGGGCCCCGTCGCCGACGCGACTGCAGGGCCGCAAATAAGTTCCGACGCGCCCATCGGTAGAAGACCGGACCGGGGCCCCCGCGCGGGCCGGTATCATTCGCGCATTTTCGTACACGGGTCCGACCGAATGTCCGCGCTGCGCCTGCTCGTCCTGCTGATGACCTTCCTCTGCTCCGGCCTCGCCGTGGGCGCCGAAACCGGCGACCCTGCGTCCGACACGTTCTGGTACGGCACGGCCGCCGACGGCTCGCCAACCGTACGGCTCTACTATTTCTACTCGCCGACCTGCCCGCACTGCCAGGCTGCCAAGCCGTTCCTCGAGCAGCTGGAGCGCGAGACGCCCTGGCTCGAAATGAAGCGCTACTCGGTCAAGGATCACCGCGGCAACGCAAGGTTCTATTTCGACACGGCGAAGTCACTGGGTGTCGAGGCCCTGTCGACGCCCGGCTTCGTGTTCTGTCGGCAGGTCATGATCGGCTACGACGCCGCCGAGAGCACCGGCCGGCAGCTCGCGGATGCGCTCCGCGGCTGTCACGAGCGACGGCTGGCGAGCCCGCGTCCCGCCGATGGCGGGGATGGTGCTCCCGGCAGCAACGTGAACGACTCTGCGGCGCAACTCTCGGACGCCGAAGCCAAGGCCGCGACAACTTTCAACCTGCCGTTCGTCGGCTCGGTCGACGCCAAGGCGTTCTCGTTACCGGTGCTCACGGTCGTGCTCGCCGGCATGGACGCGTTCAACCCGTGTGCGTTCTTCGTGCTGCTGTTCCTGCTGAGCCTGCTGGTCCACGCCAAGAGCCGCACGCGCATGGCGATCGTCGGCGGCACGTTCGTGCTGTTTTCGGGCGTCGTCTATTTCGTGTTCATGGCCGCCTGGCTCAACGTGTTCCTGATCGCGGGCGAGCTGCGCGTGATCACGTTCATCGCGGGGCTGGTCGCGCTGCTGGTCGCGGTGCTGAACATCAAGGATTATTTCTGGTTCAAGACCGGCCCCAGCCTTTCGATCCCGGATGCGGCGAAGCCCGGGCTGTTCAAGCGCATGCGCGAGGTCGTGACCGAGGGCAACATGGGCCCGATGCTCCTCGGCACAGTGCTGCTCGCGATCGTGGCGAACTCGTACGAGCTGCTCTGCACCGCGGGTTTCCCGATGGTCTACACGCTCACGCTCACGAAGGCGCACGAACTCGCGACGTGGCAGTACTACGCCTGGCTCGCGATCTACAACGTGATCTACGTGATCCCGCTGCTCGCGATCGTGGTCGTCTTCACCAGGACCATGGGTGCCCGCAAGCTGACGGAGTCCGAGGGTCGGGTGCTCAAGCTGATTTCGGGCTTCATGATGCTCGGCTTCGCGTTGGTGCTGCTGCTCGCCCCGGCGGCGCTCACGAACGCGCTCGTCTCGATCGGCGTGCTGGCGCTGGCGGTGATCGCCTCGCTCGTGATCGCGAAGGTGAGCGCGCCGAAGCCGGCGTGACTTTGGAACAGTCCCGATTTTTTGGCGGCTTCACCGCCAGAAAATGGGCCCGTCCCTGTGCGCTACACTCGCGGGACGATGGGCACCGTTACCGCCGCCGCTCGCGCCAGGGTCGTCGCGCGCCTGCGTGCCGCGCTCGGACCGCAGGGCGTGCTCGAAGCACCCGCCGACGTCGAGAAGTACCTGACCGACTTCCGCGGTCTTTACCGTGGCTCGGCGTTGCTCGTCGCCTGTCCGCGCGACACCGCGGAGGTGTCGCACGTGCTCTCGGCGTGCCACGAGGGCGCGATCGGCGTCGTGCCGCACGGCGGCAACACGAGCTATTGCGGCGGCGCGACGCCCAGCGAATCCGGCGACGAGGTGGTGCTTTCGCTGCACCGGTTGAATCGCATTCGTGGGATCGACGCGGCGAACTACTCGATGGTGGCCGAGGCCGGATGCGTGCTCGCCGACGTGCAATCCGCCGCGCTGGCGGCGAACCGCTATTTTCCGCTCTCGCTGGGGTCCGAAGGCAGTTGCCAGATCGGCGGCAACCTTGCCACCAACGCGGGCGGCCTGGCGGCCGTGCGGTATGGCGTTGCGCGCGATCTCGTGCTCGGCCTCGAGGTCGTGCTCGCCGGCGGCGAAGTGCTGCACGGCCTGAGCAGCCTGCGCAAGGACAACACGGGTTACGACCTGCGTGACCTATTCGTCGGCGCCGAGGGCACGCTCGGCATCATCACCGCTGCGAGCCTCAAGCTGTTTCCCGTGCCGCGCACCGTCGAGACCGCCTGGCTCGCGGTGCCGGGCATGCAGGCGGCGGTCGACGTGCTCGCGCGGCTGCGCGAGGCGACCGGCGATTGCGTCACGAGCTTCGAATACCTGCCGCGCATTGCCGTGGAGTTCACCACGCGCCACGTGCCCGGCGTCGTCGATCCGTTCGACGAGCCGTGGCCGGCCTGCGTACTCTGCGAAGTCTCGACTGCACGGCGCGACCCGCAGCTGCGCGCGCTGCTGGAATCCGCGCTCGAGCAGTGCATGGCCGCGGGTGAAGTCCTCGACGCGACGATCGCAGAGTCGATCGCGCAACGCGAAGCGCTCTGGAAGCTGCGCGAGTCCGTGCCAGAGGCCCAGCGGCACGAAGGCGCGAGCATCAAGCACGACGTGTCCGTGCCGGTGGCGTCGCTGCCCGGATTTCTCGAACACGCCACCGCCGCGGTCGCACGCGTCGCCCCTCGAGCGCGCCTCGTCGCCTATGGTCACGTCGGCGATGGTAACCTGCACTTCAACCTGAGCGAGCCGGAGGGCGGTCACGAACGCGCGGCATTCGTCGCACTGCAGTCGGTGATCAACGATGCGGTCCACGATTGCGTCCGTGATTTCGGTGGCAGCATCAGCGCCGAACATGGCATCGGCCGCCTCAAGCGCGACCTGTTGCCGCGTTACAAGGACCCCGTCGCCCTCGCGACCATGCGCGCGCTCAAGCGCACGCTCGACCCGAAGGGCATCCTCAACCCGGGCAAGGTGTTGCCGGACTGAGACGCGCTGCTGGACGCGCCTGCGAGGTGGTTGCATGGGTTCGTCGCAATGAATGTCGCCGACCGCATCGTCCGATCGAGGGTCGCCTGGGCGGTCGCGGTCGCGGCGCTGCTCGTCGGGCTGTACGCGCTGCTCGGCTTTTACGCGGCGCCGCGCCTGGTCCGCAGCCAGGCCATCGAGCACGTCCGCGCAACTTATGGCCGTGAACTCACGCTCGGCGAGGTGCGCATCCATCCGTTCAAGCTGCAGGCCGAGGTGCGCGACCTGTCGCTGCCCGACGCCGACGGCAAACCGATGGTCGCGTTCCGGCGGCTGTTCGTCGATTTCCAGTTTTCGTCGCTCTGGCAGCGCGCCTTCGTGTTCCGCGAGGTCGCGCTCGACGCGCCACGCGTGCGAGCCGTCATCCACGCTGACGGCTCGCTGAATCTCGCGGACCTCGCGCCGCCTGAGGACAAAGACGAAGCAGACGATGGCCCGATGCCCACGATCTGGATCCAGTCCTTCGGGCTGACCGACGGCACGATCGACCTGCTGAACAACCTGCGGCGTCGGCCGGTGGAACGGCACTTTTCGCCGGTCACGTTCGTGCTGCAGGATTTCCGCACGACCGCGGAAGGCGGCGGCTTCGGCCTCGCGGCCCGCAGCCGGCAGGACGAAACGTTCGAATGGAAGGGGCGCTTCGCGCTCCAGCCGCAGATCGTGTCGGCCGGCGAATTCAAGATCGCCGACTTGCGCGTGCCGGGCATCGCCGAGTTCGTCGGCGACGACCTGCCGTTCCTGTTGCCGACGGGCAGCATCGACCTCGGCGGCACCTACGACCTCAAGGTCGGTGAGACGCTCGATCTCGACGTGGCGCTGCCGAAAATCATCGTGACGGACGTCGCGATGCGGGCGCGCGGCGTTGCGGAGGACTGGGTCGCGATGCCATCGATCGTGATCGAAGACACGCAGCTCGCCGTGCCCGAGCTGACCGTCGCCCTCGGCAACGTCACGGTCGATGGCCTGCGAGCAGCGGTTTGGCGGACAGCCGAGGGCACCCTCAACGTCGATCGACTGTTCACGGCGGCGCCTGCGCCCGAGGCCGCGGTCGTCGCGGCCCCCTCGCCGGCCGCGGCGGCAGGCCCGCAGGCCGCGTCCACCGACGTTGCGGCGTCCGGTCACGAGCCGAGCCTGACCGTCGGCAGCGTGAACCTGCGCAACGCGACCGTCGAATTCGAGGATCGCGGCGTACAACCTGCGGCGCGATTCGCGCTCGCGCCGCTCGAAGCCACCGCGCGCAACGTCAGCCTGGACCTCGCCCGGGCGCTCCCCGTCGAAGTCGCAACGACGATCAATGGCGCCGCACGCCTCGCGGCCACGGGCGAACTCGTGCCCGGCAGCGGTGCCCTCGCGGTGGATCTCGACCTCGCCGGACTGGCCGCGCACGACCTGCAACCGTACATGAGCGGGACCACCGATCTGTCGATCGAACGCGGCACGATCGACGCCAAGGGGCGTTTCACGATGGCGCCGCCCGACGGCAAGGAACCCGAGTTGCGCTTCGCGGGCGACGTGACGATCGCGGGGTTCGGTTCGACCGACAACGCGCTCGAGCAGGATTTCCTCAAGTTCGAGCGTGTCGAGCTTGGCCGGCTGCGGTTCGCGCTCGCGCCGGATGCGCTCAGCATCGACCGCGTGCGTGTCGTGGAGCCGTTTGCGCGCGTGATCGTGAGCTCTGACCAGGTGCTCAACGTCGCCGCCGTGTTCGATCCGGTGGGAACGACTGCGGCCCTCGCGGCGCGTAAGGCGGAGGCGGCCGCCAAGGCGACCGAAGCCTCGCGCAAGAAGACACGCGCCGAGGTGCGCGCGGAGAAAAAGGCCGCCGCGGCGACGGCGAAAGCCCGCGCGACGGCGCCCCCCGAACCTGTCGCGACGCTGCGCGAGACCGGCATGCCCATCCGGATTCGCGAAGTGAGCGTCGTCCGCGGCACGATGGACTTCGCCGACTTCAGCGTGCAGCCGAACTTCGCCGCAGCCATACAGGGGCTCGGCGGCAGCATCACGGGCCTGTCGAGCGACCCGAACTCGCGGGCAACCATCGCGCTCAAGGGGAACGTCGGCGAGTTCTCGCCCGTGCACATCGAGGGCACGACACAACCGTTCGCGTTCGACCGTTACACCGACATCGGGCTGCGGTTCGAGAACATGTCGCTGCCGGTGTTCAACCCGTACTCGGGCAAGTTCGCGGGCTACAACATCGCCAAGGGCAAGCTCACGACGGACCTGCGCTACAAGATCGACGCGCGGCAGCTCGAGGCGCAGCACCGGATCCGGATCGACCAGCTCGAGTGGGGTGAAGCCACGGCCGCGCGCGGCGAGGCGACGCTGCCCGTCAAGTTCGCCACGTCGTTGCTCAAGGACGCCGATGGCGTCATCACGCTCGACGTGCCGGTCTCGGGCACGCTCGACGACCCGACCTTTCGGCTCGGGCCGATCATCTGGCAGGTCATCAAGAACGTGTTGACCAAGGCCGTCACGGCCCCGTTCCGGGCGCTCGGCGCGCTGTTCAAGGGCGCGGAGGAAGCGCAATTCGTCGATTTCGCGGCGGGCGACGCCGCGCTCGATCCGACCGCGGCCGGGCGGCTCACCGAACTGGGCAAGAGCCTCGCGACCAAGGCGGACCTTCGGCTCGACATCCCGATCGGCGTCGAACCCGCGCTCGACGGCGAAGCGCTCGCGCAGGCGCGCTACCTGCGAGGGCTCGAGGAAGCGATGGGAGCCGAGTCGGGCCGGAAGCGGCTGCGCGGTGCGGACGACGCGGCATCGGCACCCTCGTTCGACACGCTGGAGCCGGAACGCCGGCTCGAAGTGTTGACCACGCTGTATCGGCAACTCTCGGGTGCGGAGCCCGAATTGCCTGAGCCCGCCACGCCGACCGGCGACCTGTCCCGCAAGGAACGCAAGGCGCAGGAGCTGCAGGCGTCACTGGCCTGGCTCGAGGCCGAGTGTCGCAAGCGCGCCCTGCCCTTGCCCGGCGAACTCGAGCGCCTCGGGCAACAGCGTGGGGAGGCCATCCAGAGCGCCGTGCTCACCGGCAGCGGCATGCCGCCGGAGCGCGTGTTCCTCACCCGCAGCGGCAAGGTGACGGCGAATGCGCCGCAGGTGCGCTTCGAACTCGAAGTGAAGTGAGCTGGGGACACTCCTTTTTTCGGTCTTCCGAAAATTGGAGTCTCCCCACCAAAGGAAGAAGGGGCGTTCCGAGAAAAATAGGAAACATAGGGACACTCCGAATCTCCGACTCGGAAATTCGGAGTGTCCCTATTTTCCGGTCAGCACGCGCATGAGGCCTTCCTGCGCCGTGCTCGCGACGAGGCGTCCTGCGCGATCGAAGATGCGACCGAACGCCATGCCACGTGCGCCGCTGCTGCTCGGGCTGATCGTCGCGTAGAGCAGCCAGTCGTCGATCCGGAACGGCCGGTGGAACCAGAGCCCGTGGTCGAGGCTCGCGAGCAGCACGTCGTCACGGTGATACGAAATGCCGTGCGGCAGCGTCGCCGTCTCGAGCAGGTTGTAGTCGGAGACATAGGCCAGCAGGCAGCGGTGCAGCACGTCATCGTCGAGGCACGCGCCGGTCAGTCGGAACCACACGTTGCGCGCGGCGGGTCGTGGCGCACCGTCATCGGCGATCGCCTCGACCTGGCGGAATTCGAACGGGCGATCACGTTCCCAGAACCGACGGCGCTGCTCCGGCATGGCATCGAGATGCTCGCGCATGGTCGCCGTCAGGTCCGGCAGTTGCTCCGGCGGCGTGACGCTCGGCGCCTGCACCTGGTGGTCGGGCCCCGGTTCCTCCAGCTGGAACGACGCCGACAGGTGGAAGATCTGCCGGCCGTGCTGGATCGCCACGACGCGGCGGCTGGTGAAGCTCGCACCGTCGCGACTGCGATCGACCTCGTAGACGATCGGGGCGTTGAAATCACCGCGTCGCAGGAAGTACGAGTGCAGCGAATGCACGCGACGCTCGGGCTCGACCGTGCGACAGGCGGCCATCAACGCCTGTCCGAGCACCTGGCCGCCGAAGACCTGCGGGCTGCCGATGTCGCGGCTCTCGCCGCGAAACAGGTTCATCTCGAGCCGCTCGAGGTCGAGCAGGCGGACCAGGTCCTCGAGCAGCGCCGAGCTCATTCCGTGACGCCGAGCCGCTTCTGCATGATCGGGCTCGTCGTCGTGTACTGCAGGTGGACCTTCTTCGCCGGGTTCAGGTGCTCGGCGATCGCGAACGCCGCGAGCGCCGCCTCGTGGAACCCGCTCAGGATCAGCTTCTTCTTGCCAGCGTACGTGTTGATGTCGCCGATCGCGAAGATGCCCGGCACGCTGGTCTGGAATTTCGCGGTGTCGACGCGGATCGCCTTCTTCTCGAGCTCGAAGCCCCACTCGGCGATCGGGCCGAGTTTCGGGTGCAGCCCGAAGAATGCGAGCAGGTGGTCGGCATCGACGTCCTGGAACTGGCCGTCCGTTCGCTTGACCGTCACGCCCGTCAGTCGTCCGTCCGTGGTCCGGATCGCGGACGCGACGCCCTCGATATAGTCGAGCTTGCCGGCCGCGACGAGCTCCTTCATGCGCGACACCGAGGCCGGCGCCGCACGGAACTCGTTGCGGCGGTGGACGTGGACGATGCTGCGTGCCTTGCCGTGCAGGTCGAGCACCCAGTCGAGCGCCGAGTCGCCGCCGCCGAAGATCACGAGGCGCTGCCCGTGGAAATCGGCCGCGCTCCTGACGCGGTAATGCACATGCCGGTCCTCGAGCGCGTCGCAGCCCTCGACCCCGAGCCGGCGCGGCTGGAACGAGCCGAGACCCGCCGCGATCACGACGGTGCGGGCGACGAACGCCGTGTCCGCCGCGGTCCGCAGCAGGAAGCGGCCGTCGTCGCGCTTCTCCAGCTCCTCCACTTCCTCGCCGAAATGAAACACCGGGTGCATCGGCTCGATCTGCTTCATGAGCCGGTCGACGAGTTCCTGCGCGCCGCAGATGGGCAATGCGGGAATGTCGTATATCGGTTTATCCGGATACAGCTCGGCACATTGTCCGCCCGGGTGCTTGAGCGTATCGACGACATGACTCTTGATGCCGAGCAGGCCAAGCTCGAACACCTGGAACAGGCCGGCCGGCCCGGCGCCGATGATCAGCGCATCGGTTTCGATCGGTGTGGCGGTCTGGACGATTTCGGGACTGGAATCGGGCAAGGCTGAACCTCCGAAAGGACGCGCAATCTTAACGGAAGCGGACGGGCCGCCTCACGACCCGCACCGGCGAAACCGGGCTTGGTATATTCGGCATGTACCGATTGCCCGAACGCGTCCAATTCCCATCCTTGACGCACGTCAAGGCTGGCGCGTCCCATCCGGGGCATTCTCGCGCTGCCGCCGAACGCAGGAAGACAGATGACTTTGCAGCATGTCCGGTTCGACGAAGACCTCGTCCGCCGCTACGACCGCTCGGGACCGCGATACACGTCGTATCCGACGGCCGTCCAGTTCACCGATCGTTTCGGCATCCCGGAGTACCGGGCCGTCGCGATCACGAGCAACCAGGACCCGATTCCGCGGCAGCTTTCGCTGTACGTCCACATCCCGTTCTGCTCGAGCCCCTGCTTCTACTGTGGCTGCACCAAGGTCATCACGCGCAACCACGAGAAGGCGGAGGCGTACCTCTATCGCCTGCACCGCGAGATCGAGATGCAGGGCGAGCTCTACGATCGCGACCGCGTGGTCGAGCAGTTGCACTTCGGCGGCGGCACGCCCACGTTCCTGACCTCGCTCGAGATCGAGCGACTGATCGAGAAGCTCGGCCAGCACTTCACCCTGTCCTCGCACGCCGACCGCGAGTTCTCGATCGAACTCGACCCACGCACGATCACGTCCGACACGCTGCGCGACCTCTATCGCGTCGGTTTCAACCGCTGCAGCCTCGGCGTGCAGGATTTCGATCCCGTGGTGCAGGAAGCGGTCAACCGCGTCCAGTCGGTGCCCGACACGCTGCGCCTGATCCGCGAGGCGCGCGAGTTCGGCTTCAACTCGGTCAGCGTCGACTTGATCTACGGCCTGCCGAAGCAGTCGGTCGACGGCTTCTCGAAGACGCTCGACACGGTGCTGTCGGCGCGCCCGAACCGCTTCGCGGTCTACGGCTACGCGCACCTGCCGCAGATGTTCAAGCCGCAGAAGCAGATCAAGATCGAGGACCTCGCCACGCCGGAGACGCGCCTCAAGCTGCTCGGGCTCACGATCGAGAAGCTGTCCGCGGCCGGCTACGTCTACATCGGCATGGACCACTTTGCGCTGCCCGACGACGAACTCGTGATAGCGCAGCGCAACGGCACGCTGCACCGGAACTTCCAGGGTTACTCGACGCGCGGCTACCTCGACCTGATCGGGCTCGGCGTGAGCTCGATCGGCAAGGTGGGCGACAACTACATCCAGAACCTGAAGACGCTGCCGGAGTATTACGGCGCGCTCGATCGCGGCGAACTGCCCGTGCACCGCGGCTACACGATGACGCGGGACGACATCATCCGCCGCGACGTGATCCAGCAGATCATGTGCTACGGCGTGCTCGACTTCGCGGCGACGGCCAGGCGCCACCACATTGATTTCGGGCAGTACTTCGCGAGCGAACTCACGGCGCTCGAGCCGATGGTCGCCGACGGCCTCGCCGAGTGGACCGAGCCGGGCCTGCGGGTGCGGCCGGCCGGACGACTGCTGCTGCGGCACCTCGCCATGGCGTTCGACGCCTACCTGCCGGGCGTCCAGGCGTCCGGCCAGCGGTTCAGCAAGGCGATCTGACCTCCAGACGGCCGGTCCGACGGTCGTAACGGACCACGGTTGCAGACCGGAGCGCGCCATGGTTGGCGTGGCGCCGGATTGGGGGCACACTGTCCCCCCACGCGCCAAGGATGACGCGCGATGCAGCCGCAAGAATTCCCCAGCAGCCCGCCCGAGGCGGGGCCCCGACTCGTCTTCGGACCGGACCGGGACCGCGAACACACACCCGACGAACTGGCGGGCAGCATTGCGCACCTGCAACTGCTGCTGGCCTCGGTCGCGAAGGCGGTCTGGGAAATGGACCGCGACGGCATGGCGGTCGTCGACTCGCCTTCGTGGCGCGCCTGCACCGGACAGTCGCTGGAAGAGTGGCTCGGCGAAGGCTGGGCCGATGCCATCCACCCCGATGACCGCGGTGGTGTGCTCGCGCACTGGCGCGATTCCGTCCGGAGACGCACACCGGTGGATGCGGAGTGCCGGCTGCGCAGCGCGGGGTCCGGGTGGCGCTGGACCAACGTCCGCGCGGCCCCGCTGTACGACGCAGACGGGTCGGTGCGGAAGTGGGTCGGTCTCAACATCGACGTGGAAGAGCGCAGGCGCGCGGAAGTCGAGCTGCGTGCGAGCCGCGGTCGCGAAGCGTTCCTGCTGCGGTTCTCGGACACCATGCGTGCGCTCGACGACCCCGAGGAAATCCAGCGGCTCGCCTGTCGCCTGCTCGCTCGCCACCTGCGGGCCGACCGGGTGCACTACGCCGAAATCCGCGAGGACCAGGGTATCGCGATCTTCGGGCCGGACTATCACCGTGACCCCGCGCCGAGCCTGACCGGCCGCTACCCGCTCGAGCGCTTCGGCAGCGCGCCGCGGCTGCGCAGCGGCAAGGTCGTGGTCATCGACGACGTCGCGAACGCGACCGACCTCGACGACGTCGCCCGTCGCGCCTGCCAGTCACTCGAAATCGGCTCCTGCATCATCGCACCGCTGCTGCGGGACGGCCGGCTGGTCTGGACGCTGAACGTGCATTGCACCCGGCCGCGAGCATGGACGCCCGCCGAAATCGCGCTCGTGCGCGACGCGGGCGAGCGCTCCTGGGCCGACGTGGAACGCACGCGGGCCCGGACCGAACTCGCGCAGGCCAACCAGCGCAAGGACGTGTTCCTGGCGACGCTCGCGCACGAGTTGCGCAGCCCGCTCGCGCCGATCCGCAACGGCCTGCACATCGCACGGCTCGCCGGCCGCAACGACGAGACGCTGCAGCGGGCCGTCGCGATGATGGACCGGCAAGTGGGTCATCTCGTTCGCCTGGTCGACGACCTGCTGGACATCGCAAGGATCGGCGCCGGCAAGATCGCGCTGGAGCGCGAAACGGTGGACGTGGTGGAGGTGGTGGCGCGCAGCATCGAAAGCTCGCGCGCATTGCTCGACGAGCATGGCCACGCGCTCGACATGAATGCCCCGGCCAGTCCGGTCCTGGTGGAGGGGGATTCCGAGCGGCTCGCACAGGTTTTCACCAACCTGCTGTCGAACGCGGCCAAGTACACCGAACGCGGCGGACTGGTGAGCGTGCGCGTCGAGGCGTCCGACGACGAGGCCGTCGTGCACGTGTCCGACACGGGCATCGGCATGCCGGCGGAGGCGCTGCAGCAGGTGTTCGACCTGTACTCGCAGATCGGGATGCACCAGGGCCGCGCCGCAGGCGGGCTCGGCATCGGGCTGGCGCTCGTGCGCAAGCTCATCGAGCTGCACGGCGGCACGGTCACGGCGCGCAGCGAAGGGGTGGGCTGCGGCAGCACCTTCAGCGTGCAGTTGCCGCGGCTGCGTGCCGCGCGCGTCGCCGACCGGCCGGCTCCAGCAATGCCGCAGGCGAGAGGGGCCGCGCGGCGCTGCAAAGTCGTCGTGGCCGACGACAACGTCGATGCAGCCGAGTCGCTCGGTGCGTTGTTGCGATTCGAGGGTCACGACGTGATCGTCGTGCACGACGGTGAAGCTGCGGTCGCTGCGGTGCGCGAGCATCGGGCGGAGGCGGCCATCCTGGACCTCGGCATGCCGGGGGGCGGCGGTCTCGACGCTGCACGCCGCATCCGGGCACTCCCGCACGGTCGCGACGTGCACCTGATCGCGCTGACGGGCTGGGGTCAGGACACCGACCGCGAGCAGACCCGGGCGGCCGGCTTCGATCACCACCTCGTGAAGCCCGCCGACCCTGCGGACGTCGCGGCAAGACTGCGCCGGCCCGGCGCGGACGACTGAG
>DASUMQ010000021.1:0-2252 GCA_036277615.1 Steroidobacteraceae bacterium
TAGAACGTGTTCTTGTCGAAGAACAGGTCGAGCATCTGCTCGTCGCTGTAGCCGAGCGCGCGCAGCAGGATCGTGACGGCCAGCTTGCGGCGGCGGTCGATGCGCGCGTAGACGCAGTCCTTGGCGTCGAACTCGAAGTCGAGCCAGGAGCCGCGGTACGGGATCACGCGCGCGTTGAAGAGCAGCTTGCCGGAGCTGTGCGTCTTGCCGCGGTCGTGGTCGAAGAACACGCCCGGGCTGCGGTGCAGCTGCGAGACGATCACGCGCTCGGTGCCGTTCACCACGAACGTGCCGTTGTCGGTCATCAGCGGCAGCTCGCCGAGGTAGACCTCCTGCTCGCGGATGTCCTTGACGGGCTTCTTGGCGCCCGGCGCTTCCTTGTCGAGCACGACCAGGCGCACCTTGACGCGCAGCGGCGCCGCGTAGGTGAGGCCGCGCAGCTGGCACTCCTTGACGTCGAACACCGGCTCGCCGAGCCGGTAGCTCACGTACTCGAGATGCGCGTTGCCGGAGTAGCTGACGATCGGGAAGACGCTGCGGAACGCGGCGTGCAGCCCGATTTCGTCACGCCCGTCCTCGGCCGTGTCGGCCTGCAGGAACTTGCGGTACGAATCCAGCTGGATGGCGAGCAGGTACGGCACCTCGAGGATGCTCGACCGCTTGCCGAAATCCTTGCGGATGCGCTTTTTCTCGGTGAAGGAATAAGCCATTGCGATCACCCTCTCGAGGCCGCCGACGACGACGCCTGAGCGCGACGGACAGAACTAGACGAAAAAACGACAAACGGGGACCGCCGGGCCGTGGAGGACTTCCACCGCCCGGGGTCCCGTACGACGGGCGCGTGCCCGCGCATCGCGGTTACTTGATCTCCGCGGCAGCGCCGGCCTCTTCGAGCTTCTTCTTGATCGCTTCCGCGTCGGCCTTCGGGATGCCGTCCTTGACCTGCGAGGGCACGCCCTCGACGAGGTCCTTGGCTTCCTTGAGGCCGAGGCCGGTGATCTCGCGGATGACCTTGATCACGCCGACCTTGTTCGCGCCGAAGCTCGTCATGGTCACGTTGAACTCGGTCTTCTCCTCGGCGGCCGGGGCGGCCGCGGCGGCAGCGCCGCCACCGGCCGCGGCGACGGCCACCGGGGCAGCCGCCGTCACGCCGAACTTGTCTTCCATCATCTTGACGAGGTCGACGATCTCCATGACGGTCATGTTGGAGATTGCGTCGAGGATCTCTTCCTTGCTGGCAGCCATCGTGTAGCTCCTGAAAAAAGTGTTTGCCTGAATACCCGTTACTGGATCAGCGCAGCTGCCGTCAGGCGGCCGCGCCCTGCTTCTGGTCCTTGACCGCGGCGATCGTGCGCACGAGCTTTGCGTGAGGCTCCGCGAGCGTGCGAACGAACTTGCCGATCGGGGCCTTGATCACGCCCAGCAGCTGCGCCAGAGCCTGATCCCTGGTGGGAAGGCTCGCGACGCGCTCGAGGTCGCTCCCCGGCATGACCTGGCCGCCCAGGGACACCAGCGTCGGCACGAGCTTGTCGTTGCCCTTCGCGAATTCCCTGATCAGCCGGGCTGCCGCGCCCGGATCGTCCTGCGAGAAGGCGAGGATCAGCGGACCCTTGAGCTTGTCGCCGACGCACTCGAACTGAGTGCCGGCGACGGCTCGACGGGCCAGCGTGTTCTTCACCACGCGCATGTAGACGCGGTTGGCGCGGGCCTTGGCGCGCAGCTCGGTGAGCTTTGCGACCGGCAGCCCCCGGTACTCCGCGGCCACGACGGACTGCGCGGTCTGCGCAACCGTGGCGACCTCGGCGACCAGCGCCTTCTTGTCGTCAAATCTAAGCGCCATTGAGTCCTCCTGGCCTGAAGATCGAACATCGAGCGCCCATCCGTAGGCACCCGCCCTTCTCTAGAAGGCGGACCTTCGGCAGTGAGAACACTGACTCGGGTACCACCATCTGCGCAGGCTGGTTCGCGATTAAGGGAGCCACCTCTCGGCGCTCCCGCCTGCGGTCTTCGATGATGGCCGGCCCCTGCCTTGCGCCGCTTGCACGGCACAGGACCCGGGCCGGCCCTGCATCAAATCGTGAAATCGAAAACCAGCTCGTGTCAGTGCGCGGCCGCCGTGAGCGTCGCCTGGTCCACCGGCACGCCGGGGCCCATCGTCGACGACAGCGACACGCGCTTGAGGTACACGCCCTTCGACGCAGCCGGCTTGGCCTTCTGTAGGTCGTTCAACAGGGCGTGCAGGTTGTCCTTGA
>DASUMQ010000022.1:0-2706 GCA_036277615.1 Steroidobacteraceae bacterium
CCGGCGCCTGCGCCAGCTGCGGCTGCTTCCACCATCACGCCCTGACGCACGCCTCATGGCACGGGTCGCGGGGACCGTCGTCGAAATCCGCGATGGCCGCGCCTGGATCGAATGCCGCGCCGACACGGCGGGCTGCGCCGCCTGTGCCACTGGCCACGGCTGCGCGTGGCGTTCGCGGGCCGGCGCCCGAAGACTCTCCGTCCCGGGACTGCTCGACGGACGGCCGCTCGAACCGGGCGAGCCGGTCGAACTCGAAGCCGACGAGGCACGACTGCTCGCAGCGGCGCTGCGGCTCTACCTGCCGCCGCTCTGCGGGTTGATGGCCGGGCCCGCGCTGGTACGAGGGCTCGCATGGGAGCCTGGGGTGGTGCCGCTGCTGGCGGCCGCCGTCGGCCTGGTGGCCGGAAGCGTGGTCGCCCGGGCCTGGACTCGCCACGGACCGGCAATCGCGCTCCATCGGCCATGAGCGCCGACCTGGTCCTTTACGTCCGCGAGGACTGCCACCTTTGCGAGCAGTTCCTGCTGGACCTGGCGCTCGACTTTCCGGGCCTGCTCGCGGCGTTGCACACGGTGGACGTCGACACCGATCCCGGGCTGGCGGCGCGCTACGGGCTGCGCGTGCCGGTGCTGGCTGCCGCCGGTTCGGCCGTCTGCGAAGGCCGCTACGATCGGGCGAGGGTGGGTGCCGCGCTCGGGCTATAATCGCGCGCTTTTGGCGGCCCGGATCCCGCGGCCGTCCAACCCTCCCGACCCCGATGCAGAAACTGATCCGCAACTTCTCGATCATCGCGCACGTCGATCACGGCAAGTCGACCCTCGCCGACCGCTTCATCCAGCTCTGCGGCGGGCTCGAGGACCGGGAAATGCAGGCGCAGGTGCTCGACTCGATGGACCTCGAGCGCGAGCGCGGCATCACGATCAAGGCCCAGAGCGTCACGCTGCGCTACAAGGCACACGACGGGCAGCTCTACCAGCTCAACATGATCGACACGCCGGGGCACGTGGACTTCTCGTACGAAGTCTCGCGCTCGCTCGCGGCCTGCGAAGGCGCACTGCTCGTCGTCGACGCCGCCCAGGGCGTGGAGGCGCAGAGCGTCGCGAACTGCTACACCGCGCTCGAGCAGGGCCTCGAGGTCGTGCCGGTGCTCAACAAGATCGACCTGCCATCCGCCGAGCCCGCACGCGTGATCAAGGAGATCGAGGAGATCATCGGCATCGAGGCCGAGGGCGCCGTGCGCGTGAGCGCCAAGACCGGCGAGAACGTGCCGGAACTGCTCGAGACGTTGATCACCCGGATCCCGTCGCCGCGCGGCAACCCGAACTCGCCGCTGCAGGCGCTGATCATCGACTCCTGGTACGACAGCTACGTCGGCGTCGTGTCGCTCGTGCGAGTAGTCAACGGCTCGCTCAGGACCGGCCAGAAGATCCAGGTGTGGACGACGGGCCGCTCGCACCAGGTCGACAAGCTCGGCCGGTTCACGCCGAAGTCGGTCGTCGCAGATTCGCTCGAGACCGGCGAGGTCGGGTTCGTCGTCGCGGGCATCAAGGAAATCGACGGCGCGCCGGTCGGCGACACGATCACGCTCGACGCGCGGCCGTGCACCGAGCCGCTGCCGGGCTTCAAGGCGATCAAGCCCCGCGTGTTCGCGGGCCTGTTCCCGGTGAGCTCGGACGACTACGAGGCATTCCGCGACGCGCTGCAGAAGCTCAAGCTCAACGATTCCGCACTGCATTACGAGCCCGAAGTCTCGACGGCGCTCGGGTTCGGGTTCCGCTGCGGCTTCCTCGGGCTGCTGCACATGGACATCGTGCAGGAACGGCTCGAGCGCGAGTACCAGCTCGACCTGGTCACGAGTGCGCCCACAGTGATCTACGAGGTCGTGACGACGGCCGGCGACACGGTTAGCGTCGACAACCCGGCCAAGCTGCCCCCGACCGACAAGGTTGCGGAACTGCGCGAGCCGATCATCGTCGCGAACATCCTGCTGCCGCCCGATTACGTCGGGCCGGTCATGAAACTGTGCCTCGAGAAGCGCGGCGTGCAGAAGAAGCTGCTCTACCTCGGCAACCAGGTTTCGATGCAGTGGGAACTGCCGCTCGCGGAGGTCGTGCTCGACTTCTTCGACCGCCTGAAATCGGTGAGCCGCGGGTATGCCTCGTTCGACTACGAGTTCGACCGCTTCCAGGCCGCGCCGCTGGTCAAGCTCGACATCCTGATCAACGAGGAAAAGGTCGACGCGCTCTCGATCATCAGCCATCGCGACAGCGCCTACCAGCGCGGCCGCGAGCTGGTCGACAAGATGCAGGAGCTGATCCCGCGACAGATGTTCGAGGTGGCGATCCAGGCCGCGATCGGCGCCCACGTGATCGCGCGCGCGACGGTCAAGGCGCTGCGCAAGAATGTGCTTGCCAAGTGCTACGGCGGCGACGTCTCGCGCAAGCGCAAGCTGCTCGAGAAGCAGAAAGAAGGCAAGAAACGCATGAAGCAGCTCGGCTCCGTCGAAATCCCGCAGGAAGCGTTCCTCGCGGTGCTGCAGGTCGGCAAGAAGGACTGAGATGAGCCTGCGCCGCCGCAATGTGACGCAAAGCATTGATTAGTCGAAACAATTACTGAATACTGCGCCGCGTTTACAGGGGTGCCCCTTGGTCTTTGATTTCTCGTTCATCCTGGTCGTCGCCACGCTGGTCACCGGCCTGATCTGGGCC
>DASUMQ010000023.1:0-3042 GCA_036277615.1 Steroidobacteraceae bacterium
TCATCGAGGAGATTGCCGGTCGGGTTGTTGGGCGAGCAGAGGAAGACCAGCTTGGCGCGCCGACCCGCTTCGATCACCGCGCTCGTGTCGAGCCGAAATCCGTCGCGCAGCAGCGGCGCCTCGATCACGTCGGCACCCTGGATGCGTGCGGCGACCTTGTAGAAGCCGAAGGTCGGCGGCGTGATCACGACGCTGTCCTGGCCGGCGCGGCAGAACGCGCGCACGAGCAGGTCGATCGCTTCGTCGCTGCCGCGCCCGACGAGCACCTGTTGCACGGGCGCACCGTAAAGCTGGGCCATGCGCTCGACGAGCGCCTTCGGTTGCGGCTCGGGATACCGGTTCAAGCCCGCCCGCGTGTTGTCGCCCTGGGCGCGCCAGGGCATCTCGTTCGCGTGCATGCGCTCGAGCGCGGGATCCCAGGCCGCGTGCTGGTAGGGCTGGAGTTGCAGGATGTCGGGTCGGGCCAGGCCGAGCACGGAATGGGTCATGCGCGCGAGCCCACGGTGAGCGCGTCGAGGCGGACGGTCACCGCGTTCGCGTGCGCGTCGAGTGATTCGAGGCGTGCGAGCGTGCGCGCCGTCGGCCCGAGCCGGGCCAGCCCCTCCGGACTCAGTTCCTGCACCGTGATGCGCTTGACGAAGTCCGGCACGCCAAGGCCGCTGTAAGCACGCGCGTGGCCGTACGTCGGCAGCACGTGATTGGTCCCGCTGCAGTAGTCGCCCATCGTTTCGGGCGTCCACGCGCCGAGGAACACGGATCCCGCGTTTCGCACGTCGGCCAGCAGGCGGCGTGGCTCGGCGACTTGCAGGATCAGGTGCTCGGGTGCGTAGCGATTGCTGACGTCCATGGCAGTCGCGAGGTCGGGGACCACGAGCACCCGGCTTTCGGCGATGGATCGGGCGGCAATCTCGCGGCGCGGCAACACGGCCAGCTGACGCTCCACCTCCGCGACACACTCTTCGGCGAGCGCCCGTGAGGTGGTCACGAGCACGACCTGCGCGTCCGGGCTGTGCTCGGCCTGCGCCAGCAGGTCGGCCGCCACGAACGCAGGTCGCGCGGTCGCGTCCGCGACCACGAGCACCTCGGAGGGGCCCGCCGGCATGTCGAATGCAGCACCGTCCGCGTCCTGCGCGACGAGTTGCTTCGCCGCGGTGACCCACGAGTTGCCGGGCCCGAAGATCTTGACCACCTTGGGTACGGAGGCGGTGCCGTACGCCATCGCGGCCACGGCCTGTGCGCCGCCGAGTTTGAACACCTGGCTGACGCCGCAGAGCCGCGCCGCGACCAGCACGGCGGGGTCCGCGCTGCCGTCCGACCGCGGCGGCGTGCACATCACGCGCACCGGGCATCCGGCGATGCGGGCGGGCACGGCGAGCATCAGGGCGGTGGAGGGCAGGGGCGCCGTCCCGGCCGGTACGTAGAGCCCGACGGCATCGAGCGGCACGGTCACGCGTTCGCACACCACGCCCGGCGCCGTCTCGAGCCGCAGCGGGGCGAGCGATTGCAGCTCGTGGAAGCGCGTCACCGTCCCGATCGCGCGCTCGAGCGCGGCGCGCTGCTCCGCCGAGAGCGCGGCTTCCGCCGCGGCGAATTCCTCCGCGGACACCAGGAAAGATTCGAGTCGAACGCGATCGAGCGTTTCGGTGTAATCACGCAACGCCTCGTCGCCGCGTGCGCGGACGTCGTCCACGATGCGTCGAACCCGCTCGAGCAGGCCCGCCGCGTCGCGCTGGGCCGGCCGTCGCAGGAGCTCGGTGCGCCGCGCTTCGTCGAGCGCCGCCCAGTCCAGGATTGCGAGCGGACGGCTCATGCGAGCATCTTCTCCACCGGCAGTACGAGCACCGCACTCGCGCCCGCGGCCTTGAGGCTCTCGAGGGTCTCCCAGAACACGGTTTCACGGCAGACGGCGTGCACGGCGACCTTGTCGCCCGTGCCGTCGAGCGGAATGACGGTCGGCGATTCGCTGCCGGGCAGCAGTTTCTTGATCTGCGGCAGGGCGGCGCGGGGTGCGTGCAGCATGATGTACTTGCTCTCGCGCACCTGCTGCACGCCGTCGATGCGGACCAGCAGCCGACGCACCCAGTCCGCCTTGACATCCGGCAACGCGACCGGCGTGCGCACGAGCGCCGCCTGGCTTTCGAGCACGACGACGACCTCACGCAGGTGGTTGGCGGTCAGCGTCGAGCCGGTCGAGACCAGGTCGCAGATCAGGTCCGCGCGGCCGAGGCGTGGCGCGATCTCGACCGCGCCGGACAGCGTGACGACGTGGGCGTCGATGCCGTGCTCCTGCAGGAACCGTGCGAGCACGTTGGGGTAGGTGGTCGCGATGCGCTTGCCGGCGAAGCTGTGCAGTCCCTCGTACCTGAAATCCTCCGGCACGGCGAGCGCGAGCCGGCAACGCCCGAAGTCGAGTTTCTGCAGCACCTCGATCCGCGGCGGCGTGCCGCGCGCGGCCATCGCCAGCCGCTTCTCCTCGAGCACGTTCATGCCGACGAGACCAAGGTCGCAGACGTCCTCCTGCACGAGGTCGGGAATGTCGTCGTCGCGTACGAACAGCACGTCGAGCGGCATGTTTTCGCCGTAGCACATCAGCTGGTCCTTGCCCCGGCTGAACTTGAGTCCGCAGCGGTGCAGCAGGTCGAGCGACTCGTCGGTCAGCCGACCGGATTTCTGCACGGCGATCCGCAGCCGCTCCTGCCTGTCCATGATCAGCGCCCTCCGAGGCGGCGTGCCGCCAGCGTATAGCCGCCATTGCCGGTCTCGAGGTACCGGGCCACGCGCCCGATCGTGGTCACGCTCACGCCGGTCTGCCTCGCGATCTCCCGGTACGGCATGCCGTCCTGCAGCAGCCCCACGACCGTCCAGCGGTCGGCCAGCGCCTGCAGCTCGGCCGGAGTGCAGAGGTCCTTGAAGAAGTCGCGACACTCCTCGACGGTCCGCAAGGTCAGGACCGCCTGGAACAGGGCGCGTTCGGCCGCCGCCTCCTGGCGCGGCGAAATCCCGGGGTGTTTCTTCACGATGAGCGGGGTGGCATGCGTGTAT
>DASUMQ010000024.1:0-15573 GCA_036277615.1 Steroidobacteraceae bacterium
GGCATCGCACAGGCCTCGATCGTCTACGACGGCCAGAAACTCAGGGAGCGCGTCGAATTCATCCACGACCAGACCAGCTCCGATGCGCTGGTCGAGGAGTACATCGAGGGCCGGGAGCTCTACATCGGCGTCATGGGCAACGACCGGCTGACGACGTTCCCGGTCTGGGAGCTCAACTTCGGCACGCTGCCGGAAGTGATGTCGATCGCGACGCGCAAGGTCAAGTGGGACCGCAAGTACCAGGAAAAGCACGGCATCAACACGGGTCCTGCCCGCGACCTGCCGGAAGGCATGTCGATGCGGCTCGCGGCACTCGCGCGACGCATCTACCGCGCGCTCAGCCTGAGCGGCTACGGTCGCATCGACCTGCGCCTGAAGCCGGACGGGTCGGTGTACGTGCTGGAGGCGAACGCCAACCCGAACTTGGCGCAGTCCGAGGATTTCGCGACCTCGGCGTTGTCGTCAGGGTTGGGCTACGACAGCGTGCTGCAGCGGATCATCCAGTGCGGTCAGAACTACGACGCCGCCTGGCGCCAGAGCTAGGGAAGCGGATAGCGGATAGCGGATGACGGGAGGCCGACCCCGTCGACGGCGGCGCAGCCGCGGCTTTACTAACCGCTAACCGCTATCCGCTAATTACTTCCTACAGCGTCTTCCCGGTCTTCTGGAAGTGCGTGCGTTCGTAGACCGTCTGGCAGTCGATGCAACGCCGGGCCTGCGGTGCCGCCTCGAGTCGCGGGAATTCGATCGGACGGTCGCAGGCCTCGCACCACCCGTACGTGCCGTCGGCGACCCGCAGCAGCGCCACGTCGATCGCACGCAGTTCCTCGAGGTCGCGGTCGATCTCCGCGAGGCTGAGGTCCACGATCAGGTCGGCGAACGACTCGTCCTCGAGGTCGCGCACCGCGTCGGCGATCTGCAGGTAGTGCTCCGAGTCGCTCTTGAGCAGCGTCTGGCGGATCTCCTCGCGCAGTTGCCGCGCACGTTCGAGCATCTGCCGGCGCAGGGATTCCACCTGGCGGCTGTCGAGGCTGTCGAGTCTTTCGATGGCCGTGGTCGTCATGGTCACTGCTCCTCGAGAGGACGCGCAGCAAGCATCGGCCCCGCGTGGCGGCCGGTGTATACGGGGAATTGCACAACGCCGCTGCGGGAAGCGCGGCACGCGCGGTGGAAACCGCGAAGACGCGCGTCAATCCGGCGGCAGGTCGCGCGCGCCCGGGAACAGCACGTCCTCGTAGCCGAGATTGCGCAGGTCCGTGATCCGCATGGGGTACAGGATGCCGTCGAGGTGATCGACCTCGTGCTGCACGACGCGCGCGTGGAACCCCGTCACCGTCCGGTCGATGGGCTGGCCTCCGAGGTCGAATCCGCGATAACGCAGGCGCCGATACCGCGGCACGAGGCCGCGCAGTCCGGGCACCGAGAGGCACCCCTCCCAGCCGTCCTCCTGCTCCGTGCCGAGCGGCTCGAGCGTGGGATTGACGAGCACCGTGTAAGGCACGGATTCCGCCCGCGGATAGCGCGGGTTCGTCGCGACTTCGAAGATCACGACGCGCAGCGACACGCCGACCTGCGGCGCTGCGATGCCCGCGCCGTCGAGGGAGCGCATCGTGTCGTCCATGTCGCGCACCAGTTCACGCAGTTCGCGCGTGTCGAAGCGCTCGACGGGGTTCGCAACCTCCTTGAGCAGCGGATGACCCATGCGCAGTACGGGACGGATCGCCATGGTCGCCTGTTGGAACCTCGGATCGGGAACGTGAGCGTAGACCAGCCACGCCGATTGACAAGGGTCCGTTCGCGGGCGTAGCTAGACGGTTTCGCTCACCTCGAGGGGACGCCGATGTTGCAGTCACTGCCGGCCCGGCGCGTCACGCGGTTCGTGCCGTTGCTCGCGCTCGCCACGATCGTCGTGGCCGCACCGCGCCCTGCGGCGGCAGGTGTACCCGAGCCCACGCTCGACCGGGCCGTGTTCGAGCAACTCAAGTCGCTGGCAGGACGCTGGGAAGGCAAGGTCGACGACGCCTCCGCCACGCCGGTTGCGCTCGAACTGCAGGTCACGTCGAACGGGACGGCCCTGCTCGAGCGCGTGTTCGCGGGCGAGCCTCACGAGATGACGACGGTCTACTACCTGGCCATGGGCCGCCTGCTGGCGACACACTACTGTTCGCTCGGCAACCAGCCCGGATTCAAGCTCGCGCCGAACGCGAAGCCGACGGACATCGTGATGGATCTTGCCGGCGGCAGCGGGTTCGACCCGGCGACCGACCAGCACGCCCACGGGGTGCGCATCCAGTCGGTCGACCCCGGCCAGTTGCGCGTGGAATGGCAGTTCCGCAAGGGCGAGGCCGATCCAACCTACGCACGCATGACGTTGCAGCGCGTGGCCACTGCGGCTGCCACGCCGCCAGTAAAACCCTGAGCGGAGCGCGGCGGCCGTGGACCACGGATTGCAATGCTGGAAGTGCGGCGTTTCGCTCGCCGACTATACGTTGCCACTGCGGCGGCTCGAGGAATGCCGCGCCTGCGGCGCGGAACTCCACGTCTGCCGCATGTGCGAGTTCTACGACACGGGCAAGGCGAAGCACTGTCGCGAGACGATCGCCGACGAAGTCAAGGACAAGCAGCGCGCCAATTTCTGCGATTATTTCAAGCCGACCCCCGCGGCGTACCGGCCCGAAGCCATGAGCGCCGCAGACAAGGCGCGTGCCGAGCTCGAAGCGCTGTTCGGCCGCAAGTGACCATCAGGAGACGATCGACCATGACGATTCGAACTGCGGTGCTCGCCGGCATCGCAACCGGAGCGACGGTACTGGCGGGCGCCGCGAGCGCCGACGGGGGGAAGATGCAGCAGCAGGGCGCGGAAGCCGCGGTCGTCACGGCCCGGCCGGAAATCTACGCACCGTTCACGCTGACCGCCGACCTCAAGGGACTCAGCGAGAACGAGCGACGCATGCTGAGCCTCTTCATCGACGCCAGCGTCATCATGGACGACCTGTTCTGGCGCCAGGCCTACGGGGACAGCAAAGCACTGCTCGCGGGCCTGGCGAAGGAGCCCAGCCTGCAGGCCTTTGCGAAGATCAACTACGGGCCCTGGGACCGGCTCGCGGAACACGCACCGTTCGTGCCGGGCGTCGGCCCGAAACCGCTCGGCGCCCAGTTCTACCCGGCCGACATGACAAAGGAGGAATTCGAGCGCGCGAACCTGCCGGACGCCCGCAGCGAATACACCGTGCTGCGTCGCGACGCCAGGGGCGCCCTGCGGGTCGTGCCGTATCACGAGGAGTACAGGGACGGCGTGACCCGCGCCGCCGCACTGGTCGAGCAGGCCGCCGGTCTCGCCGAGGACCCGGGGTTGAAGGCCTACCTGCAGGCCCGCGCCACGGCGTTGCGCACCGACGATTACCGCGCGAGCGACCGCGCGTGGCTCGACATGAAGGACAACCGCATCGACCTCGTGATCGGGCCGATCGAGACCTACGAGGACCGGCTGTTCGGCTACAAGGCTGCGTACGAAGCCTACGTGCTGGTCAAAGACATGGAGTGGAGCCGGCGGCTCGCGCGCTACGCCGCGATGCTGCCCGAGCTGCAGCGCGGGTTGCCGGTGCCCGACGCGTACAAGGCTGAGAAGCCGGGCACGGACTCCGACCTCAACGCGTACGACGTGCTCTATTACGCCGGCGACTGCAACGCGGGGTCCAAGACCATCGCGATCAACCTGCCGAACGACGAGCAGGTGCAGCTCGAGAAGGGCACGCGGCGCCTGCAGCTCAAGAACGCGATGCGTGCGAAGTTCGACAAGATCATGCTGCCCATCGCCGAAGAGCTGATCGTGCCGGACCAGCGCCGGCACGTCACGTTCGACGCGTTCTTCGGCGACACCATGTTCCACGAGGTCGCGCACGGCCTCGGGATCAAGAACACGATCGACGGCAAGGGCACGGTGCGCGACGCGCTCAAGGAACTCGGCAGCGGCCTCGAGGAGGGCAAGGCGGACGTCCTCGGTCTCTACATGATCACCAGGCTGCACGAGAAGGGCGAGGTGACGGGTTCACTCGAGGACTATTACGTGACATTCCTGACCGGCATCTTCCGCTCGGTGCGGTTCGGTGCGGGCTCGGCGCATGGCCAGGCGAACATGCTGCGCTTCAACTTCTTCGCGGACCGCGGCGCCTTCACGCGCGACGCAGCGAGTGGCCGCTACCGCGTGGACATGGTGAAGATGCGCGAGGCGATGGACGAGCTCTCGGGCCTGATCCTGAAGCTGCAGGGCGATGGCGATTACGCCGGAGTCGCGAAGGTCACCCAGGAACTCGGCAACATTCGCCCGCAGCTCCAGTCCGACCTCGCGCGTCTCGCCGCGCGCAGCATCCCGGTGGACGTGACGTTCGAACAGGGCAAGCAGGTCCTCGGCCTGAAATAGTGTCTAGCGGATAGCGGATAGCGGTTAGTAGGAGGGCGATGCCGCGCCTTCCTGCTTCCAGCCGGACACTGGACACTGGACACCGACCACTGGACACTTCCCCGATGAACGCTGTGCAACGGGTGATCGAGCCACGCCCCCGCGACCTCGGCGATTTCGCCGTGCGACGCCTGCTGCCTGCGCCGGAATTGCAGACGGTCGGCCCGTTCATCTTCTGGGATCACATGGGCCCGGCCGATTTCGGACCGGGCCAGGGCGTCAACGTACGGCCTCACCCGCACATCGGCCTCGCGACCGTGACGTTCCTTTACGAAGGCGCGTTCATGCACCGCGACAGCCTGGGGACCGCGCAAGTGATCCGCCCGGGCGACGTCAACTGGATGATCGCCGGGCGCGGCATCGCGCACTCCGAGCGCACGCCGGACGAGGTGCGCGGGCCGGACGGCCGCACGCGCGCGCACGGGATCCAGACCTGGGTGGCGTTGCCGCGCACGCACGAGGAGATCGAACCGTCTTTCGAGCACCATCCGGCCGCCAGTCTTCCGTGCGTGGAGCGCGACGGGGTGCGGCTCACCGTGATCGCAGGCACGGCGTTCGGCCGACGTTCGCCGGTCCACGTGCTGTCACCGACGCTCTACGTCGACGCGACGTTCGCGACGCCCGGAGCGGCGTGCGTGCTCGACGACGAACACGAGCAGCGTGCGATCTACGTCTCGCAGGGCGCGGTGGACGTCGACGGCCAGAATTTCCACGAGGGCCAGCTCGTCGTGCTCGAACCCGGCGCACGCGCGGTCCGGATCGCCGCCACGCTCGCGGACACGCGCGTCATGATCGCCGGCGGCGCGCCACTCGACGGCCCGCGCTACATCTGGTGGAACTTCGTCTCGAGTTCGCGCGAGCGCATCGAGGCCGCCAAGCAGCAGTGGCGTGAGCAGCGCTTTTCGCCGGTGCCGGGCGATCCGGAGCGCATTCCACTGCCGGACGAGTCGTTGCCCGGCACGCCGGCGGCGCCCGCAGCCCCGCCGCTCAGTTGAGCCTGACCGCGCAGCCTCGCAGCGTCCCGCCGGAGAAGTCGATCGACGCGCTGTGCTCGTAGGCCAGGCCCGCGTCGTCCGTGCACGGTTCGGCACGCACGGTCACGGTGATCGACTGCGACGCGCTCGACGCGGTGAACGTGCGGCTCGAGGCGTCACCGCCCGTGGCCTCGATCGCGCCTTCGAACGTGTAGCGGTCCTGGCCGTAGTTGGTCGTCCAGTCGAGCCGTCCGCCGGGCCCGACCTCGAGGATCCAGCCGGGTTCGTTGCCGAGTGCGCGAAACATCACGCCGCGCACGCGTGCGTCCTCGCGCAGCGACGCGGCGCGCACTTCGGAGCATTCGACCGGCGGCGACCCCTGGCGCTCGAGCGTCGCCGTGCGTCCCTTGGACCAGAAGACGATCGATTCCGTCGCGTTCGCATGACGAACGCCTGACGCACTCGCGACCTGGTCGAGTCGCTGCGGGCCGCCCTGATCGAAGTCCCCGACGATCGCCTGCTCCTGAACCAGGTTGCGGACCGTGCGCGTCACCCCGTCGTCGCACTGCCAGACGTGCGCAAGCAGCACGCCTTCGGGCGGCGTCTCGTGCGTGGATGCCGGTGTATCAGGCGTCGGGGCCGGCACCGGGACGTGCGGTGGCTGCGTGCTGGCGGAGTCCGGCGGCGGCGAACGTTGACAGGCCCCGACGGTCGACGCGAGCAGGGCGACGAGGACGACGGTACGCGGTCGTGCGTGCGAGTTCATGGCGAGGCGATCCCGGCGGGAAGCGTGCGACGATGATCGTACACGGCGATCCGCCCGGTCGCGCCGCGGCAGTCAGCATTCGGCTTCGCGCAGGCGCTCCTTGGCCTCGCGCCATCGGCTCCAGAGCCTTGCGGCCTCCCGCGCGGGGTAGCCGGCACGCATGCGATCGTCGAGCGCCCGCACGGCCTCGGCGAGCCGACGGCAGGTCTGCTCGCGGCGTCCGGCCTCGTTCGCACGCTCGTCTTCGCTCAGGTTCGTCGCGGCGGGGCGGATCGAGGCGGTCGGCGCGGGTGCGACGACCGTTGCCGGCGCACCACTCGCCGCCGCCGGGGCGGGCGCGTGCAGCTTCACTTCGTGCAGCACGGGCAGTGGACCACAGGGACGGTCGGAGAACTCGACGAGCCCGGGCGAGGTGCAGGTGAACACGACGCGCCGCCAGGTCCGTGGCGATGCACGCGCGGGTACCGGTTCGAGCACGACCGCGCCGCCGCCGCCCGTGGGCGTGCGGGCCACCGACGCCTCGAGCGGAGACGGACCGAGCAGCAGCGTCGCCGCTGCAATCAACGGGGCGATTCGTGATCGCGGCTCAATGAGGCTTCGGCAACCGCGCGTGGACCGCATGACGATGACCCTCCATGGCGAGGGTTCGATCGTCGCGCCACGGCGGTCCGTGGTCAGCGCGTCTTTGTGCGGAGTGCGCGCGATTACGCGCGCGTTTCAGGCGCGGCCGACGTTGGAGTCGGTCGGGGAGTGGAAGTACTGGCTCTCTTCGGAGAACTCGTCGATCAGCCGTCGCAACTCGGCCAGGCGCGCCTCGGCCGTGCCGACCGCAAGGCAATCCTCGCAACGTGGGTCGCCACACGGTTGTCGCGTGTAGAGCCAGTACTGCACGGCTCCGGCGAGCAGGCCGTCGGCGATGTCCCAGAGGTCGGCCTTGTCGTCGTTGTCGGCGATCTGGTTGCCGAGGTCGACGGCACGACCGAAGGCTTCTTCGAAAGGATGGGCTTCGTCTTGGGTTTCGGCGGCCACGGTCGAATCTGGTGCGATGGAAGAATGCGCGATCATAGCAAATCCGCGGGCTCAACGCCGCGGCCGATGCGCCAAAATCGCTTGCAAATCAGCGATTTCTGCGCGTCAGATCCCGGCCTTGGCCAGCGCGTCGACCAGCGCACGGACCGCGCCCGCCACGCCGGGGTGCTCGGCCTCGAGCCGCACCGCGGCACCCTCGAGCACTTCCCCGGGCGCCGGTTCGGCCTCGGACTTGACCGCCGCGTCACGTCCGAGGATGTACTGGATGTCGTGCATCGTCGACTCGAGCAACGCCCGATCTTCGGGCGCGAGTTGCCCGGCCTCTTTGAGTTCGCGGCGCAGTTCGCCCAGCGTGTGCTGCAAGTCGCTCATGAAGCCTCCCACGTGCGGCCGTCACGGAAGTGTATCAGCCGGCCGCCCCGGGGCATGCGCCACGAGCGGCGGTCGAACCCGGCAGCTTAGAATGCGGCCTCGTAACCCATGCCGGAGTTTTCATGAAGCCGAGTTCCGCAATTTCCGCGCGCGCACTGGGGCTGGCGTTCGCGCTGCTGGCCGCTGCGGCGCAGGCCGAGCCACCACGCTTCGAGGTCACGCCGTTCGTCGGCGGTCGCATCGGCGGCGGCTTCGACGTCGTGGACGACGAGACCGGCGACGAGGATTCCGTAGATCTCGACAACGGCGCGAGCTTCGGCATCGATCTCGGGCTGTATGCCCACGAGAACGGGTTCTACGAGCTGCTCTATTCCAGCCAGGAGACGAGCTTCGATTCCGACGACCCTGCGGTCGACGGCCTCGACGTGCGGATCGACTACCTGCAGCTCGGCGGCACGGCGTTCTTCCCGCAGGACAAGTTCTACGTGCCGTACCTGTCGTTCACGCTCGGTGCGACGTTCCTCGAGCCGACGCGAGGCAACTACGACTCGGAGACCAAGTTCTCGGGGAGCCTCGGCGGCGGCTTCCGCTTTCCCGTCAGCGAGCGCGTCAGCGTCGTGCTCGGCCTGCGCGGCTACTTGACGTTCGTCGATTCCGACACCGACCTCTTCTGCCTCAGCACTGCGGAGCAGGCGAGCTGCCTCGTCCGGTCGTCGGGCAGCACGTTCTTCCAGACCGAGGGGCAGCTCGGCGTCAGCCTCGCGTTCTGAGCGTCGCCGCCGGCGTGTGTCGGCTCGCGAGTTCGACGCCCCGACCGTCGTCGAACAGCAGTTCGCGTTCGGGCCAGCGCACGGCGCCGAGCCGGCTGCGGAACGGCTCGCCGGGCCAGCCGAGGCGCTCGGCAAAACGCGCGCCGACGCAGTAGTCGTTGCAGAACGCCGTGTCGGCGGCGCCGAGCCATTCGTGCGCTTCGCGATCCGGGAACGGGTCGCGTGCGTGCGCGCCCATGCGCTCGCCGGTGCCGGGTGTCGGCCAGCGCCAGTAGTGGCCGAACAGGACCGGCGTCGCGTCGCGGTACGACCGCCACCACTCGCCGCGCTCGACCATGCGCCACTTGCCGGCCAGGTAGAACGGCGCCGCCGCGCGGTGCTCGACGCCTGACGTCAGCACGCGCAGCGGATTCGACATCTGGTAATCGACGTCGTGCTCGGCGAGCGCTTCGAGCATCGGCACCGATGCGGTTGGATCGCGCAGGCGAGCGCCATAAAATTCGAGCAGGCGCTGCACCTCCTCGAAGCGGCCGAACGCCCGCGCACGGTCGTCCGAGCGCTGCGCGTAGAGGCGATATAACTCGACGGCGCTCGCCGGACCGTGCCCGGTTCGCAACTGCTCGATGCGCTCGGCGTCCCAGCAGGCGTGCACGAGACGCAGGTCCGGGCGTTCGAGCACCAGCGGCAGGCTCGAGAAAAAGCGCAGCACCTCGCGGCGCGCGCCGTCGTCACCGAGCGGCCGCGACCCGAGGTACAGGCCGCGTTGCCGGTCGTGGTCGTCATCGAAGAACCAGCCGTTGGCCTCTTTGCGCACGCCGCGGAGCGCGTTGAGCTCGTGGTTGCCGAGCAGGCACTGCGCCGTGCGCTCGGCGACCATCTCGCGCACGCGCCGGATCACGGCGGGACTGTCGGGCCCGCGGTCGCACAAGTCGCCGATGAACACGAGCCGCCGCGCCTGCGGGTGCTCGCCACGGCCGGCGTAGCCCAGGACGCGCAGCAGGTCCTCGAGCGCGTCGATCTCGCCGTGCACGTCGCCGACCACGTCGATCGGGCCGTCGAAGGCGTCCGTCACGAGGTCGGGCGCAGCGAACTCGTCTGCTGCAGGCTGATCGGTCATAGCGCAGGGACCGCGCGCTCGTCTTCCAGTTCCGGCGGCGCCTCGACGAACAGCACGCGCAGCCCGAGGCCCAGCTTTTCGGGCGTCGAAAGGCCGTTGCGCTGGCGCATGAGCCGGACGAGCCGCGCCGGGTCGTCGGTGATGACGTTGTCGACCCCCCGCTCGACCATGCGCAACATGACGTCCGCGTCATTGACGGTCCAGACGTGCACGGCCTTGCCCGCGGCGTGCACGCGTCGCACGAGCGCTGCCGCCGCGCGCGCCGAGTTGAGGCTCACGAAGTCGGTGTCCGTCCGCACCACGTTGCCCACGGCCGCCGTGACGATCAGCCCGGTCACGATCTCCGGCGCGAGCCGCTCGACCTCGCGCAGGGCGGCGTGGTCGAGCGAGGTGATCACCGAGCCGGCGACGAAGCGTTCGCGACGCAACTGCTCCACGACGGCCGGCGCGAGGCCGGGATCGGGGACGTTGTACTTGAGTTCGACGTTGAGACGGAGCCTGCCCCGCGCCAGTTCGATGACCTCTCGCAGCGTCGGCACGCGCTCGCCGGCGAACCGCGGTCCGTGGCGAGCGCCGACGTCGATGGCCTGCAACTCGGCGAGCGTCAGCTCACGGACCTTGCGAGGGTCACCACCGACCCGCATCAGGTCGCCGTCGTGGATTACGACGACGTGTCCGTCGCGGGTGCGCTGCACGTCGAGTTCGACATAGTCCGCGCCGGCCGCGAGCGCCTCGCGAAACGCGGCCAGCGTGTTCTCCGGCGCGTGCAGCGAGGCGCCACGGTGCGCCGTGACGTGGACGTCGCCGCGGAGGTCGAGCTTGCCGAGCAATACGCCGCCGATCCCGAGCGCGAGCACGGTCGCGCCGACGAGCGCCCCGGTGACGGCCTGGCCCTGGCGCCGCCCGACCTGCTCGGCTTCGTCGGCCACGTCCGTCGGCAGCGCCAGCGTGCCGTGCTGACGCTCCGCGTAGGTGCGGGTGATCAGGAACTGGTGGCCCGCGAACTGCAACGTCGAATAGACGAAGCCGAACACGAGGCTCACGGCCAGGAACACTGCGACCAGCGGCAGCACGCGGTGAACGTCCATGCCGGCCCAGGCGAGGGCGAGGTCCGTCACGCGGCGTCCGAGCCAGAACAGCGCGGCCGCGGCGACGCTGAGGCCGACCCACCAGCCGACGAGCGGCGTGATCGTCCGCAACAACCGGCCCTGGAGCAGGCGCTCGCTCGTGGCCAGGACGACCGGCGCCGTCGCGCGTTCGCCGAACATCGCGAGCGGCATCGTGAAGATCCAGTACGCGAACTGGCGCAGCACGAGGAACACGTAGAGCGCGCCGAGCACGCCGGCGGCGAGCATCGCGCGTTTCCACTCGGGCGGCCGCTCCGCGAGATAGTAGTTGACGTCGTGCCCGCGCAGCGTGGTGAACCAGAGCACGCCGGCGAGCGCGACGAAGGGCAGCGCGATCAGCAGCATGCGCGCGAACATGCGCAACCCGATCGCGACCAGCAGGCCGATGCGTGCCCAGACCGACCCCACCGTGCTCCAGAGCGTGAGCGGCCGGCGAGCGATCGCGTGGCCGGCGATCCAGGTGTAGCCGGCGAACTGCGTGGTGTGGAAGGCGACCGACGCGACCAGCGCCACGACCACGAAGACGGCGCCCCACGGCGAGAGCACGAACGCCGCCAGGTCGAAGTTGCTGACGACGGGGGAGCCGGAGCGGGCGACGACGCGATTGAGCAGCCAGCCCGCCAGCGGAACGACTGCCGCTGCGCCGATCAGCTGGACGACCACCTGCCACGCGAAGACGAGCCGCCAGCGGCGCGCAAAATCGTCGCGCGTGCGCCCGACGAGCCCCGGAATCTGCATGCCCAGCGTCGTCCTCCGCGTTGGTCCGCCGGTGCGGCGGCGCGCTCAGGGCGTGTTGACGCCTAGACGAGCACGCGCTCGATGCCGCCCGAGTTCGCCTGTCGCACGTAACCCTCGAGCCACTCCGGGCCGAGGATGTGTCGCGCCATTTCGACGACGATGTAATCCGCGCCCGTGCCGGCGTCGTCATCGTACCGCGACAACCCCTGCAGGCACGACGGACACGACGTCAGGACCTTGACCGGCCCCGCGTAGCCGTCCGCCCGCAGCCCGGCCGCGCCCTGCTGCATTTCCCGCTGCTTGCGAAAGCGGACCTGGGTCGCGATGTCGGGGCGGGTGACGGCGAACGTGCCCGATTCACCGCAGCACCGCTCGTTCTTCTCGACCCGGTCGCCGTCCCCGGTGCGCAGCAGCGCGTTGACCACGTCGAGCGGCTCGCGGGTCTTGATCGGCGAGTGGCATGGGTCGTGGTACATGTAGCGCACCCCGGTCGCGTGCTCGAGCCGGATGCCTTTCTCGAGCAGGAATTCGTGGATGTCGAGAATCCGCGAGCCCGGGAAGATCTCGTGGAATGCATAGGCCTGCAGCTGGTCGTAGCAGGTGCCGCAACTCACCACCACCGTCCTGATGTCGAGGTAGTTGAGCGTGTTCGCGACTCGATGCAGCAGCACGCGGTTGTCGGTGATGATCTTCTCGGCCTGGTCGAACTGCCCGGCGCCGCGCTGCGGATAGCCGCAGCAGAGGTAACCCGGCGGCAGCACCGTCTGCACGCCCGCGTGCCAGAGCATGGCCTGCGTCGCGAGGCCCACCTGCGAGAACAGTCGCTCCGAGCCGCATCCCGGGAAGTAGAAGACCGCCTCCGAGTCCGTCGTCGTGCGCGAGGGATCGCGGATGACCGGAACGTAGTTTCGATCCTCGACGTCGAGCAGCGCCCGCGCTGTCTTCTTCGGCAGGCCGCCGGGCATCTTCTTGTTGACGAAGTGGACGACCTGCTCGCGGAGCGGAGGTCGCCCGCCCGTGGTCGCCGGCGGTTGGCGTGTCTGCGCGGCCGCGAGCTTGCCGAGCGTGCTCGCGCCCAATCGCTGCGCCTTGTAGCCCCAGTCGATCATGACCGTGCGCGTGAGCCTGATCGTGCCGGGGTCGTTGGCGTTGAGGAAGAACATCGCCGCGGACTTCGCCGGATTGGCGCGCGCGTGACCGATGCGGCGCAGCACGTCGCGCATCGCCATCGAGACGTCACCGAAATCGATGTCGACCGGGCAGGGGGATTCGCACTTGTGACAGATGGTGCAGTGGTCCGCCACGTCGCCGAACGCGTCCCAGTGCTGCAGCGAGACGCCGCGACGCGTCTGCTCCTCGTAGAGGAAAGCCTCGACCAGCATCGAGGTCGCCAGGATTTTGTCGCGCGGCGAGTAGAGCAGGTTCGCCCCGGGGACGTGCGTGCTGCAGACGGGTTTGCACTTGCCGCAGCGCAGGCAGTCCTTGATCGCGTCGCTGATCTTCGCGATGTCGGATTGCTGCATGATCAACGACTCGTGGCCGAGCAGGTTGAAACTCGGCGTGTAGGCGTTGCGCAAGTCCGCGCCCGGCAGCAACTTGCCCGCGTTGAAGTGGCCGCGCGGGTCGATCCGTCGCTTGTATTCGCGGAACTCCGCAATCTCCGCGTCGTCGAGGAACTCGAGCTTGGTGATGCCGATGCCGTGCTCGCCCGAGATCACGCCATCGAGGCTCCGCGCGACGTGCATGATCCGCGCGACGGCGCGATTCGCCGTCTGCAGCATCTCGTAATCGTCGGAATTGACGGGGATGTTGGTGTGCACGTTGCCGTCGCCGGCGTGCATGTGCAGGGCCACGAACACGCGGCCGTGCAGCACCGCCCGGTGGATGTCCTCGAGGTCCGCGAGCAGCGGCACGAACGGTCCACCGGCAAAGATCCGCCGCAACTCCGTGCGTAGCTCCCGCTTCCAGGAGACGCGGATCGTGCGGTCCTGCAGCCGGTCGAACACCGACGTCGCGCCGTCGCGCATGCCGTCCAGGACGATGGCCTCGGCCACCGCGTCGAGGCCCACGTGGCGCAGGTCGTCGATCGTTTCGCGCAATGGCCGGTCCAGGTGCGCCGCGAGCCAGCTCCAGCGTGCGCGGCAGGTCGCAACCACTGACAGGGCCTGCTCGATGCGCCCGGCGAGCACCTGCTCACGTGGCAATCGATCCACGTCGACGTCGCCCGTCTTGCCGATGCGCGGTTCACCGCGCAGGTACGCCTCGAGTTCATCGAGCAGCCGGAGCTTGTTGGCGAGCGACAGCTCGACGTTGATGCGCTCGATCGCGTCGGTGTATTCGCCGAGCCGCTCGAGCGGGATCACCACGTCTTCGTTGAGCTTGAAGGCGTTGGTGTGCCGCGCGATCGCGGCGGTGCGGCTGCGGTCGCGCCAGAACGCCTTGCGCGCCTCGGCGCCGACCGCGGTGAAACCCTCGCCGTCGCGTGCGTTGGCGATGCGCACGACCTCGGACGCGCAGCGGGCCACCGCGGCCTCGTCCGCACCCGCGATGTCGCCGACGAGCACCATCTTCGGCAACACCCCGCGCCGGGACTTGGTCGAATAGCCGATCGCTTTCAAGTAGCGCTCGTCGAGGTGCTCGAGGCCCGCGAGCCGCACACCGCAGTCGTGCGACCGGCGTGCAAGTTCGTCGCGAATCTCGACGATCGCCGGAATCGCATCGCGGGCCTGGCCGAAGAATTCCAGGCAGACCGTGCGCATGTGCGGCGGCATCGTGTGCAAGACCCAGCGTGCAGAGGTGATGATGCCGTCGCAGCCCTCCTTCTGGATGCCGGGCAGGCCGCCGAGGAACTTGTCCGTGACGTCCTTGCCGAGGCCGGTCTTGCGGAACATCCGACCCGGCAGTTCGAGCCGTTCCGTGCGCAGCACTCGCGCGCTTTCGGCCGGCTGGTTGCCGTCCTTCCACGCGAGCTCGAACACGGCGGTGTGGACGTCGTGGATCTTGCCGAGGTTGTGCCCGATGCGCGTGACCTCGAGCCAGTTCCCGTCGGGCGTGACCATGCGCCACCAGGCGAGGTTGTCGAGCGCGGTGCCCCACAGCACGGCCTTCTTGCCACCGGCATTCATGGCGATGTTGCCGCCGACGCACGACGCGTCGGCCGACGTCGGATCGACGGCAAACACGAACCCCGCACGGTGTGCGGCTTCTTCGACGCGCCGCGTGACGACGCCGGCTTCCGTGAACAGCGTCGGCACGGGGCTGGCCAGGCCGGGCGCCGGCCGCGGTTCGACGCGATCGATCCGTTCCAGCTTCTCGGTGTTGATCACCGCGGCATTGGCCGTGAGCGGAACCGCGCTGCCGGTGTAACCCGTGCCGCCGCCGCGCGGGATGATCGTGAGGCCGGTCTCGATGCATGCGCGCACGAGGCCCGGCACCTCGTCCTCGCGGTCCGGCGTCAGCACGACGAACGGGATCTCGACGCGCCAGTCGGTGGCGTCGGTCGCATGCGAGACGCGCGCGAACGCGTCGAAGCAGACGTTGTCGTCGCGCGTGTGGGGCGCGAAGGCGCGTCGCGCCTTGCGCCGCAGCGCTTCGACGCGCGCGAACGCACCGGCAAATTCCGCGACCGCACGCCGCGCGGCTTCGAGCAGGCGGCCGACCTTCGCGTCACGCACCGGGTCGCGCGTATCGCGACGCTTCTCGATGTCGCCCAGGCGATGGTGCAGCGCCTCGACCAGCTGTTCGCGCCGGCGCGGGTTGTCGAGCAGGTCCTGTTCGAGGTACGGATTGCGGCGCACGACCCAGATGTCGCCGAGGACCTCGTAGAGCATGCGCGCCGAGCGACCCGTGCGGCGCTCGGCACGCAGGTCGTCGAGCAGAACCCAGCCCTCGAGCCCGAGCAGCCGGATCACGATCTCGCGATCGGAGAACGACGTGTAGTTGTAGGGAATCTCGCGCAGCCGCGGTGGCGGATCGAGGGCCGCCTCGGCTGCGCTGGATGCGATCGGGTTCGGGTACGCGGGATCCGGGATTGCGTTCACTTCACGGAGTCGAGCTTGGCGGTGACGGGGAGGGCTCCGCCATTGTTATCCGCCGGTATCGGCTCGAGCATCGTGGAAGGTTCGGTCGACATGACCGGCTTCGTGCCCGCTTCACCGATCCAGGTGCCGGGCAGCTCGAGGCAGCTCACGATCGAGAGTACGACTGCCGCGGCATACGGTA
>DASUMQ010000025.1:0-11004 GCA_036277615.1 Steroidobacteraceae bacterium
TCAAGGACCTGCAGACGAACTCGGTCGAACGCGTGAGCGTCTCGTCCAGCGGCACGCAGGGCAACGGCGGCAGCTACGAGCCGGCCCTCAGCGCGGACGGCCGCTACGTCGTCTTCGAGTCGTTCGCGTCCAACCTCGTGCTCGGTGACACCAACAGGAGCTACGACGTGTTCGTCCACGACCGCGAGACGCACACGACGAGCCGCGTGAGTTCCGCCGGGAACGGCGTCCAGGCCGACGACGCGAACTGGACGCCCTCGGTCAGCGCCGACGGACGCTATGTGGCTTTCCGCTCGGACGCGACCAACCTGGTAACCAACGACGGCAACAGGTCGTCGGACGTCTATGTCAAGGACCTCGGTCCGCGCGATGACGGCCCCGTGACCTTCACCATCAAGCCGGCCGCGCTCGAGTTCGGCGCGCTTGCCGTCGGCTCGACGACGACGCACAGCTTCTGGCTGCGCAACCGGTCGTCGACCTACCTCGCGCTCGAAAGCGTGGAAATCCAGGGGACGGACCGGGGAGCGTTCGCAGTCGCGCACGGGTGCGGCGCGCTCGTGGCGCCGGAGGACGTCTGCGGCATCCGCGTGACGTTCAGTCCCGCGACGGCGGGCTCGATGGCAGCCGAGCTCAAGGTTCGTGCACTGGGCGGAGTCGTGCGGACGCGTGCACTCACCGGATCGGCGTTCTGACGCCGGTCGCGCGTCGCGCGTTCACTCTGCGGCGTCGGCGTGGCGTTGCAGGCTCGCACGGTCCAGCACGCGGACCGTGCGACCGCGGACCGCAATGACGCCGCTGTCGGCCAGGGCGCGCAACGCCCGCGACAGCGTCTCCGGCTTCATCGACAGGAACGACGCGAGCTCCTGCCTCGACTCGGCGAGCTCGATGTCGACCGCCGCGTCGCCAAGCCGGCTCTCGAGCACGCGCGCCAGCCGGTGCGTGGCGTTCTCGAGCGTCATGAACTCGATCTGGTGGATGTGCCGGCCCAGGCGCTGCGCGAGGTGCTCGATCATCCGCAGGCACGTGTCCGGGCACTCGCGCAGCACGCCCAGGTAATCGCGGTTCGCAACGCGCGCGACCCGGACCGTCGTCGCCGCGATGGCCGTGACCGGATAGCGACCGCCCTCGGTGAACATGGGCAACTCGCCGCAGACCTGGCCGCGGCGCAGGATTTCCAGGACCTTGACCTCGCCCGTCCTGGAGCACAGCGACAGGTTCAAGCGCCCGTCGACGACGATGAAGAAGTGGCGCGCGGGGTGTCCACGTTCGTAGAGCCTCTCCCCGGCCGCGAGCGTCTCGACACGACTGCCCCAGAGCACCTGTTCGATATGCGTGTCGTCCATGTCGGCAAACAGCACCTGCCGGCGCAGCAACTCGATCACCGATGGATCGCTGGCCACTGCCGACCCGCGCGAGGCCGCCGGTCGGGCGGGTCGGGAGGTCACGCTAGCGCCCCCGGTTGCGACGGACCGTGGCCGCCCCGGGACGGGCGTGCGGGGACGTGCAGGCGCGCTTCTGTATAGTTGCGGCCTTTTCCGGGTCGGGGGCAGGGGCAAGAACGATGCGCAAGGTGGGTAAGGTTTTCGCGTGGGTGTTCGGCCTGCTCGCGGCGGGACTGGTCGCGGCGTCGATGTGGTTCTGGTTCACGCCGGTCGGCCTGAACAACTACGTCAACAAGATCACGATGCAGCTCACGCTCGACTCGCCGCAGATTCTGTCGCAGCTCGGCTTCATCGACAACACGCCGTTCGATTTTCACAGCGGCAAGCTCGACGATTTCACGCGGGAGCACGAGCAACGGTTGCTCGAGCGGCTGCGCGAGGCGCGCGCGGGACTCGACCGCTACGGCCCCGACGACCTCGACGGCAAGGAACTCACGACCTGGAAGGTCACGGCCTGGTTCCTCGACGACCTGATCCGCCAGGCCGAGTTCGAGCACGAGGGATACCGCGTCAACCAGATTTCGGGGCCGACCGTCGACCTGCCGCAGTTCCTGACCGATACGCACGTGATCAAGCACCCGCGCAGCGCGGAGCGCTACCTCGACCGGCTCGAGGAGTTCGGCCGCGTGCTGCGCGAGATCAGGGTGCGCGTCGAGGAAGACCGTGCACGAGGCATCGTGCCGCCCGATTTCGTGATCGACCAGTCGCTGACCGGCATGCGCGCCTTCATCGACGGCGGCGCGGCGAAGAACGCACTCGTCACCACGCTGCCTGCCCGGCTCGCGAAGATCGAGGGACTCGACGAGGCGCAGCGACTCGACTACGTACAGCGCGCGGAGGCGATCGTCTCGCGCGAGGTGATTCCCGGGTACGAGGCGATGATCGAGCTGTTCGAATCGATGCGTCCGACCGCGACGCACGACGCGGGCATCTGGCGGATCCCTGGCGGGGCCGAGTACTACGCGGCGCAGCTCAAGTCGAACACGACGACCACGATGAATGCCGAGGAGGTGCACGCCCTCGGGCTTGCCGAGGTGGCGCGCATCGAGGCCGAGATGTCGGCGATCCTCGACGCGCAGGGCGTGCCGGGTGCGAGTCTCGCGGAGCGCATTCGGGCCGTCTCGGCCGACCCGAGCCAGAAATTCGCGAACGATGACGCCGGGCGCGCGCAGATGCTCGCGTTCCTGAAGGAGGTCGACCAGCGCGTGATGGCGGTGGCGCCGCAGTACTTCAAGACCATCCCACCGCAGCCGCTCGAGATCGTACGCGTGCCGGAATACTCGCAGGATTCGGCGCCGGGCGGTTATTACCATCCGCCGGCGCTCGACGGCTCGCGACCCGGACGCTTCTACATCAACCAGAAAGACACCGCGGACAACCCGCGCTGGACGCTGCCCACGCTGATGATCCACGAGGGCTCGCCAGGACATCACTTCCAGCTCTCGGCGCAGCAGTTGATCGAAGACGTGCCGCTGCTGCGGAAGGTGCTGCCGTTCAGCGCGTATTCGGAAGGCTGGGCACTCTACGTGGAACGCGTCGCCAAGGTCGACATGGGACTGTACGAGAACGATCCGTTCGGCGACCTCGGCCGGTTGCAGGCGGAGATGTACCGCGCCGTGCGCCTCGTGGTCGACACCGGCATGCACGCGAAGCGGTGGTCGCGCGAACAGTCGATCGACTACATGGTCGCGAAGACCGGCATGACCGATGCCGAGGTCACGCGCGAGATCGAGCGCTACGTCGTGTGGCCGGGCCAGGCGACCTCGTACAAGGTCGGGCAGCTCGCGTTCCTGCGCATGCGCGAGGAGGCCGAGCGTGCGCTCGGGCCGAAGTTCGACCTGCGCGAATTCCACGAGGTCGTGCTCATGAACGGGGCGATGCCGCTCGCCATCGTCGAAGAGAGCGTGCGCCAGTGGGTTGCGCGGCAGCAGGAGGACGGGGGCACGGCCGCGTGAGCGACGGTGCATCCGGCATCGGGCGGATGCCGGATGCCCTCGATGCTGACGACTAGCCGGCGCGGATGCGTCGCCAGGGCGCGGTTGCGAACTCGTCCCGATTGGCCTGGACCGCCTGCACGTCCGCGAGGCGGTAGGGTTTGCGCGCGCCGGGCAGGTCGCCGATGACCGGTTCCGAGCCGTCGAACGTTCGACGGCACACCCAGCATTGCGCTTCGCTGGTATTGCTCGGTGCGCGGCACGACGGACAGATCACGATCATTGGCAGCCCCATCCTTGGTGGTTGCACTTGGCGAGCGTGAGCCTACGGAGCGCTCCGTGGGCCGTTTGTAGTCGAACGTCTCAGCCGTATGCAAGCCGCGGCTCACACCGGGCGTAGGAGCCGAATTGTCCGCTACGTCGCGCGGCGCGCCCGGTCAGTTCACTCGGGCAGCGTCTCGCCCGAGCCGCCGAAGTCCTTGGGAAAGTCCCGGAACTTGGGCAGCCCGTCGCGAACCGACATGACTTTCTCGCCGTAGTTGACGTGCACGGCCGGCTGGAACGAAAACCCCTGCACGGCCGCAGACGGCAGGTCGGTCAGGCCCATCGCAGGATGACCGATCAGCACGGCCGAGCCGCAGGTGCGACAGAACTGGCGATGGCTGTTCTCGGTGCGCTTGTACATGCCGAGGTTATCGGCGCCCTTCGTGACCTTCACGTTGGGCGTGGGCCAGAGCGTTGCTGCATGCACCGGCGCACTGAGCCAGCGCCGGCAGGATTCGCAATGGCAATACGCCTGCACGGCCGGCTCGCCGGTCAGTTCGACTTCGACCGCGCCGCATGCGCAATTGGCCTTGTAGGTCATCGGCAGTTTCTCCGTGCTTCAGCGTAGGGTCTGGACGTCCATGGTACCCAAGTCCGGGCTCAGCGGATCACGCCGTCGCGGCGCAGGCGCTCGGCGATCGGCCCCGTGATGGCCGAAAGCCCTTCGGCGCGCGATTCGAGGTGTCGTGCGCGCGTTTCGAGCGTGTAGACGACCTTCGCGCCCTGGGTCTCGAAGACCCGGGTTCCGACGGTGACGTCGGCCTGGATCGTCGTGATCTCGCTCGTGCTCTTGAACTCACCGTAGACCACCGGGACGCCGTAGACGCCGTAATAACCGTCCCACCATCCGGCGTCGGTGGCCTTGTAGCCGGCGGTGCCACGCGTGTCGCGGCCACCGCCCGCCGCCGCCTGCACGTCGCTCGCTACGAGCACCGTGGCAATCACGGCGTCGGCCTTCCGGGCCGCCACGGCCTGCTCGATGCTCTCGCGCGTGAGCGGCTCGCGCGCGTCCTTGTCGATCGAGTCGCAGCTCGTGAACGCCTCGGTCGAATCGCTCCCGATCTGGCCTGCAAGGTAGCGTTCGAACGCGCAGCGGGTCTTGAGGTTGTGCGAGACCCCGACGACCAGCACGCGCGAGAACGTGCCGTCGCGCGCTGCGCCCTCCTGCCACGCACTGCTGACGCTGGCGGTCTGCGCACAACCGCCAACGAGGACCGCGCCCAGCAGCGCGGCGCCGGCGAAGCGGGTGGTCCTGGCCTGAAGTGAACTCGGCGGCAGGTGCATGTGGGGGGTAGCTCCGTGCGATCCGTCTGGAATCAAGCGTCTCATGGCGGAGCGTTGTATCAGGATGTCGCCGGCGAAGCGACTTCGGGTCACGCCGCACGGGCCGCGGCCGTGTCAGGACGCGTCTGCGCCCCGGTCGCGTACGAGCGCATGGAACATCGCGGCGCCAGCGAGGAGGAATACCAGTTCCGCCGCGGCGTCCAGCAGGTAGATCGGCGACAGTCGACCGTTCGCCACGTACACGACGTCGATCAGCGCCAGCGCGAGCGCGCTGCCCGATGCCACCAGCACGATCTCGGCGGGCGGCCTCGCGGCCCGCAGCGCACGCAACAGTCCCGCACCGATCACGCACAGGAGCAGACCCACGGTGTGAACGAGGAAGTCGTCGAATTTCTCCCCCGTCACCCACTCGAAGCTGGCGATGTGCGCGACTGGCCAGAGTCCCGTGACCACATACACCCAGCCTTGCACGACCAGCACAGATCGCGCGCCCCGCAGCCGGGCAGGCGCCGCGTCCACGTCAGTAATGCCGGTCGAGCTCCTCGCGCACCAGCGCGAGCAGCGGCTCGTACCCGAATTCCGGCAGCGGGCGCCCGTTCACGAAATACTCGGGCGTCGCGGTGACCTTGAGCGCGATCGCGTCCTCACGGTCGCGGGTGACGCGCTGCCCGACGTCCGCGGCATTCATGTCCTGCGCGAGTCGCTGCATGTCGAGTCCAACGCGGGCAACGACCGGCTCCACCAGGTCGGGCCGGACGGTGTGGTGCGGCGCCCACTGGGCCTGGGTCTGCAGCAATGCCTCGAGCGTCTCCCAGTAGCGGTCCTGCGCGCGGCTGGCCTCGAGCATCCGCACGACGTGGTCGGCGCCCTCGTGGAATGCGACGTGGCGGACCGACAGGCGGATACGGCCGGGATTCTCCGCGATCAGCTGTTTCACGACCGGGTAGAACTGCGCACAGGTCTCGCAGGCCGGGTCGAGGAACTCGACCACGTGCACCTTTGCCGTCGGCTCACCGAGCGACGGCGCGTGCTCGCTCGCGAGTGCGACCGCGTCGGCGCCATCGGGCGACGCAGGATTCGTGTTCCGTTCGCGCAGCGCATACGCCGCCAGGGCGGCCACGACCAGCAGCACGGCGAGCCCCGCGATCAGGCTGCGGCGACGGTTCCGGCGTGCGGCGGCGGCAGGTTGCTCGGACGCGGGTGAACTCGCGGGAAGGTTTCGTTTCGTTTTTCGACTCATGGTTCCAGGCTCTCACCGCGGTGCGTGCCGCACCGCCGGACGTTCGACGCGGGACTCGACGGAGGTTCCGACGCAACGGCGGCGCGGGCCCCAGCTTCAGCCAGCGACCCGGCCCGCGCCTCAGGCCGGCTCTACGACGCGTGGCGGCCCCGCGTCACGCTGCTCGTCCGGCACCTGGATCATGCGCGTGACGCTGGCCGGTGTCGGCGCGGGCCAGCCGGCTTCCCGGGCCACGCGCGTGATCACCTCGTTCGTATCGAAGTAGACCTGCCAGTAGTGATCGTTGTGACAGTACGGTCGAACGGCGATTACGGTGCCGAGCAGGTTGATGTCCAGCAGGCTGACGTCCGGCGCAGGATCGGTGATCACGTTCGGGATCTTCGCGACCGCGGACCTGAGCCGCGCGATCGCGTCGGCGTGGTCGACGCCGCCCGCGAGCTGCGCCGTGCGGTCCACTCTCCTGAAGGGCAGCGCCGAGAAATTCTGGATCGTGTCGCCGAAGACCTTGCCGTTGCCGACCAGCGTCAGCACGTTGTCGGGCGTGACGATGGTCGTGCCGAACAGGCCGAGTTCGTGCACGGTACCGGTGACACCGGCGACGCTCACGAAGTCGCCGACCTTGAACGGTCGCAGCACGAGCATGAACGCTCCGGCCGCGAAATTGCCGAGCATTCCGCTCCACGCCATGCCGATCGCGACGCCCGCGCCCGCGAGCATCGCGGCGATCGACGTCGTCTGGATGCCGAAGTATCCCAGGATCCCGAGCACCAGCGCGATGTTGAGCGCGACATTGATGATCGACCCCAGGTAACGCGTCAGCGTGGGATCGATGTCGTTGCGGCGCATGCCGGACTGCACGAGGGCGATCACGCGGTGGATCAACCAGCGGCCGATGAACCAGAACGCGATGGCGGCGGCCACTTTTATGGCCAATGCGACCAGCGTGGTTCGCACGAAGGTGTCGACGGTCGTCAGGTCCACGGGGAGTTCCTCGATGTCGTTCGACTCGGGCACTCGCGTCGGCGGCGCCGCACGCGAGTGAATCGTTCTTCAGGCCCACCCAGGCGCTCAGTATAGCGCCGTGGACTCACTGCGAGCGCAAGGCATGCCGACGTGCGAGCAGGCCGCAGCGATGCTCACCGCGGTCGGTCAGTCCCGCTCCACTTCCGCCGCGACGATGCGCAGCACGTCCGGCGCGAATCCCATGCCGATGTGGGATTCGTCGACCTCGACGTTGCGGACGTTCGGCGACCACCGGTCGATGCAGGCCTGCCAGGCCACGATGCCGTCACGCTTCGAATAGAGGGCCACGACCGGGGTCTGCAACGGCTTCGCGTACCGGTCCCTGACGGCGCCCTCGATCTGGTCGAGATCGAACCCCTGCGACGCGTACCAGCGTGCCGTGGCCGTGTAACGCGGTCCGCCGACGACGGGGCTGCCCAGCGTGATGATTCGTCGCACGAGGTCCGGGTGCTCGCGCGCCAGCTCGCGCGCGATGTAGCCGCCGAGACTCCAGCCGACCAGCACGACCGGCTCGCCCGTTTCCTGCACGAGTGCCGCGACGCGCTCGTGCAACGCCGTGCGGAGCTGTGGCACGCGGCCCGTGTTACGGCCGAGGCCCCAGTCCACGGCCGCGTGACCACGGCTGCGCAGGTAGCGCCGCAGCGCCACGAGCGATCTCGGACCTGCGCCGAAACCGGGCAACAACACGACGGTGCGTGGAACCGCCGCGCGACCGCGCGGCAGTGAGAACCACGCCGGAGTCCAGCGCAGGGCATCGAGCGGGAGCCGCAGCTCCTGGAGTGTGTCGCGTCGGGTCGGTGGCGCGATCCGGTCGTAGTCGATGGGCATGCTGTTGTCCGGGAGCTCGTGTTTCCGGCCGATTGTGCTTGAAGCGGCGACCGCGCTCCACTAGCGTCGTCGTGCAGCGGCCACAACGACGAACGAACGACGGGAGCACCTGCATGCTGATCAACCAGGTCGTGCGCGGCGCGTGTGACGTCGAACCGGGCGTGCCGGCGTTCGTCGCACTCGACGGCCGCGAGGTCCGGTTCGGGGAATTCGGCGCCGCCGTGCGTCGGGTGGCGGGCGCCATCTCGGTATTCGCCCCACGTCCCGGCGCATGCATCGGCATCCTGGCGCTCAACTCGATCCGCTACCTCGAGGCGTACTTCGGCGCGATGTGGGCCGGTCGCGTGGCCGTGCCGCTCAACGTCCGCTGGTCGCTGGCGGAGCTGGTCTACGCGCTCGCCGATGCCGGGGTCGAAGTGCTGTTCGTGGACGAGCAGTTCGCGTCGCTCGTGCCGGACCTCCGCGCGGGCGCTCCGCGCATCCGCTACGTCGTCTACCTGGGCGAGCACGGGACGCCCGTCGGACTGGTCCCGTACGCGGACCTCGAGGCGTCGGAGCCCGTCGACGCGGCTTCGGTCGCGGCGGACACCGTGGCCAGCGTCGTCTACACGGGCGGCACCACGGCGTTCCCCAAGGGCGTCATGCACACGCAGGGCTCCCTGCTCGCCAGTGCGATGAACTGCGTCGCCCTCGGCACGCCGCCGCGCGAAACCCGGTACGCGCTCGCGATGCCGCTGTTCCACGTCGGCGGCTACGCACTCGCCGCCGCGCAGCTCCTGCAGCGCGGCACCGTCGTCGTGCTGCCGCTGTTCAAGCCCGATCTCGTGCGACGCGCGGTGCGTGAGCGCGGGGCAGAGTACGTCGGCCTGGTGCCGACCATGCTCGGAATGCTGATGGACGCAGAAGGCTTTGACGCTGCCGACTATCGGCACCTGCGCGGCTTCGCCTATGGCGCGTCGCCGATCCCCGCCGCACTGCTGCAGCGTGCGATGGAGACATTCCCGCACGCGTCGTTCACGCAGGTCTACGGCATGACCGAAGTGGGCGTGGTCGCGATGCTGCACGACCGCTGGCACCGTGGGTCGAACGCCAGCATCGCGGCGACCGGACAGCCGGGGCCGTTCTACTCGGTGTCGATCGTCGATGCTGACGGACGCGAGTTGCCACGCGGCCAGATGGGCGAGCTCGTGATCCGCGGTCCCGGCGTGATGCGCGGCTACCTCAACCAGCCCGAGGCGACCGCGGAAGCGCTGCGCGACGGCGGTATGCACTCGGGCGACGCGGGCATCATCGATGCCGCGGGCGTCGTCACGCTGCTCGATCGCGTCAAGGACATGATCGTGACCGGTGCCGAGAACGTCTATTCGGTCGAGGTCGAGAGCGCCGTCTCGCAACACCCGAGCGTGGCCCAGTGCGCGGTGATCGGCGTGCCCGACGCCCGTTACGGCGAGCGCGTGCACGCGGTCGTCGTGCTGCGGGCGGGGACGACGCTGACGCTCGAGGAACTGCGTGCCCACTGCGCCCGTCTCGTTGCCGGCTACAAGTGTCCCCGTTCGCTGGAAGTGCGCGAGGTCCTGCCGCTCTCCGCGCTCGGCAAGGTTCTCAAGTCCGAGTTGCGCGAGCCGCACTGGCAGGGTCACGCGCGACGCGTGAACTGAGGGCGCGGCCCCGAGATGAACCGGCTGGTGTCCGCACTGCGTCCCGATTCATTCACGCTGATGATCCTCGCGACCGTCGGGCTCGCGAGCCTGGCCCCGGCGAGCGGCGCGCTGGTGCCGCTGCTCGACCTGGTCGTGAAGGCGTCGGTGATGGCGCTGTTCTTCCTGCACGGCGCCCGGCTCGCCCGCGAGGCCGTGCTGCAGGCGATCGGTCACTGGCGCCTGCAGTTCCTGATTCTCGGGCTGACCTACGTGCTGTTTCCGTCGATCGCGCTGCTGACCGGACCGTTGGTGTCGCGGTTGCTCGAGCCGACGTTGTACCTCGGCTTCCTGTTCCTGTGCTGCCTGCCGTCGACCGTGCAGTCGTCGATCGCGTTCACGTCGGTGGGGCGAGGCAACGTACCTGCCGCGGCCTGTGCCGCGTCCGCGTCGAACCTGCTCGGCATCGTCGTCACTCCATTGCTGACAGGGCTGCTCCTCGCGCGCCAGGGCGAGGTGACCTTCGGCGCGATGGGCTCGATCGTCGTGCTGCTGCTGCTGCCGTTCCTGGCGGGCCAGCTTGTCCGGCCCTGGCTCGGTGCCTGGGTGAGCCGACGACGGCTGCTGCTGACCACGGTCGACCGAGGCGCGATCCTGCTGATGATCTACTCGGCGTTCGGCAAGGCCGTGGAGGCGGGTGTCTGGCAGCGCGTTTCCGTCGCGGACCTGGGCCTCGTCGTGGTCGCGAGCCTGGTGCTGCTCGCCACCGTGCTGCTGCTGGCGGTCGTCGCCGCGCGTCGTCTCGGTTTTTCCCGGGAGGACGAGGTCACGATCGTGTTCTGTGGTTCCATGAAGTCCCTGGTCACCGGCATGCCGATGGCGAACGTGCTGTTTCCCGGGGCGCAGGCCGGCATCCTGGTGATCCCGATGATCGTGTTTCACCAGGTGCAGTTGCTGGCGTGCGCCGTGCTCGCGCGTCGCTACGGCAGTCGCACTTCGGCACCGCGCGCAGAATAGGGCCCATGCCTCGTCGATGGCTTTTTCTCGTCGTGTTCGCGCTCGTGCCGCCGCTCGCCTCGGGCGCCACGCCGGCGCGCGTTTACGCCGCCGCGAGCCTGACCCTGGCACTGACCGACGCGGCCGAGCGCTGGCGGCGCGCCGGCCACCCGGCCCCGGTCATGGTCTTTGCCGGCTCCGCGACGCTCGCGAAACAGCTGGCGGCCGGCGCGCCGGCCGACGTATTCGTGTCGGCCGACGCGACCTGGATGGACGAGCTCGCCGCCCGCAACCGG
>DASUMQ010000026.1:0-11165 GCA_036277615.1 Steroidobacteraceae bacterium
GGTGTCGGACGTCACGGCGCACGTCATCGACGAGGAGATCCGTGTCCTCATCGACAGCAACTTCATGAAGGCGAAGGACATCCTGACGCGCGACATCGACAAGTTGCACAAGATGGCCGAGGCGCTGATCAAGTACGAGACCATCGACGAGAGCCAGATCGCCGACATCATGCAGGGCCGCGACCCGAAGCCGCCGGCGGACTGGGAAGACCGCGACCTCGGCACGCCGAGCAGCAAGCCGCGCGAGCGCCGCAGCGGCGAGGGCGACACTCCGACGGGCACGCCGGCGCCACAGCATTGACCTTGCGGCGACACGCCTGCGACGACGACACGCCCCGGACCGCCGGGGCGTTGTCTTTCTGGAGCACGCGCGCACGGCCGCTTGAGATGGTCGAAGGCGACCATGCAGGCGCACGGCGTGACGGATGCGCTGCGAAACCCAGCGCCATTGTCCGGTGCGCTGGTCATATTGTCGGCCGGATGGTCCGCTTCGCTTGCGAGCCCCGGCATCGGACGGCAACCTTCGAATGAGTCTCAAACGCGAGGACGTGACGTGAGCCAGGGTCCGCTGCCAGCGAGGCGCAAACGCCTGCAGTCGATCGAGGACATGCTCCTCACGCTCAATCCCGACGCGCTGATCGTTACAGACCCGCTGACGCGGATCGTTCACTGGAGCGCGGGAGCCGAAGCCGTGTTCGGTCACCGGGAGCCGGACGCGCTCGATCGTCCCCTCGTCGACCTGCTGTTCCCGGGCGACCGCGCGCGCGAGGTGGAACGTGCCTTGCCGGGCACGCGCGGCCGGGCCGACTCGCGGCTCGAGGCGGTCGCCCTGCGCGCCGACGGTTCGCTGATCCACGTGGACTTCGTGACTCGCCCGCTGCACGAGACCGGCCCCGGGCACGTGCTCTGGGTGGGACGCGACGTGACCCAGCCGCGGCTGATGCAGGCCGCACGGCACCTCGAAGCCCGGTACGGCGAGCTGCTCGAATCCACGCCCGACGGCATGCTGCTGGTCGGGGAGACCGGCCACATCGTGCTCGCGAACGGCAATGCGGAGCGCATGTTCGGGTACGACCCCGGCGAACTGCAGGGCAGGCCGATCGACGCGCTGGTGCCGCACCGGGTCCGCGAGGAGCACGTGGGCCGTCGCGCGGCCTATTTCGAGCAGCCGCGGGTCCGGGCGATGGGCGGCGGGGCGGAGCTGCTCGGCCGCCGCAAGTCCGGCGAGGAATTTCCGGTCGAAGTGAGCCTGAGCCCGTTGCGCACGGACGACGGGCTCGTCGTGATCAGCGCGGTCCGGGACGTGTCCGACCGGCTCAACGCCACCCGACGTTTCCGGGCGTTGCTCGAGGCGGCGCCCGACGCCATCGTGATCACCGATGCGCAGGGCCGCATCGTGCTGGCGAACTCACAGACCGACTCGCTGTTCGGTTACACCCGCGAGGAGCTGATCGGGCAGAAGGTCGAGGTGCTGCTGCCGGACCGGTTGCGCGGGACGCACGTCGCGCATCGCGAAGGCTACGCCGCGCACCCCAAGTTCCGGGCGATGGGCGCGGAGCTCGAACTGTTCGCACGGCACAGGGACGGCCGCGAGTTCCCCGTGGAGGTGAGCCTGAGCCCGATCAGCACCAAGGAAGGCATGCTCACGTCGGCCGCGATCCGGGACATCACCGAACGCAAGGCGGTGCAGCGCCGCCTGGAGGAGCAGAACGTGGAGCTCGCCCGCGCGAGCGAAGCCAAGACGAACTTCCTCGCAGGCATGAGCCACGAGCTGCGCACGCCGCTCAACGCGATCATCGGCTTCACCGGCACGCTGCTGATGCGCTTGCCCGGTCCCCTGACCGAGGAGCAGGAGAAACAGCTCAAGACCGTGCAGTGGGCGGGGCACCACCTGCTCGCGCTGATCAACGACCTGCTCGACCTGACCCGCATCGAAAGCGGCGAGACGCACGTCGACCTGGCGCCGGTGGACGGGTCGGAGGCGGCACTCGAGGCAGGCACGCAGGTCCGCAGCCAGGCGGACGAGAAGGGACTCGAACTCGAACTCGACCTGCCCGAAACGCCGGTCGTCATCCGGAGCGAGCGGCGCGCGTTGACCCAGGTACTGATGAACCTGCTCGCCAACGCCGTGAAATACACCGACGCCGGCCGCGTGCGGCTGCGGTTGCGCCGCGTCGACGACACCGTGCGGTTCGAGGTGCACGACACCGGTATCGGCATCCGGACCGAGGACCGCCAGCGGCTGTTCAAGGCGTTCTCGCGGCTCGATCGTGGCAATGAAAAGCGCCAGGGCACGGGCCTGGGGCTCTATCTAAGCGGGCGTCTTGCCGCGCTGCTCGGTGGGCGGATCGACGTTGATTCGAGCGTCGGCGTCGGCAGCACGTTCACGCTGGTCCTGCCGGGGGCTTGAGCGAGATGGCGCGCATCCTGCTCGTCGAGGACAACCCGACGAACCTCGAGCTGATGCGGTACCTGCTGACGCACCACGGGCATCACGTCGAGAGCGCGCACAACGGCGAGGACGGCGTGCGTCTCGCGCGGCAGCTGCGACCGGACATCGTGCTCTGCGACCTGCGCATGCCGTACCTCGACGGCTACGGCCTGCTCGAGCGGGTCCGCGCCGATCGCGCGCTCGACGACGTCGTCGTGATCGCCGTCACCGCGTACTCGATGCCCGACGATCGCAAGCGCGTCGCCGAGGCCGGTTTCGACGGTCACCTGACCAAGCCGATCACGCCCGAGAGCGTCGTCGGGCAGGTCGAAGGCTTCATTGCCGCGGGCAGGAGAAATGGTGGTGGTTAGTGGCTAGTGGCTAGTGGATAGTAAGCAGCCCGACTGCGTCGGCTCGGCGCAGGTGCGCCTCCGACTGGACTCTAGCCACTAGCCACCAGCCACTTCTCCATGCTCCTTCGCTGCCGTTCCCGCACGCTGGACCTCACGCGTCCCTGCGTGATGGGCATCCTGAACGTCACGCCCGATTCATTCTCCGACGGCGGCCTGCACTTCGGCCGGGACCGCGCGGTGGAGGCCGCCTTGCGCATGGTGGACGAGGGAGCCGCGATCATCGACGTCGGCGGGGAGTCCACGCGGCCGGGCGCGACGCCGGTCGCCGTGGGCGAAGAACTCGAACGTGTCGTGCCCGTGATCGAGGCGCTCGCGCGTCACGCCGACACCGTGCTGTCGGTCGACACGAGCCAGCCCGAGGTCGTCACGGCCGCGCTGCAGGCGGGCGCCCACCTGGTCAACGACGTCCGTGCCTTGCGCCGGCCCGGTGCACTCGCGGCCGCTGCGGCACACGACGCCGCGGTCTGCGTCATGCACATGGTCGGCGAACCGTCGACGATGCAGGTCGACCCGCGCTACGCGGACGTCGTGCGCGAAGTGCGCGAGTTCCTGGTCGCGCGCGTCGCGGCGTGTCGCGAGGCCGGCATCCGGGCGGACGCGATTTGCGTCGACCCCGGCATCGGCTTCGCCAAGACCGCGCAGCACAATCTCGAGCTGTTGCGGCACCTGCGATCGTTCACGGACCTCGGCGGGCCGTTGCTGGTGGGCGTCTCCCGCAAGTCGCTGGTCGGTATGATCACGGGCCGGCCCGCGGCAGATCGCACGGTGGGCAGCGCCACGATGGCGGCGCTTTGCGTCGAGCGCGGTGCGAGAATCGTGCGCGCGCACGACGTCGCGGCGACGGTCGATGCGGTCAAGGTGGTCACTGCGTTGCTGGAGCAGCGGCCGGACTGAAGCGGTCGCGGGAGGCTCGGCACGAGGGCGGGTCGCGCGACACAGGAGCGAATCGAGCATGGGCAGGAAATATTTCGGTACCGACGGCGTTCGCGGGCAGGTCGGCGAAGACCCGATGACGGTTGAGTTCGCGCTGCGGCTCGCGAGCGCCGCGGCCCGCGTGCTCGCGCCCCAGGGCGGGACCGCGCTCGTCGGCAAGGACACGCGCCTGTCGGGCTACATGTTCGAGGCGGCGCTCGAAGCCGGTTTTGTCGCGGCCGGAGTCGACGTGCAGCTGATCGGGCCCCTGCCCACGCCCGGCATCGCGTACCTCACGAAGAAGTTCGGCTGCAGTTTCGGCGTCGTGATCAGCGCCTCGCACAACCTGTTCGAGGACAACGGCATCAAGTTCTTCGACGCGCAGGGCAGCAAGCTGTCGGACGAACTCGAGGAGCGGATCGAGTCGTACCTCGACCAGCCGGCGCTGACGCGCGAGTCGATCCACCTCGGCCGCGCCGTGCGGGTCGACAAGTCGCGGGTCGTTTACCAGGAGTTCTGCGCGTCGGTGCTGCCGCGCGGTCTCGACCTGTCGGGGCTCAAGATCGTGATCGACTGCGCGAACGGCGCGGCGTACAAGGTCGCACCGCGCGTGCTCGCGGACCTTGGCGCGGAGATCATCCCGATCGGCTGCTCGCCGAACGGCCGCAACATCAACCTGCGGTGTGGTTCGACCGCGCCCGAGTTGCTGCAGGGGACGGTGTCCGGCGTGCGCGCCGACGTTGGCATTGCGCTCGACGGCGACGGCGACCGCCTCGTCATGGTCGACCACCTCGGTCGCATCGCGGACGGCGACCAGCTGCTCTACGTGATCGCGTCCGATCGCAAGCGCAACGGCACGCTGCGCGGTCCGGTCGTGGGCACGGTCATGAGCAATCTGGGGCTCGAGCAACAGCTGGGTGCCGAGGGGATCGAGTTCCTGCGCGCGCGGGTCGGCGATCGCTACGTGCTGGCGCTGCTCAAGGAACGCGCCGGGGTGCTCGGTGGGGAGACGTCCGGGCACCTGTTGTGCCTCGACCGCACCACGACCGGCGACGCCCTCGTCAACGCGCTCGAGGTGCTGGCGGTCATGAAGCGCACCGGCCGGCCGCTCGCCGAGCTCGTCTCGGCGATGCCCAAGTTTCCGCAGGTCATGGTCAACGTCCGCGTCAAGGAACGGATCGATCCGGGCCGCACGCCCTCGATCCAGGACGCCGTGCGCCGGGTGGAGGACGCGCTCGCAGGGTGCGGGCGTGTCGTGCTGCGTGCGTCGGGCACGGAGCCGGTCATTCGCGTCATGGTCGAGGGCCGCGAGGAGGCCGTCGCCGCCCGTTACGCCAACGAACTCGCGGAGACGGTGCGGACGGCGGTCTGAAACGCGCCGTCCCCGAATTGCTTTCATGCAGACCCGCCGCTAAGATCGCGCGCCTTTCGCGGCCGCTCCTTCCTGGCGCGCGAGCGGACTACTCCGGGGGACGGGTCAGAAATGCGTCAGCCGCTCGTTGCGGGCAACTGGAAAATGCACGGGTCGCGGGCCGAGAACGCGAACCTGGTCGCCGCGCTGCTCGACCTGCTGCCGGCCGGCAAGCACGCCGAAATCCTGGTCTGTCCGCCGTTCCCGTACCTGCTCGAAACGGGCCGGCAGCTCAAGGACTCGGGCGTCCAGCTCGGCGCACAGTCGGTCTGTGCCGAGGCGCAGGGCGCCTTCACTGGCGAAGTGTCCGCCGCGATGCTCAAGGACGTCGGCTGCCGCTACGTCTTGGTGGGCCACTCCGAGCGCCGACAGCTGTATGGCGAGAGCGACGCGCTCGTCGCCCGCAAGTTCGTGGCCGCGCAATCGCAGGGCGTCGTGCCGGTGCTGTGCGTCGGCGAAACGCTCGACGAGCGCGAAGGCAACCAGACGTTGCAGGTCGTCTCGCGGCAGCTCGAGGCCGTGCTCTCGGTCAGCGGAGTCCGCGCGCTCGCCAGGGCCGTGATCGCGTACGAGCCGGTCTGGGCGATCGGCACCGGTCGGACGGCGTCGGGGGAGCAGGCCCAGGAAGTGCACGCGATGATTCGTGCCAGGGTGGCGGCCCTCGATGCTACAATAGGCGGATCGGTCAGGATCCTGTACGGCGGCAGCGTCAAGGCTTCCAACGCCCAGGAACTGTTCGCGATGCCCGACATCGACGGTGGTCTCGTCGGCGGCGCATCGCTCAAGGCGGACGAGTTCGCGCGAATCTGCGCCGGCGCAGGTTGACGGGCAGGACTTCGCCGCAGGCACTCAAGGTTTTCTGGCATGAACTGGCTGCAGACTCTCGCCGTCGTCTTTCACGTCCTGCTCGCGGGCGCCATCGTGGGCCTCGTGCTCCTGCAGCGTGGCAAGGGCGCGGACGCCGGCGCCGGCTTCGGCGCGGGCGCGTCGGGCACGGTGTTCGGTTCACGCGGCTCGGCGTCGTTCCTGTCGCGCACGACCGCGGTGCTGGCGACGCTGTTCTTCCTGACCAGCCTCGGCCTGTCGTACCTGTTCAGCCAGCAGAAGCAGCCGACCAGCGTGTTCGACACGCTGCCGCAGCAGGAAGCGCCTGCGCCGACCGCGCCGCCGTCGCAGCAGCCCGGCGCGATGATGCCGGAGCTGCCGGCGACGCAGGCCCCGGCGAATGCGCCGACGCAGGCGCCCGCCGCCGCTCCGGCGGCGCAGCCGACGCCGCAGCCGGAGACGCCCGCGCCGGCCGGGCAATGAGCGCGGGGAACGAGCGAACGAACGCGGATGTGGTGGAATTGGTAGACACGCTATCTTGAGGGGGTAGTGCCGTAAGGCGTGAGAGTTCGAGTCTCTCCATCCGCACCAAGCACAGAAAAGGCGAGCCGGGCGCTCGCCTTTTTCATTTTGCAACCCTTACTGCACTGCAACCGAGGCTGTTAGAATCGGCGGCTCATCGGACTCGTCACCGGACCCGCCCGACGCGATGCTCGCCGAATACCTGCCGATCCTGATTTTTCTAGCAGTGGCCGGCGCCCTCGGTGTCCTGCTGCTGGTGCTCGGCTACCTGTTCGCGCCGCGCAAGCCCGACGCGGAGAAGCTGTCGCCTTACGAGTGCGGCTTCGAGGCGTTCGAAGATACGCGCATGAAGTTCGACGTGCGTTACTACCTCGTCGCGATCCTGTTCATCGTGTTCGATCTCGAAATCGCATTCCTGTTCCCGTGGGCCGTCGCGCTCGACGCCGTCGGCACGGTCGCGCTCGCGGCGATGGGCGTGTTCCTGCTCGTGCTCGTGGTCGGCTTCGTCTACGAGTGGAAGAAAGGGGCCCTCGAATGGGACTAGAGGCAGCGAGCAGCAGCGACGCGCCCGATCGCGGCGTGTTCACGACTTCGGTCGACGCGCTCATGAACTGGGCGCGCACCGGGTCGATGTGGCCGATGACGTTCGGGCTGGCCTGCTGCGCGGTCGAGATGATGCATGCGGGAGCCGCGCGCTACGACCTCGACCGGTTCGGCATCGTGTTCCGCCCGAGCCCGCGCCAGTCCGACGTCATGATCGTGGCCGGCACGCTGGTCAACAAGATGGCGCCCGCGCTGCGCAAGGTGTACGACCAGATGCCGGAGCCGCGCTGGGTCATCTCGATGGGCTCCTGCGCGAACGGTGGCGGTTACTACCACTACTCGTACGCCGTCGTGCGCGGCTGCGACCGGATCGTGCCGGTCGACGTCTACGTGCCGGGGTGCCCGCCGTCTGCCGAAGCCCTGCTGTACGGGTTGATCCAACTGCAGAAGAAGATCCAACGCACGCAGACGATTGCGCGCTGACCACCGACCGCTGGCAGGACTCATGAACCAGGCGTTGGAAGCACTCGCCGAGCAGATCTCGGCCCGGTTTGGCGACGCGGTCGTCCGCGCGCCGTCGCGCTGCGGCGAGCTCACGTTCGAACTGGCGTCCGGGGCGCTCGTCGACGTGTGCACTGCGCTGCGCGACGACCCGGAGTGGAGCTTCGAGCAACTCAGCGACCTGTGCGGCGTCGACTACCTGCACTATGGCCGGACCGAGTGGAACACCGAGACCGCCACGTTTCGCGGCTTCAGCCGCGGCGTGCATCGCGGCACGGCCGGCGCGCTCGCGCTGGAGCGCGGTGAAGCGCCGGCACAGGCGTTGGCCCGTGACGCGGCGGACGACCCGGGCTCCCTCAGCCGGCCTGCTTCCGACCTCGCCCAGCACGCCGGGAGCGGTGACGCGTCGGCGGAGGAGGGCGACCGCCGACGCTTCGCGGTCGTGTATCACCTGCTCTCGTTCCGGCACAACCGTCGCCTGCGCCTGCGCGCGTGGTGCGCGGCCGGCGAGCCGCCGCTGATCGATTCGGTCGTGTCGATCTGGAAAGGCGCGGACTGGTTCGAGCGCGAGGCATTCGACCTGTACGGCATCCTGTTCCGCGGGCACCCGGACCTGCGCCGCATCCTCACCGACTACGGCTTTCTCGGTCATCCGTTCCGCAAGGATTTCCCGTTGAGCGGCAACGTCGAGGTCCGCTACGACCCGACCAAGGGCCGCGTCGTCTACGAACCCGTCAGCATCGAGCCCCGCACGCTGGTCCCGCGCGTGATTCGCGAAGACAACCGCTATGCGCCGGCGTTGAAGGATGCTCCCCGCAATGGCTGAGATCCGCAGCTACACGATGAACTTCGGTCCGCAGCACCCGGCGGCGCACGGCGTGCTGCGTCTCGTGCTCGAGATGGACGGCGAAGTCGTGCAGAAGGCCGACCCGCACATCGGGCTGCTGCACCGCGCGACCGAGAAGCTCGCCGAGTCGAAACCGTACAACCAGTCGATCGGCTACATGGACCGGCTCGACTACGTCTCGATGATGTGCAACGAGCACGCGTACGTGCGCGCCATCGAGAAACTGCTCGGCATCGAGCCGCCGATCCGGGCGCAGTACATCCGCACGATGTTCGACGAGATCACGCGCATCCTGAACCACCTGATGTGGCTCGGCGCGCACGGCCTCGACATCGGCGCGATGACGATGTTCCTGTACTGCTTCCGCGAGCGCGAGGACCTCATGGACTGCTACGAGGCGGTCTCCGGCACGCGCATGCATGCGACGTACTACCGGCCAGGCGGCGTGTACCGTGACTTGCCGGACACGATGCCGCGGTACGCGCCCTCGCGTTTCCGGAGCCGCAAGGAGATCGACCGCCTCAACCAGGCGCGTGCCGGCTCATTGCTCGACTTCATCGAGGACTTCACCGCGCGGTTCCCGAAGGCGGTCGACGAGTACGAGACGCTGCTGACCGACAACCGCATCTGGAAGCAGCGCACGGTCAACATCGGCGTCGTCACGCCCGAGCGCGCGATGAACCTGGGGTTCACGGGACCCGTGCTGCGCGGTTCCGGCATTGCCTGGGACCTGCGCAAGAAGCAGCCGTATGCCGTCTACGACAAGATGGACTTTGACATCCCCGTCGGCGTCAACGGCGACTGCTACGACCGCTACCTCGTGCGCGTCGAGGAACTGCGACAGTCGAACCGCATCGTCCGGCAGTGCGTCGACTGGCTGCGGGCCAACCCCGGCCCCGTGATGGTCGACGACCACAAGATCACGCCGCCGACCCGTGAGCAGATGAAGGGCGACATGGAATCGCTGATCCACCACTTCAAGCTGTTCACCGAAGGCTACTGCGTGCCCGAGGGCGAGGCGTACGCAGCGGTCGAGGCGCCGAAGGGTGAGTTCGGCATCTACCTCGTCTCGGATGGCGCCAACAAGCCCTATCGCGTGAAGTGTCGTGCGCCGGGTTTTCCGCACCTCGCCGCGCTCGAGGAAATGACGACGGGTCATATGCTGGCCGACGTGGTCGCGGTGATCGGCACCCTGGACATCGTGTTCGGAGAGATTGATCGATGAGCGAGGCGCATCCGCACGATTCGGGCGAGGCGCTCTCCGCGCACGTGCGCGAGGAGATCGACCACTGGCTCGCCAAGTTCCCGGCCGACCGCTCGCGTTCGGCCGTGATCTCGGCGCTGCACGCGGTCATGCACGAGAAGGGCCACCTGCCGACCGAATCGATGGACGCGGTGGCCGCGTACCTCGGCATCCCGCCGATCCAGGTGTACGAGGCCGCGACGTTCTACTCGATGTTCGAGACGCAACCGACCGGCCGTCACCACATTTCGGTATGCACGAACATCTCGTGCATGCTCTGCGGCGGCGAGTCGATCCTCGAGCACATCCAGCGCCGGCTCGGCATCGAGGTGGGCGAGAGCACGCCGGACGGCCGTTTCTATCTCAAGCAGGAGGAGGAGTGCCTCGCGGCCTGCAACGGCGCGCCGATGATGATGGTGAACCACGTGTACTTCGAGAACCTGACGCCCGAGAAGGTCGACCGGATTCTCGACGACCACAAGTAACGTACAGCCCGCTTCGCGCAGGAGTCTCCTCGTGGCCGACTGGACCGATCGCATGAACCTCGTCTGCTTCGAGCCGCTCAAGTACGAGCGGCCGTGGGAGCTCGAGACGTACGTGAAGATCGGCGGCTACGAGGCCTGGAGGAAGATCCTCGCCGAGAAGCCGGCGCGCGAGCAGGTCATCGAATCCGTGAAATCCTCCGGCTTGCGCGGCCGCGGCGGCGCCGGCTTCCCGACCGGCCTCAAGTGGTCGTTCATGCCGCGAAACTCCCCGGTGCAGAAGTACATGGTCTGCAACTCGGACGAGTCCGAGCCCGGCACCTGCCACGACCGCGACATCCTGCGCTACAACCCGCACGCGTTGATCGAGGGCATGGCGATCGGCGGCTACGCGACCAACTCGACCGTGGGCTACAACTACATCCGCGGCGAGTTCATGGCAGAGCCGATTCCGCGCTTCGAGGCGGCGCTCCGGGAAGCCTACGCGGCCGGCCTGCTCGGCAAGAATATCCAGGGCTCGGGCGTCGACTTCGACCTCTACACGTTCATGGGTGCCGGCGCCTACATCTGCGGCGAGGAAACCGCGCTGCTGGAATCGCTCGAGGGCAAGCAGGGGCGACCGCGCTTCAAGCCGCCGTTCCCGGCCAATTTCGGCCTCTACGGCAAGCCCACCACGATCAACAATGCGCAGAGTTTTGCCTCGGTGCCGACGATCCTGCGCAAGGGCCCGGAGTGGTTCTCAGGTCTCGGACCGCCGAACTCGGGCGGCACCGTGATCTTCTCCGTCTCCGGGCACGTCGCCAGGCCCGGCAACTTCGAGTTGCCGCTCGGCATCCCTTTCCCGGATCTGCTCGAGATCGCCGGGGGCATGCGCGGCGGGCGGCAGCTCAAGGCGGTGATCCCGGGTGGCTCGTCGGTGCCGGTGCTGCCGGCCGACAAGATCATGGCCGCGAACATGGACTACGACTCGCTCAAGAAGGCGGGCTCGTCGCTCGGCTCGGCCGCGGTCATAGTGATGGACGAGACGACGTGCAT
>DASUMQ010000027.1:0-4242 GCA_036277615.1 Steroidobacteraceae bacterium
GCTGCGTGCTGGCCTCGACCGGCGCAATGCCGAGCCTGTCAGACCCAGCCGCCAAGCGCGAGCGTGTCGCCGAACTGCTGGGCCACCAGGGCTACAAGGCCAAGACGCGGGGGAAGCTGCTCGCCGCAGTCGACCGCTGGCGCGTCGAGCGCCTCGTGCCGCGCAAGTCGATTCCGATGATGGCCGACGCCGTCATCGCGCAGCTGGACGCCGGCGCCGCGCGTCACGTGGTGCCGCACATGCCGAAAGCGCTCCGCGGCATCCCGCGGGCCAACATTCGGTTCCTGGCGATCGAGGACGCCTGGTTCTCGGGCTCGATGAACTACCTCGGACGCGCGCGCAACCGCGACGGGTCGCCGCAGTACGAAGCGACGTACGAGATCAACGCGGCACTGGAGATCTCGGTGCCGGAGTTCATCCAGCTCGTCTCGCACGAGGTCGTGCCGGGCCACGTGACGACCTTCGCGTGGATCCAGGCGCTGTATGCCCGCGGCAAGCTGGGCTTCGAATCGACGGTGCAGACGATGAACACGCGCGGTGCCGCGCTCTCGGAAGGCATCGCCAACAACGCGATCCTGATGGCGCACGGCGTCACCGAGGCGTCCGAGCTGCCCGACGTGGACCTGCAGATCGGCACGCTGCTGGCGCTGCTGCAGGACGACGCGAAGAACCAGTCGTCCTTCCTGACGTGGGGGCAGCGCTGGCCGCTCGACAAGGTGCGACGCACGCTGCGCGACGACTACCTCTGCTCGGACGAACGCGCCGACAAGCTCTCGGGTGCGTGGGGCCGGCATCCGCTGCTCGGGCGCATGTACCTGCCCGCGTACCGTGCGGGCACGGAGAAAGTCGCCGAGTTGCGTCGCCGTCATCCGGCCGAAACGGTCCTGCCCGTGCTCTTCGGAGCGCATGGGCTCGTGGATCTCGTCACGATCGACCAGGCGCTGCCGTCGGTCGCTTCCGCCGCGAGGGCCAGGCATGTCGCTCGACACTGAACCCGCCGACGCGCTGCATTGGCGGTACCTCGATCAGTACGGCGCCGAGGTGTTGTGCGCGACCGAAGGACGGAAGCCCATCGTCTTCCGCACCGTCTACGAGGCCGTCGAAGCCTCGCGAAGACTCGGCGGCTGTTCGCTGGGTCGATGCCTGCACGCGCCCATGCGGTGGGTGCTGTTGCGCCCCGATGACGCCCAACCGACCGATCCGCAGTGATCCCCGCGGATCGTCGCGCGTCAGGGCAGCCGGTCGAGGAACGCGTCGAGCGCGGTGACGGCTTCGGGTTCGTCGAGCAGCGGCACGTGGCCACGGTTCGGGACCTCGACGCGCACCAGGTCCGGCTTCTCGGCCTGCATGCGATCGAGCGTTGCGCTCGAGAGGATGTCCGAGGTGGCGCCGCGCAACACGAGCGTCGGCACGGGGCCCAGGGCGCGAAAAACCGGCCAGAGGTCCGGCGCGGCGGCGGCCGGGGCGCTGCGCACGGCCTCGCCGATCATCGGGTCCATGTCGAGTCGCGGCGTTCCGTCGACGTCCGTGTAGCTGCGTCGCGCGTAGTCGAGCCACTGCTCGTCGGTGAGACCCGGCAACGCGAACTCGTACGTCGAACGGACGAGCGTGACGGCTTCGCCCCAGGTGCGCGCGGGGGGGAAACGACCGACGTACGACGCGATGCGCGCGAGCCCGACCGGGTCGACCTCCGGCCCGACGTCGTTGAGGATCGCCGCCGCGACGCGCTGGGGCGCCGTCGCCGCCGTGAGCATGGTCAGGATGCCGCCGAGCGAAGTGCCGAAGAACACGCAGCGTTCCACGCCGGCGTCGTCGAGCAGCCGCGCGATGTCCCCGAGATAGGTGCCGGGGTGATAGTTCTGCCAGTGCGGGTCGTGCTGCGACCGGCCGCGGCCGCGCAGGTCCGCGCAGAGCACGCGCCGGTCGCGCCGCAGGCGCAGCGCCACGTGCGCGAAGTCGCGCGAGTTGCGCGTGAGGCCGGGCAGGCAGAGCACGGGCAACTTGCCGGGCGACTCCGCGGCGTAGTCGCGGTAGTACAGCCGCAACCCGTCCGCCGAGTCGAACCAGCGCTCGGTCATGTGGTCCATCGCGCCCCGTCTCCCATCCCTGCGTACAGCTTGCGCAACTCGCGCTTCAGGATCTTACCGTTCGGATTGCGCGGCAACTCGTCGACGAAGACGGCCCCGACAAGCCGCTGCTGCTTGCCGACGCGCGCGTTGGTCCACGCGACCAGGTCGGCCGCGTCGACCGTGCCGGCAGGGACAACCACGGCGAGGGGTGTCTCGCCCCAGCGCTCGCTCGGAATGCCGACGACGGCGACCTCGCGCACGGACGCGTGCTGCAGCATCACCATCTCGATGTCGACCGGGTACACGTTCTGGCTGCCGGAGAGGATCATGTCCTTCTTGCGGTCGACGATGTAGAGGAAGCCTTCGTCGTCGATCCGCCCGATGTCGCCGGTCCGCAGCCAGCGACGGCCCTGCGGGTCGGTCCAGGTCGCCTCTGCGGTCGCCTCCGGGCGGTTGTGGTAGCCCTCCATCACGAGCCGCCCGAAGCCGCAGATCTCGCCGAATTCCCCCGGCCCGGCCTCGCGGTCGTCGTCGCGCACCAGCGTGAGCTGCTGGCACGGGATCGGCTTGCCCACCGATTCGAGCTTGCGGTCGAAGTCCTCGGGCGCGAGCGTCGTCACGATGCCCTCGGTGAGCCCGTACAGCTCGATCAGCTCGCACCCGAGCGTGTCGCGGGTGCGGCGCTTCAGGGCCGGCGGCAGCGGCGAGCCGCAGCACATGATTGCCTGCAGCGACGAGAAATCGCGCCGATCGACATCGTCGAGCTCCATGAGCCGCTGCAACTGCACCGGGACGAACCCGCCGTGCGAGACCCGGAACCGCGCGATCGTGTCGGCCAGCGCCTCCGCGGAGAACGAGGGCATCACCACGATCGTGCCGCCCGCGAGCACTGTGCAGAACATCGCGACCCAGCTGATGTTGGAGTACAGCCCCAGCGAGCAGACGGTGACCGCGCCGCTGTGGTAGCGCAGCGCGATCGCGAGGTCCGTGGCCCAGAGCATGCGACAGCCGTGCGTGTGCACGATGCCTTTCGGGAGCCCCGTCGTGCCCGAGCTGTAGATGATGTTGCACTCGGTCTCGGGTGTGACGACCACGTTCGGGCCCGTCGCCGGCGCCGCGGCGTGCCACGCCTCGAAGTCGAGCCAGCCTGCACCGGCCGGCGCAGCGACGCCGATGCGCGCGAGGTCACGGGCGATCTCGCCGTTCGCGACCAGCGCATCGATGCGACGACAGTGCTCGCCCGAGGCCGCCACCCCTTCGGCGCCGCTGTCGCGAATCATATTGGCGACCGCTGCGTCCGGGACCGAGGTGTTGAGCGGGACGACCGAAACGCCGGCCTTGCCCGCACCGAACAGCGTGAGCGCCATCTCGATGCTGTTCGACATCAGCACCGCCAGACGTCGACCGGGGCCGAGGTCCAGTTGCAGCAGACCGTTCGCGACCCGGTTCGTCGCAGCGTCGAACTCGGCCCAGTCGAGCCGGCGCGTGCCCTCGAGCAGCGCCGGCTTGCGGGCCTGGTTGCGACCGTGCTGGACGATCAGGTCGGGGACGATCGGCCGCGGTACGTCGTACCAGCCCATGGCCGATCTCCCGCCGGCTCAGTCGAAGCGGTAGCTCAGGCTGACGTTCCAGGTTCGCGGCGGTCCGTAAAAGCTGCTGACCACGTTGCCGAACGTCGCGCCGGGGAAGTAATAACCACCGATCTTGTATTCCTCGTCGGTGAGGTTCCGGCCGGTCAGCTGCACCTTGAGCTTGTCGCTCGCCGACGTCCAGGCGAGGCTCGCGTCCACGAGCGTGTAGTCGTCGGTCTGGTCGATCAGGTCGTTCTCGAACTCGAACATGTGGTACGAGTCGCGGTACGAACCCGAGAGCGTCGCGAGCAGCGTGCCCCAGCCCTGCGCCAGCGGCTGCGAGAAGTTGAGTGCCAGGTTGCCGTTCCACTCGGGCGTGTTCTGGAACACCGCGTCATCGGACAGGTCGACCGGCACCGAGATCGTGGCCGGCGGCGGGGCCGGGTTCGTGACGATCTGGAAGCTGTTGTACTCGTCGAACTCCGCGTCCGTCCAGCCGATGCCGTAGGTGAGCGAGAACGCGTCCGTGAACCGGAACGCGCCCTCCAGTTCGACGCCCTGGATCGTCGAACTGCCCGCATTGTCGACGAAGCTCGCGATGC
>DASUMQ010000028.1:0-10464 GCA_036277615.1 Steroidobacteraceae bacterium
CCCGGGCGGCGACGTCGGCATCCCCGCTCGCGTCGACGACGCGCCGCGCGAGGATCGCTTCACGTCCGGCCTTGCTCTCCGTGATCACGCCCACGACCGCGCCGTCGCGCACGATTGGAGCCACGCACGTCCGATGCAGCATCGGCGTGATGCCGGCTTCCTGCACCAGCACGTCGGCGACGTGCTTGAACATTTCCGCGTCGAGCGCGTGGCTCATCGACTGCGGTTCCGGCATCGCCGCGCCCATGGCCCTCGCGCGCTGCTCGAACTCGATGCCGATGCCCTCGCTGTCGATCGTCTTCTCGTGGCGATACCAGGCGAACCCCTCGACGCCGACTTGCGTGATGTTGCCGCCGAAGCAGCCGTAGCGTTCGACCAGGGCCGTCGCCACGCCGGCGCGGGCGCACGCGAGCGCCGCCGCGAGACCGCCCGGACCGCTGCCGACCACCAGCACGTCGGTCTCGTGGACGACCTCGACGTCCCGCGCCGGTTCGTGGACCACCTTCCCGAGTTGCATGCGCTTGCCCCGCCGCGTCAACCGTGCCTCGCGCCACGTCCGGGACGGACGAGCTCCGCGCCCCAGTCGATCGGCCGGACCTCCGGCACGACGACCAGCCACGCGATCACCCCGCCGAGCGCGACGCAGCCGGCGACGATCATCGACGAAGTGTAGTGCCCGCTCTGCTGCACGAGGTATCCGGTAACGACGGGTGCGGTCATGCCCGCGACGTTGCCGACGGCGTTCTGCAGGCCCATCCAGCGACCGGTGGCGAGCGGACCCGCGAACGTCTGCGTCACGGAAGGGTTCGACGGGCTGTTGAAGCCGTCCATCACGCCCGTCAGCAGCAGCAAGGCAAACGCCGCGAGCACGCCCGTCACCATGGTGCTGCCGAGCAGGCACAGCCCCACACCACCCGCGCTCAGCACCAGCGCGGTCTTGTACGCGCGATTGAAGCTGGCCCCGCGCTTGATCCAGGTGTCGAGCAGGTAGCCGGCCAGCAGGATGCTGGTCGCGTCGGCGACGTAGAACGCGGTCGTGGCGAGCGTCATGGTCGTGATCGAGAGGCCGCGCTCGGTGAAGAGGTACAGCGGCAGCCAGGAAAAGACGAAATAAAAGGCGTAGTTCGAGCAGAACGTGCCGAGCATGCCGCCCCAGAGCGCGCGCTGGCGCAGGATCATCCAGTACGGCGGATCACCGGTGCTCGGCTGCTCGGTCATCGCGACACCGGACGCGCGATGCGACCCGGGTTGCACCCGGTCCGCTCGCAAGCGTCGCCGCCAGAACGCGAGCCAGGTGAGCGACAGCAGGCCCATGACGAGGAACATCGCACGCCAGCCGTAGGTCTGCATGATCACGCCGCCGACCAGCGTGCCCAGCGCCGGCCCGATCACCGCGCCGAACTGCATCGTCGCCGTCGCGCGGGCGCGCTGCGTGGGCGGCACGTTGCGCGCAAGCAGGCTCAACGCGCTCGGGTAGAACGCGGCCTCGCCGACCCCCATCAGGAGCCGCAACACGATCAGCGACGCCAGTCCGAACGCAAAACCCGTGGCGGCGGTCGCGACGCTCCAGAGCGCGAGGCCCCCGGCGAGCACGATGGCGGGCCCGGTGCGATCGGCGAACCAGCCCATGACCGGCTGCATCGGCGCGTACGCCCAATAGAACACAGCGAGCACCCAGCCCATTTCACCCGGCGTGAGCGCCAGCTCGTCGACCAGCAGGGGCGCGGCCGTGGCGATGCTGCCGCGATCGATGTAGTTGATCATCAACGCGAGCGACAACATCACGACGAGTCCGATCGGACGGGCGTGCGCCTGCGCGACCGCGCCACCGGCATCGTGTCCTGGCATCGGCTCCATCCGTGCGTCGACTTGGACCCGGTCGCTACTTCTGCGCGACGAGCCAGTCGACGAACGTACGCACGCGTGCGTTCTCCAGTGCGTCGGCGCGGCAGATCACGCCCCACGCGCCGGGACACGCCACCTGGTGCTGTACCGGCCGGACGAGGCGTCCCGCCGCAAGGTCGTCGTCGACGAAGGGACCGTTCGCGAGCGCGACGCCGCGGCCCTCGAGCGCGATCTCGAGCGCGACGGCGAGCGTGTCGACGACGATCGAGGGCTGCGCCGAATACTCCTGCCCCGCCGCCTCGAACCAGACGTCCCAGTTGTGCTGCTCGCTGTAGATCTGGATCAGCGGCAGCCGCAACAGGTCCGCGGGGCCCGGCTGCGAGCCGAGGTGCGACGCGAGCGCCGGACTGCAGACCGGCGTGAGCAGGTACTCGAACAGCGGCGCCCAGTGATAGGCCGGGCCGGGCGGTTCCGCGCAGTACACGAGACCGACGTCGGAACTCGATTCGTCGAAGTCCCACTCGAACGCACAGGTGCTCAGCTGCACGCGCACGTCCGGATGACGTGCGACGAACTCCGGCAGCCGTCGCGCGAGCCAGCGGATCGAGGCCGTCACGTACGTCTGCACCCGCAGTGGCGTTCCCGCACGCGTCCGGCGCACGGCTTCCGCCCCCTCGATCAGCACCTCGAGTGCCTGGCGCACGTGCCGATACAGCATGCGGCCTTCCTCGGTCGGCACGAGCGACCTTCCGCTGCGCGAGAACAGAGACACACCGAGGTCCTGCTCGAGCACCTGGATCTGGTAGCTCACCGCGGGATGCGTGAGACACAACTCGTCGGCCGCCTCGCGCACGCTCTCGCGGCGCGTCGTGGCCTCGAACCCCTTCAACGCATTGAGTGGCGGCAGTTTGCGCAGGTCGATCTTGTTCCGCACCGTGATCGGCTCCGTATCGAAAGTCTCAGTGGCGTCCCGTGCCGGTCATCTCCACTGCGCCCGCCGGTAACCTTCCTGCGGGATCTCGTAGTAGTCGCCCTTGTCGGCACAGAAGATGTGGCCCTCGGTCCGCAGCCCGGTCGCGCCATCCAGTACACCCGCGGCGATGGAAATCCGTTCAGGACTGCCGTCGGCCTGCCAGAACAGCGTCGAGCCACACTTCGCGCAGAACGCGCGGCGCGCGGTTCCCGACGACCGGTACCAGCGCACGTGCGCGTCGGCAAGCAGCCGGAAATCCTGCATGTCCGCGCTGGTGGACGCCCAGTAGTGTCCGGTCTGCTTGCGGCATTGCGTGCAGTGGCACGTCACGACGTCGGGCAGCGGACCCTGCACCTCGAACGTGGTTTCGCCGCACAGGCACGAGCCGCGGTGAATGTCGCCTGCCTTCATGGGTGTCTCCTGCGGGCCGCACGTCCCTTCCGACCTTCACCGCGATCCCGCCGTTGCTTCGGGTCGTCGGCGAAGAGGTCGGCCAGTTGCTCGATCATAGCGTTGCCGAGTTCATCCACGGTGGGGATCGCCACGGCCCGTTCGTAGAAGTCGGTGACGTCATGGCCGATCCCGATGGCGACCAGTTCGACGCCGGACCGGGTCTCGATCCACTTCACGACGTTGCGCAGGTGGTGCTCAAGGTAGCCGCCCGGGTTGGCGGACAACGTCGCCTCGTCGAGCGGCACGCCGTCGGAAATCACCATCAGGATCCGGCGCTGCTCCGGTCGCCGCAACAGTCGCTCGTGCGCCCAGAGCAGCGCCTCGCCGTCGATGTTGTCCTTGAGCAGGTCCTCGCGCAGCATGGCCCCGAGGTTGCGGCGCGCGCGCCGGTACGGCACCTCCGCCGGCTTGTAGACGATGTAGCGAACGTCGCTCAGCCTCCCCGGCCCCGCTGGCCGCCCAACCGCCAGCCAGTCTTCGCGCGAGCGCCCACCGCTCCACTCGCGCGTCGTGAAGCCGAGGATCTCGACCTTGACGGCGCAGCGCTCGAGCGTGCGCGCGAGCACGTCGGCGCAGAGCGCGGCGACCATGATCGGCCGTCCGCGCATCGAACCGGAGTTGTCGAGCAGCAGGCTCACGACCGTGTCCTTGAAGTCAGCCTCGGTCTCCTCGCGATACGCCAGCGGCGCGAGCGGATCCGTGACCACGCGCGCGAGCCGGGCTGCATCGAGCGCGCCCTCCTCGAGGTCGAACTGCCACCGGCGGGTCTGGCGCGCCAGCAACAGCCGCTCGAGCCGCACGGCGAGTCGCGTCACGGCCGGCTGCAGCGCCCGCGACGCCCGGTCGAGGTCGGCGCGCAGACGCGTGAGCTCGACGTCCGCGCAGAGCACGTGCGCATCGACGACCTCGTCGTGGGCGCGCGTGAAGACCTTGTAGTGGCGGTCGGGGTGGTCCGAGTCGTCGTGCATCGACTCGCGCTGCAGGCGCGACCCGCGCGGCTCCCGCTCGGCCTGTCGCTCCGTATCGTCGCCCTGCCGGTACCGCGATCCGACTTGCTGTCCACTGTCGACTTCGGGGGCATCCTGCTCGAGCGGCACCGCCGCCTGCTCGACCAGCGAACCTTCCGGCGCCGGCCGGGACGACGCGTCGGGCGCGGCGCCCGTGTCGAGTCGTCTTGCGAGCGCCGCGCGTCGCCGCTCCCCCGCCGCACCGAGTTCGTGGCCGAGGTCGAGGTCCCGGACGAGTTCGTGCAGTTCGAATGCGAAACGGCGCTGGTCCTCGGCCAGGGCGACCAGGCCCGCAAAGTGCGGACCCGCACGGCGCGCGAGGTCCTTGCGCCACTGCAGCATCAGCTCGGTCGCCCCCGCGGGCGACGGCAGTCCGGTGAGGTGCTCGCGCAGCAGGAGTGCGAGGGCCTGCACCATCGGCGCCGCCGGCTTCGGTCCGTGCGACGCAACACCGGGCTTGCGAGCAAGTGTCTCCTCGAGCACGGCGGTGAGGTTCGCGGCCACGCCGGGCAGCACGCGCGCCCCGAGCGACTGGCAGCGCACGTCCTCGAGCGTGTCGTAGATCTCGCGCGCACGCACGCCGCTCGGCCGGAATCGATCGTGCAGAGCTGCGTCGTGGTAGGCGTGACGCAGCGCGGCGTGATCGCCGTGGCCGCGCACGCGCGCCGCCTCGCCGGCGCCGAGCGGCAGCCGGAACGACGGCAATCGCACCGGGCCTTTCGTCGTGGACGGCTGGGGCGGACCGAACGTGACCTCCAGGTTCTTTGCCCCGGCGAGCGCCCGAGTCGCCTGCACGACCGCACGCTGCGCACGCTCGAGCGCCGCGTCGACCGGAGGCCCGCGCGGTGTCCGGACGCTCAAACGACCTTCACGTGCGTGATCGTCTCGGGCAATTCCGCCCCGAAGGCCCGCTGATAGAACTCGGCCACGGTCGGCCGCTCCAGCTCGTCGCACTTGTTCAGGAACGTCACGCGGAATGCGAGCCCGAGGTCGCCGAAGATCTGCGCGTTTTCCGCCCACGCGATCACGGTGCGGGGGCTCATCACCGTCGACAGGTCGCCGTTCATGAACCCGTTGCGAGTCAGGTCGGCGACCCGGACCATCGACATGATCGTCCGTCGACCCTCGTTCGAATCGTAGGCCGGCACCTTCGCGAGCACGATCGCGGCCTCCGCGTCGTGGTCGAGGTAGTTGAGCGTCGTCACGATCGACCAGCGATCCATCTGGCCCTGGTTGATCTGCTGCGTGCCGTGGTAGAGCCCGCTGGTGTCGCCGAGGCCGATCGTGTTGCTCGTCGCGAACAGCCGGAAATACGGGTGCGGGCTGATGATGCGGTTCTGGTCGAGCAGCGTGAGCTTGCCGCTCGCCTCGAGCACGCGCTGGATCACGAACATGACGTCGGGTCGGCCGGCGTCGTATTCGTCGAAAGCGAGCGCGATCGGCCGCTGCAGCGCCCACGGCAGCAGGCCTTCACGGAACTCGGTGACCTGGCGGCCATCCTTGAGCACGATCGCGTCGCGACCCACGAGGTCGATCCGGCTCACGTGCCCGTCGAGATTGATGCGGATCATTGGCCAGTTGAGCCGTGCCGCGACCTGTTCGATGTGGGTCGACTTCCCCGTGCCGTGATACCCCTGCACCATCACGCGCCGGTTGTGCTTGAAGCCCGCGAGGATCGCGAGCGTGGTGTCCGGGTCGAACCGGTACGCATCGTCGAGCTCGGGCACGTACTCGCTGCGTTCGGAGAACGCCGGTACGCGCATGTCGTTCGGTACGCCGAACTCACGCGCCGGAATTTCAATGTCGGGTCGCAACCCTGCCAGGTCCTCGATCATTCAGCGCCCCAGGTGGATCCACGCCGACTTCGTCTGCGTGTAGTTGAGCAGGCCCTCGAGCGTCTTGTCGCCGCCCTGCCCCGACTGCTTGTGGCCGAGGAACGGCGCGGTCGGGTCGCCGTGATCGAAGCAGTTGACGTAGAGCGTGCCGGCCTCGAGGCCGCGCACGGCCTCGTGCGCGGATCGCAGGTCGCTGGTCCAGACCGAGGCCGCGAGCCCGTAGATCGAGTCGTTCGCCACGCGCAGCGCTTCCTCGAGCCCGTCGACTTCGAGGATCGTCGCGACGGGACCGAAGATTTCCTCGCGCGCGATGGTCATCCGGTTGTCCACGTCCGTGAACAGCGTCGAATTGACGTAGTAGCCGGGCAGGTCCGGCGTGTCGCCGCCGAACGCCACGGTGGCGCCCTCGTCCCGCCCCTTTCGGATGTAGCCGAGCACGCGCTCGTGCTGCGTGCGCGTGACCAGCGGCCCCATGGTCGTGGCGGGATCGAGCGGGTCGCCCGGCACGAATGCAAGGGGCCCTCGCTCGATAAAGCGAGCCTTGAACGCCTCGGCGATCGGCCGGTCCACGATCAGGCGCGACCCGGCACTGCAGACCTCGCCCATGACGCCGAAGATGCCGTTGATCGCGTAGGTCACGGCGCGGTCGAGGTCCTCGAGGTCCGCGAGGAAGATCTGTGGCGACTTGCCGCCGCACTCCAGGCTCACGCGCTTCATGTTCGACTGTCCCGAGTAGACCAGCATCTTCTTGCCGGTCGCGGTCGAACCCGTGAACGAAATCTTGGCGACGTCGGGGTGCAGCGCGAGCGGCGCACCGGCGTCCGCACCGGTGCCGCTCACGACGTTCAGCACGCCGGCCGGTGCGCCCGCCTCCACAAACAGCTGCGCGAGCAGCAGCGCAGAGAGCGGTGCCTGCTCCGCGGCCTTGAGCACGACGGTGTTGCCGGCCGCGAGCGCCGGCGCGATCTTCCAGGCGATCTGCATCAGCGGATAATTCCACGGCGTGATGCAGCCGACGACGCCGAGCGGCTCGCGCAGCGTGTAGTGGAACGCGTCGGCGGCCGTCGCCGTGACCGCGCCTTCCACCTTGTCCGACAGTTCGGCGAAATAGCGGAACGTGAGCGACGATTGCGGCACGTCGACGGCCAGCATGTCGCGCACGGGCTTCCCCATGCAGAGCGTGTCGAGCAGGACGAATTCGGCCGTGTGCCGGTCGATCAGGTCCGCCAGGCGGCTCATCACCTGCAACCGGTCGCGTGGTGCCATCCGTCGCCAGACACCGTCGCGGTGGGCGCGCAGGGCGCTGGCCACGGCCGCGTCGACGACTTCGGCGTCGCCGGCCGCCACCTCGCACAGGGGCTTTGCGGTAGCGGGGTTGACGACCGTGAACCGCGCGCTCCGCGCCGGCACGTGCTCGCCGTCGATGAAGTGGCCGTTTGCATAGCGAAGCTCGGCGGCGCGGCGTTGCCACTCGGCGCGGCTTTGCGGAACGGTCATGCGAACCCCTGGGCAGGTAGCCGCAGGTTGCGGCCAGTGGCCGCCATATTAGCGACTCCGGACCGGGCGCGACCCGCCGGGCACTCGTGCCTGCCCTGACGCCGCTTTCCCGTTGGTAGAGAAAACTTCCGCTGATGCGGGGCCTGAAGTGCGACGCTTGCTACGCTTCGGCAGCCGACCCGAGACGACACCCCGCGGAGTGGCGATGAGCGACAGACCGACCCCAGCCCGCCGACCGTCGGCGCGCGACGCGCGTCGCGCCGAGCGCACGGCCGGCGTGCCCGAGCACTTGCGACCGGCGCGACCCGGCATGGAGGCCGGGCGGTACCAGCCGCTCTCGCCCCACGACGTGGAGCAGATCCATCGCACCGCGCTGCGGCTGCTGGCCGAGGTTGGCCTGGCCGATGCGCCGGCAAGCGGCGTCGAGATCCTCACGCGTGCCGGCTGCACGGTCGACGACCGCGGCCGGTTGCTGTTTCCGCGGTCGCTCGTGGAGGACACCCTCGCCCGGGCCGGACGGCGGTTCGTGCTGCACGGACAGGATCCGCGGCACGACATGGAACCCTGGGGCAAGCGCACCTACTTCGGTACCGCCGGGGCGGCGGTCAACATCGTCGACCCTCGCACCGGCTATCGCGAGTCGACGATCCGCGACCTCTACGACATCGGCCGGATCGTCGACGTGCTCGAGCACATCCACTTCTTCCAGCGCGCCGTCGTGCCGCGCGACATCCCCGACCCGTTCGAGATGGACTTCAACACGTGCTACGCCTCGGTCGCGAGCACGACCAAGCACGTCGGCACGAGTTGGGTCCAGCCCGAACACGTGACCGCCTCGCTGCAGATGCTGCACGCGATCGCGGGCGGCGAGCGTCGGTGGCGCGAGCGACCGTTCGTGAGCCAGTCGAACTGCTTCGTCGTGCCACCGATGAAGTTCGCGACCGACGCCTGCCGCTGCCTCGAGGTCGCAGTGCAGGGCGGGATGCCCGTGCTGCTGCTGTCGGCGGGCCAGGCCGGTGCCACCGCACCTGCCGCGCTGGCGGGAGCCCTGGCCCAGGAGGTGGCCGAGGTGCTCGCCGGGCTCGTGTACGTCAACGCGATCCGTCCAGGTCATCCGGCGATCTTCGGCACCTGGTGCTTCGTCTCCGACCTGCGCACCGGCGCGATGTCGGGCGGCAGTCCGGAGCAGGCGTTGCTCTCGGCGGCGTCGGCACAGATGGCGCATTTCTACGACCTCACGGGCGGCACTGCTTCGGGCATGACCGACTCGAAGATCCCGGACGGCCAGTCCGGCGCGGAAAAGGCGCTCAACCACGCGCTGGTCGGCAACGCGGGCGCCAACCTGATCTACGAATCGGCCGGCATGCACGCGAGCCTGCTCGGCTTTTCGCTCGAGAGCCTCGTGATCGACAACGACGTCATCGGCGCGACGCAACGCACGATCCGCGGCATCCAGGTCGACGAGGAGCGGCTGTCGTTCGAGACGATCCGCGACGTCTGCCTGAACGGGCCGGGACACTATCTCGGCAGCGAGCAGACCCTGCAGTTGATGCAGAGCGAGTACCTGTACCCGCTCGTCGGCGACCGCCGCAGCCCGAACGAGTGGCTCGAGCAGGGCGCGCTCGACGTGACCACGCGGGCGATGCGGAAAGTCGAGGAGATCCTCGCGACGCATTTCCCGGGGCATGTGTCCGAGGCGGTCGACGCCGAAGTGCGTCGCCGCTTTCCGGTGAAGCTGCCGCGCGCATCGATGCGGCCCGCGACGACGGCCGACCCCGGGCCGCGGGCGGCCCGCGCGTGACGGCAGGCGAACCACGCACGGTATGACCCTGCCCCGGCACGCCAACGTCGTCATCGTCGGCGGCGGTATCGCGGGATGCTCCACCGCGTATCACCTGACCCGGCTCGGCATCGCCGACGTCGTGCTGCTCGAGCGCAGGCAACTGACCTGCGGCACGACGTGGCACGCGGCAGGACTCGTCGGCCAGTTGCGGGCAACGCGCAACCTGACCGAACTTGCCCGGTACACCGCCGACCTCTACGGTTCGCTGGAAGCCGAAACCGGCCAGGCGACCGGGTTTCGCCAGAACGGCTCGATCAGCGTCGCAAAGACGGACGCGCGCATGGAAGAGCTGCGCCGAGGCCTGTCGATGGGCAGGACCTTCGGGCTGCATGTCGACGAACTGGCGCCCGGCGATATCCGGGAGCGCTGGCCGCTGCTCGAGGTGGACGACCTCGTCGGCGGGATCTTCCTGCCGAACGACGGCCAGACCAACCCGGTCGACACGACCCACGCGCTCGCCAAGGGCGCAAAGCTCCGGGGAGCACGCATCCACGAGAACACGACGGTCGCGCGCATCGTCGTCGAGCGCGGCCGCGCCGTCGGCGTCGAGACCGACCGGGGATTCGTCGCCGCCGACACGGTGGTGCTCTGCGGCGGGATGTGGTCGCACGCGCTCGCGGCCGCCGCCGGCGTCGCCGTGCCGTTGCACGCGGCCGAGCACTTCTACGTCGTCACCGAGCCGATGGCCGCGCTCGCACGCGACGTACCCGTATTGCGCGTGCCGGACGAGTGCGCCTACTACAAGGAAGACGCGGGCAAGCTGCTGATGGGGTGCTTCGAGCCTGCCGCAAAGCCCTGGGGCATGGACGGCATCCCGGAGAATTTCTGCTTCGACAGCCTGCCCCCGGACCACGAGCATTTCGAACCGATCCTCGAGGCGGCCGTGCGCCGTGTGCCGGCGCTCGGACGGGCGGGCATCCAGCTCTTTTTCAACGGTCCCGAGAGCTTCACGCCGGACGACCGCTATTACCTGGGAGAGACGCCGGAGGTGCGCGATCTCTTCGTCGCTGC
>DASUMQ010000029.1:0-13430 GCA_036277615.1 Steroidobacteraceae bacterium
GCGCCGCGCGCCACGGACGTCGCGTCGGTGACGACGTGACCGGCTTCGTCGAGCACGATCGCGTAACCGCGGTCGAGCGTCGCGAGCGGGCTCACTGCGTGTAACGTCCGGGCCGAGCGTTCGAACCGGTCACGGCCTCGCTGCAGGCGGCGCTCCATGCAGAGCGGCAGCTGGCGCACGGCACGGTCGAGCCGCAGCCGCATCGTCGTGAGCCGTCGCGCCGGACTGCTGCGCTCGAGCAGTGCACGCGCACGCTCGGCGCGGTCACGGGACCGGTCGAGCTTGCGCACGATCGCGCGTTGCAGCCGCTGTTCGAGCTCGTCTAGCCGCTGTGCGTGCTGGCGCAGCCGTGCGCCGGGGTGCGATCGCGCGAGACCGCGACGCTGCAGGTTCAATGCGTGCGCCAGCAACTGCAACCTGCGTCGCATCGCGTTCGAGAGGTTGCGCTCGAGCGCACCCAGCGCCCGCAGGAACTCCCCGGAGTCGGGCACGGCACGTTCGGCGGCGCCCGAAGGCGTCGGCGCGCGCTCGTCCGCCACGAAGTCGGCGATCGTGAAGTCGGTCTCGTGACCCACGCCACTGATCACCGGGATCGGCGACGCGGCGATCGCGCGCGCCACGGCTTCGTCGTTGAAGGCCATCAGGTCTTCGAGCGAGCCCCCGCCGCGCGCCAGGATCAGCACGTCGCACTCGGCGCGCCGGGCGGCAAGCCGCAACGCGTCGACGAGCTCGCGCGGCGCCGCGTCACCCTGCACTGCGGCGGGGTAGAGCAGCACCGGCACGGCCGGGAACCGGCGGCGCAGCACGTGCAGGATGTCGCGCAGAGCGGCGCCGGTGCCCGAGGTGATCACCCCGATTCGCCGCGGCAACGTCGGCGGCTTGCGCTTGCGCGCGCCCTCGAACAGGCCTTCGGCCATCAGCTTGCGCTTGAGCTCCTCGAACCGTCGCCGCAGCGCGCCTTCGCCGGCCTCCTCGAGGTGCTCGACGACGACCTGGAACTCGCCGCGGGCCTCGTACAAGCTCACGCGACCCCGGGCGAGCACGCGTGCCCCGTCGCGGACCGGGAAGCGAACCAGCATGGCGCGGGTGCGGAACATCGCACAGCGGACCTGCGCGCCCTCGTCCTTGAGCGAAAAGTACCAATGACCCGAGGACGGGCGGGCGAGGTTCGAGATTTCGCCTTCGAGCCAGACCGAACCCAGGCCGCGCTCGAGCAGCATCCGCGCCTGGGCGTTGAGCTGCGAGATCGTGAGGACGTCGCGCGGTGGGGCGGCAGGTGGCGGAACGTCGTCGAACCAGGAATCGGGCATCTGCGCAGTTTACCGGCCGGGGCGGCGCTCGTGAGATGTCCGCATTCTCCGGTCCCGCCGCCGACACCGAACCCCGAGGTCGTGCCCAGGGACGCCGTGAATCCGTCCCTGGAGGCTCCGGCCGCGGCATCCATGCCGCGGACGGCCCTGGCCACGACCATCGGGATCCGGTGTCGTCGTCGTCGTCGTGGGCGTTTGCCCAAGCCTTGCTGCCGACCACGCCCGACACCAGCCGGTCCCCGGTTTTACGCGAGGTGCCCCGGCCGGGTACAATGTCGCGCTTCCTTCAGCCCGGATCGCCCCATGCTGCGAATTCTCGAGGAAGCCCTCACTTTCGACGACGTCCTGCTCGTGCCGGCCTACTCGCAGGTCCTGCCGCAGGAGGTCAGCCTCGCGACGCAGCTCACGCGCACGATCCGCCTGAACCTGCCGGTCGTCTCGGCCGCAATGGACACCGTCACCGAGCACCGTCTCGCGATATCGATCGCGCAGGAAGGCGGCATCGGCATCGTCCACAAGAACATGACCATCGCGGCGCAGGCGCGCGAGGTCGCACGCGTCAAGCGCTTCGAGAGCGGCATCATCCACGACCCGATCACGGTCGGCCCCGAGGCCACGATCCGCGACGTGCTCGAACTCACGCGCTCGAAGAACATCTCGGGCGTCCCCGTGGTGCGCGAGGGCAAGGCCGTCGGCATCGTCACGCACCGCGACCTGCGCTTCGAGACGCGCTACGACGCCCCGGTCTCCGAGGTCATGACGCCGCGCGACCGCCTGATCACGGTGCGCGAGAACTCGCCCAAGGAAGAAGTGCTCGCTCTGCTGCACAAGCACCGCATCGAGAAGGTGCTCGTCGTCGGCGACGACTTCCAGTTGAAGGGCATGATCACGGTCAAGGACTTCCAGAAGGCGACCGAATTCCCGCGCGCGTGCAAGGACGAGCGGGGCGCGTTGCGCGTGGGCGCCGCAGTGGGCACCGGGGCCGACACGCTCGAGCGCGCGGCAGCGCTGCGCGAGAACGGCGTCGACGTGATCGTCGTCGACACGGCCCACGGCCACTCGCGCGGCGTGATCGAGGCCGTCAAGCGCATCAAGTCGAAGTGGCCGGCGCAGCAGGTCGTCGCGGGCAACATCGTGACGGCCGACGCGGCGCTCGCGCTGGTCGATGCAGGGGCCGACGCGGTCAAGGTCGGCATCGGCCCGGGCTCGATCTGCACGACGCGCGTGGTGGCGGGGGTGGGCGTACCGCAGATCAGCGCGGTCGCCAACGTGGCCGCCGCACTGGCGCGGCACGGCGTCCCGCTGATCGCGGACGGGGGCATCCGTTTCTCGGGCGACATCGCCAAGGCGATCGTCGCCGGCGCGCACTGCGTGATGATGGGTGGCCTCTTCGCGGGCACCGAGGAATCGCCGGGCGAGGTCGAGCTCTACCAGGGCGCCTCGTACAAGTCCTATCGCGGCATGGGTTCACTCGGTGCGATGGCGCAATCGAACGGATCGCGCGACCGCTATTTCCAGGACGCCTCCGCGGAGCTCGAGAAGCTCGTGCCGGAAGGCGTCGAGGGCCGCGTGCCGTACAAGGGCAGCATCGTCGCGATCCTGCACCAGCTCGCGGGTGGCCTGCGCGCCGCGATGGGGTACACGGGCAGCGCCGACATCGACGAGATGCGCACGCGACCGCAGTTCGTCCGCATCACCAATGCGGGCGTGCGCGAGAGCCACGTGCACGACGTGACCATCACCAAGGAAGCGCCGAATTACCGTGTCAGCTGAACCCGCCCGCGTGGTGCGTCCGCCCGACATTCACGCGCACCGCATCCTGATCCTCGACTTCGGTGCCCAGTACACGCAGCTGATCGCGCGTCGAGTCCGCGAGTCCGGCGTCTATTGCGAGATCCACCCCTGGGACATGAGCGACGCCGACGTCCGCGCCTTCGGCGCGCGCGGCGTGATCCTTTCGGGCGGGCCGGAGTCGGTCACGGCGGCGAGTCCACCGCGGGCGCCCGACGCCGTGTTCGAACTCGGCGTGCCGGTGCTGGGCATCTGCTACGGCATGCAGACGATGGCCGCGCAGCTGGGCGGTCGGGTGCTCGGGTCCGACCACCGCGAGTTCGGTTACGCGACCGTCACGGTCACGTCGCCGTGCCGGCTGTTCGAGGAGCTTGCCGATCACCGCGACGCGCAGGGCCGTCCGGTGCTCGACGTCTGGATGAGCCACGGCGACCGCGTCGAGCAGGTGCCGCCCGGTTTCGTGCCGGTGGGCGCCTCGGCGAACGCGCCGCTCGCGGCGATGGCCGACGAGTCGCGACATTACTACGCGGTGCAGTTCCACCCCGAAGTGACCCACACGCTGCAGGGCTCGCGCATGCTCGAGCGCTTCGTGCGCGAGATCTGCGCGTGCGAGGCACGCTGGGAAGCGGGAAATATCATCGCCGATGCGATCGCGCGCGTGCGCGAGCAGGTGGGTCGCGACACGGTGCTGCTCGGCCTCTCGGGCGGCGTCGACTCCTCCGTCGTCGCCGCCTTGCTGCACCGTGCGATCGGCGACCAGCTCGTCTGCGTGTTCGTCGACCACGGCCTGCTGCGCGCGGGCGAGGGCGACCAGGTCATGCAGACGCTCGGCGAGCACATGGGCGTGCGCGTGATCCGCGTCGACGCGGAGCAGCGCTTCCTCGACGCGCTGCGAGGCGAGACCGACCCCGAGCGCAAGCGCAAGATCATCGGGCGGCTGTTCGTCGAGGTGTTCGACGAGGAAGCGCACCGGCTCGAAGGCGTGCGCTGGCTCGCGCAGGGCACGATCTACCCGGACGTGATCGAATCCGCCGGCGCGGGGACCGGCAAGGCGCACGTGATCAAGTCGCACCATAACGTCGGCGGGCTGCCGGAGCAGATGAAGCTCAAGCTCGTCGAGCCGCTGCGCGAACTGTTCAAGGACGAGGTGCGCAAGCTCGGGCTCGAGCTCGGCCTGCCGCGGTCGATGGTATTCCGCCACCCGTTTCCGGGCCCGGGCCTCGGCGTGCGCATCCTCGGCGAGGTCACGCGGCAGTACGCCGACCTGCTGCGCAAGGCCGACAAGATCTTCATCGACGAGCTGAACGCGCACGGTCTCTACGACCAGACGAGCCAGGCGTTTGCCGTGTTCCTGCCGGTGCGTTCGGTCGCGGTGATGGGCGATGGCCGTCGCTACGACTACGTGATCGCGCTGCGCGCGGTCGAGACGGTCGACTTCATGACCGCACGCTGGGCGCGGCTGCCGTACGAGTTCCTGGACCTCTGCGCGCGACGCATCATCAACGAAGTGGCGGGCATCTCGCGCGTGACCTACGACATCTCCGGCAAGCCGCCCTCGACGATCGAGTGGGAGTAGGGAGAAGTGGCTGGTGGCTAGTGGCTAGTGGCCAGTAGAAGGTCGACGTCGTCGCGCGCGCGCAGCCGCTTTTCACTAGCCACCAGCCACCAGCCACTAGCCACCAGCCACCCCTCTTCATCGCCATGGAGCCTCTGGACCTGCACTTCATGCGCCGCGCGATCGAGCTTGCGCGTCTCGCCGAAGCGGCCGGCGAGGTGCCGGTCGGGGCGGTGATCGTCCGTGAGGGCGAAATCCTGGCCGAGGGCTTCAACCGCCCCATATCGACCCACGATCCGACGGCGCACGCCGAGATGGTCGCGTTGCGCGCCGCCGCGGCGCGGATCGACAACTACAGGCTGCTCGGCACGACGTTGTATGTGACGCTCGAACCCTGCGCGATGTGTGCGGGCGCAATGGTGCACGCGCGCGTCGAGCGCCTCGTGTATGCCGCCACCGACCCGCGCGCCGGGGCGGCCGGCAGCGTCTTCAACGTCGCGCAAAGCCCCGCGCTGAACCATCGGCTGCAGGTCGTGCCCGGCGTGCTGGCCGACGAGTGCGGTGCGCTGCTGCGCGATTTCTTCGTCGCGCGGCGCGGCTGAGCGGCGGCTTCAGCGCCGCTTTGGGCCCGCGTCCAGTTCGGGCTCCGGCGGTGCAACCCTCGCGTTGGCGGACATGCCGGCGACCTGCAGGATGTTGAGATAGGCCTGCACGTTGCCGACGTATCGCACGGGCTCCCAGCCGCGCGCGTACCCGCGCTTGGTGCGCGTGTACCAGCGCTCCTGGCTCAGCAGCGGCAGGAAGTTGCGCACGTCGTCCCAGCTGTCGGGATTGCGGCCCTGCGACTGCGCGAGGATCCGCGCGTCCTCGAGGTGGCCGAGGCCGACGTTGTACGCGGCGACGGCGAGCCAGGTCCGGTCAGGCTCGGGGATGCGACGCGGGATCGTCCGCTGCAGCAAGGCGAGGTATTTCGCGCCGGCGAAGATGCTCGATCGCGGGTCGGTGCGATCCCCTGCGCGCATGCGCGAGGCCGTGTCTTCGGTCAGCTGCATCAGGCCGCGCACGCCGGTGAACGACACCGCACGCGGATCCCACTTCGACTCCTGGTATCCCATCGCCGCGAGCAGGCGCCAGTCGAGCCCGTGCTGCTGCGCCGCCTCCTGGAACCACGCGAGGTAGCGGGGAAGTCGCGAGTCGAGGTGCTCCATGAAGTTGCGCGACAGCAGGTAATCGAACCGTTCGTCCTTGCCGTAATAGCGGTCGAGCAGGGCGGCGATCGTGCCATCGCGCCGCGCCAGGGCGAAGTAGGCGTTGACGCGGTCGAGCAGGCTCGAGTCGTGCCCCGCCGTGCGGACGACCCACGCGAGCGCGCGTTCCGGCGACAGGTCGAGCGCGATCGCGAGCTCGGGATGCACCGAGCGGTTCAGCGCGAACTCGGTGGAGGTCGCGAGCGTGAATTGCACGGCGCCCTGCGAAACCTCCGCCAGGATTTCCTCGGTGTCGGTCTCCTCGCGCTCGACCCAGGCGAGCTCCGGGTGGCCGAGGCGCAGGTCCTCGAGCGTGCGCAGGTGAGCGCTGCCGACGGCCACCTCGATCTGGCCGCGCGCCGCCTGCACGATGTTGGCGGGTCGGGCCGTGCGACGCCGGTACACGAGGTGCTCGCGAACGCGCTGGTAGCCCGGTCCGAACTGGGTGCCCCGGGGCAGTGCCACGCCGGTCGAGAGCCCCGCGGCCGCGAGGTGCGCCCGTCCGGCGGCCACCTCGTCGATGGCCGCTTCGCGCGTGCGCACCGTGTAGAGCCGCAGCGGCACGCCGAGATGCTCGGCGAAGGTGCTGGCCAGGTCGTAGGCGGGTCCCTCCGGTCCCTGGCTCCCGAGGTAGTACGCGTCCGGGCTGTTGCGGGTGACGACGCGCAGTTCGCCCTGCTCGACGATCTGCTGCAGCAGCGACGGCGGCTGGCGGCAGGTGGCCAGCAACAGTGTCGTGAACAGTGCCAGGAGGACTTTCATGCGTGGAGCCGGCCGCCGCGCATTGTGCCTTCGGCTTCGGCCCCGTGCGCGGGTGGTGCTGGGCACCTTGCTGCTATAGAATGCGCGGCCCTCTACGGAGAGGTACCGAAGCGGTCATAACGGCGCCGACTCGAAATCGGATGGGGGCATAATCGCCCCACGTGGGTTCGAATCCCACCCTCTCCGCCATATACTGTGAAAGACGCCCCCGAAGGGGCGTTTTTTCATTCGTGAGCTCGTGGCAGAGGCACGAGCTGCGCACGCGGCCCGGCCTTGAACGCCGTTCATCTATCGCCGTCGCAACTTTCACCTCGCATCACGGTCATCCCGTACCGCCCCGCGGCCGACCCTGGCGACGCACCCGGTATAGTGCGCCATGCCCTTGCGAGCCTTCGGCCCGGAACACGTCCTGCAGGTGATCCAGGCCGCGATCGCACCGGTGGTACTGATTTCCGGCGTCGGGCTGCTGTTGCTGACGTTGAGCAATCGGCTCGGCCGGATTGTCGACCGGACGCGCATCGTGGCGGCCGAACGCAACCTCGTCGCCGCCGAGCACCGCGATGCCCTCGAACTGCAGCTGCGGATCCTCGGCCACCGCGCCCGGCTGATCCGGCTGGCGCTCGCCCTGAGCGCCTCGTCGGTGGCCGTGTGCGGCCTGCTGATCACCTTGCTGTTCCTCGGGCTGCTGCTCGAGTGGAACGTGACGGTCACCTGCGCCGTGCTCTTCGTGACGGCGCTGCTGTGCCTCGTGTTCGCGATGTTCGTGTTCGTGCGCGAGCTGTTCCATTCGCTGACCGCGCTCGACCTCTCGATCAACGAGCCGTACCAATGACGGCGACGCGGCGGCCCGCGAAAAAAGGCTGATCGACGAAGCTTAAATCAGGAGCGCCTGGTGCGCAGCTGCGCGCGGGCGCGCGCGTATTCCTGGCCGAACGCCTCGACGAATGGACGCGGCAACTCCTCGCCGCCCGCCTGCTGCTTGAGCACGCGGTAGAAGTCCGCGTAGAACTCCCAGTACTTCGGCCGCGGATCCTGCCCGGGCGCCAGCATGCGGGCGCGGCCCTGCTCGAACTGGTCCGCGACGTTGCTCGGCGAAAGCTGTTCCAGCACTGCGTCGAGACCGGCGCGCATGCCGGCGGCGAGCGCCGCCTCGTGCTCCTTGATCTCCTGCAGCACGTCGCGCAGCGACTCGACGGGGCCCGCGTAGAGGCGGTTGTGCGACTCGAACAGGCGCTGGATCGCCTGCTCGACGCTCGACGACGTGCGCAACGGATTGCTGCTGCCGCCCGGGGGCGCCGGCACCGCCGCCACCTTCGTTCCCGCCGGCCCGCTCGCCCGTGCGACGGCGATGTCGTTGAGGCCGACGACGGCCTCGCGCAGCAACTGCCCCGCGACCAGGGGCAGCATGGCCTGCGCTTCCGGCGTCAGCGAATTCGCGTCGATGCCGGCACCGCGGCAGAACGCCTGCACGGCGGAGCGCAGGTCGGTCCACGTGCTCGCCTGCTGGTAGAAAGGCACCGAGCGCTCACGCGCGTCGGCACGGCTCTGGCGTCGTGCGAGCGCTTCGGCCAGTTCCTCGCGGGTGATCTGTCGCGTGCGCAGTGCCCACTCCGGCGTGGCCGGCGTCGCCGCGGCCGGCGCGCTCGCCGGTGCGGCCGGTGCTGGGGTCGTCGCCGGCGCCGTTCGTGGAGTGATTCGCTGCGTCGCGGTCGGCGCGAACTGCGGCACCACCGAGTCGGCACGCCCGGACGTTGCGCCGGCGAGCACGGAGTCCTCCGCGACGGACTTCTGCAGCGCATCGAGCAACGCCGCGCGGGCCTCCGAGTTGACCTTCACGCCGAAGGCGTTGTGCATCGGCATCGAGTCCGACTGCTCCGCATCGCGCGGCTCGAGCAGGCTGTCGAGGTCCAGGCTGTGCCCGATGCCGGCATCGAGGTGCTTGGCCGCGGAGTGTTCGTCCGAGGCCGCGGGCAGGAAGTCGATGCGCTGGTCGACCGAGACGACGATGTCGTAGTCGCCGATGCGCAACCGATCGCCGTCGTGCAGTTCGACGCGGCCGCCCGCGGTGGACACCGGATCGTCCGCGTCGTTGACGTAGACGCCGTTGGTGCTGATGTCGTTGAGCCAGAACTTGCCGCCGTGATACTGCAGCACGCAGTGATGGCCGGAGACGACGCGGCGCGGGTCGGGCAGGACCCAGTCGTTGTCGGGCGCGCGGCCGACGGTGCCGCCGTTCACGCCGAACACGCGCGAACGGTTCTCGCCGAGCTGGCGATAATGCTCGCTGATGACGCGCAGCTTGAGTGCCATCGTTGTTCGGTTGTCGGCGCGTGTCGTTCCGCCGGCTCCCGCCGGTGCCCGTTGCGGCTGACGCTGCTACGCGTCCCTTGTAATATGCGACGACCCTATCACGCAAGCGTGCCGGCCGAATGGCTGCCAGTCACATTTTCAAGGTCATTTTTCACAACCAGGGCAAGGTCTTCGAGATCTACGCCCGCAAGGTCGGCCATGGCCAGATGTTCGGTTTCATCGAGGTCGAGGAACTGATCTTCGGCGAAAAGACCACGCTCGTCGTCGACCCGTCCGAGGAGAAGATCCAGACCGAGTTCGCCGGCGTGAAACGGACGTACCTGCCGCTGCACTCGGTGATCCGCATCGACGAAGTGCGGAAGTCGGGCATGAGCAAGGTGTCGGAGGGGGCGGGCTCGAACGTGGCGCAATTCCCGTTCCCGGTCTACACACCGCCGAGCGGCCCCGGCACGCGCGAAAAGTAGAGCGGCGGCAGGGGGTTACGCTCCCCTGCGCTGGCTGCAAAACACCTGCTCCGGTATCATTCGCGGCTCCCTGCTGAACGGCGGCGCCCTCGCTCATGCTCACATTCAGCGGCGCTCCCGCGCTCTCGGACTTCCGTCTCGACAAGCTCCTGGCCGCCATCCGCGAGCGTGTCGCGCAGGTCGAGGCGATCGACAGCCGGTTCCTCCATTTCGTCGATACACGTGCGCCGCTCACGGCCCGTGAAACCAGCGTCCTCGAGGCCCTGCTGCGCTACGGTCCCGCGACCGCCGCCACGGATCCCGAAGGAGAAGCGCTGTTCGTGGTGCCGCGTTTCGGCACCGTCTCGCCCTGGTCGAGCAAGGCCACCGACATCGCCCACGTCTGCGGCCTCGAGAACGTGTCGCGCATCGAGCGCGGCGTCGCGTTCTACGTGCAATCGCCGGTGCCACTGCTGGCCGCGGAGCAGGCCGCGATCGCCGCGCTGATCCACGACCGGATGACCGAGACGGTGCTCGATGCGATCGACGCCGCCGCGGGCCTGTTCGCGCACCACGCGCCGCAACCGCTCGCGACCGTGCCCGTACTCGCACGGGGCCGCGCGGCGCTCGAGCACGCCAACGCCGAACTCGGTCTCGCGCTCTCCGACGACGAGATCGAGTACCTCGTCGCCGCGTTCCGCGACCAGATGCGGCGCGACCCGACCGACGTGGAACTCATGATGTTCGCGCAAGCGAATTCGGAGCACTGCCGCCACAAGATCTTCAACGCCGAATGGATCGTCGATGGCGTACGCAGTGAGAAGTCGCTGTTCGGCATGATCCGCAACACGCATCGCTGCAGCCCGCAGGGCGTGCTGTCGGCCTATCGCGACAACGCCGCGGTGATCGAGGGCTGGCCCGGCCGGCGCTGGTTCGCGCAGCCGGGCGGCGCCGGCTACGAGGGCGCGGTCGAACCGATCGACATCCTGATCAAGGTCGAGACGCACAACCACCCGACCGCGATCTCGCCGTATCCCGGCGCCGCCACCGGCTCCGGCGGCGAGATCCGCGACGAGGGTGCGACCGGGCGCGGTGCGAAGCCGAAGGCCGGCCTCGTCGGTTTCTCGGTCTCCAACCTGCGCATCCCGGGCCACGTGCAGCCGTGGGAACAGGACTTCGGCAAGCCGGATCGGATCGTCCCGGCGCTGCAGATCATGCTCGAGGGGCCGATCGGCGCCGCCTCGTTCAACAATGAGTTCGGCCGACCTAACATCTACGGCTATTTCCGCACGTTCGAGCAGAGCGTCGAATCCGACGGTCGCTCGCCGCTGCGCGGTTACCACAAGCCGATCATGATCGCGGGCGGGCTCGGCAACGTGCGTCGCCAGCACGTCGAAAAGGCGCCGGTCGTTCCGGGTGCCAAGATCGTGGTGCTCGGCGGCCCGTCGATGCTGATCGGGCTGGGCGGCGGCGCGGCGTCGTCGATGGGAGCAGGCTCGAGTTCGGCCGACCTCGATTTCGCCTCGGTGCAGCGCGGCAATCCGGAGATGCAACGTCGCGCGCAGGAAGTCATCGACGCCTGCTGGGCGATGGGCGAGGACAATCCGATCCTGCTGATCCACGACGTCGGCGCGGGCGGACTGTCCAACGCGATCCCCGAGTCGGTGCACCACGGCGGAAGCACGGGCGGCCGCATCGACCTGCGCAAGGTGCTGAGCGACGAGCCCGGCATGTCGCCGCTCGAGCTCTGGTGCAACGAGTCGCAGGAGCGCTACGTGCTCGTGATCGCGGCGGAACAGCTCGCGGCGTTCGGCGCGTTGTGCGACCGCGAGCGGTGCCCGTTCGCGGTGGTCGGCGAGGTCACGGGCGACGGCCAGCTGCACGTCGTCGATCCGCAGTTCGGCAACGCGCCGGTCGACATGCCGCTCGACACGCTGCTCGGCAAGCCGCCACGCATGACGCGCGACGTGAAGCGGCTCCCGCCCGCCTCGGACGACTTCAGCGCACGGGACATCGGCGACGTGCGCGAGGCGGCGCTGCGGGTGCTGCGCCTGCCGACCGTCGCCGACAAGACGTTCCTCGTCACGATCGGCGATCGCTCCGTGGGCGGCATGATCAGCCGCGATCCGCTCGTCGGGCCGTGGCAGGTGCCGGTCAGCGACGTCGCGGTCACCTGCACCGACTACTTTTCGACGCACGGCGAAGCGATGGCGATGGGCGAGCGCACGCCGCTCGCGCTGCTCGACGCGGCGGCCTCGGGTCGCATGGCGGTGGCCGAGGCCGTCACCAACATCGTCGCGGCGGACGTTCGACGCATCGAGGACATCCGTCTCTCCGCGAACTGGATGGCCGCGTGCGGCGAGCCCGGCGAGGACGCCGACCTGCACGACACCGTGCGCGCGGTCGGCGAGGACTTCTGCCCGGCGCTCGGCATCGCGATTCCGGTCGGCAAGGATTCGCTGTCGATGAAGACCGCGTGGTCGGCCGACGGCGAGACGAAGAAGGTCGTCGCGCCGGTGTCGCTGATCGTCTCCGCCTTCGCGCCGATCGAGGACGTGCGCCGCACGGTCACACCGCAGCTGCGACTCGACCGCGGCGCGACTCGCTTGCTGCTGGTCGACCTGGGCGGCGGCCGCAACCGGCTCGGCGGCTCGTGTCTCGCGCAGGTGTACGGTCGCGTTGGCTCCGGCGCACCCGACTGCGACGATCCGCAGCGACTACGCGTTTTCGTCGACGCGATCGTTCGCCTGCGTCGCGCCGGGTTGCTGCTCGCGTACCACGATCGCTCCGACGGTGGACTGCTCGCGGTGCTCGCTGAAATGGCCTTCGCCGGCCACTGCGGGCTCGACGTGCGGCTCGCGTCATCCACGCGCGAGGCGGCGGTCGCCGAACTGTTCACCGAGGAGCTCGGCGCGGTGGTGCAGGTGCAGACCGCGCACATCGACGAAGTGCGCGCTTGCTTCGCCGCGGCGGGGCTCGGACCGTACGTCCACGACCTCGGCGCGGTCGAGGCGATGGACCGCGTGTGCATTGCGGATGCGACCGGCCACTCGCTGCTGGAGACCACGCGGACGGAGTTGCGCACGGCGTGGTCCGAAACGAGCTTCCGGATGCAGTCGCTCCGCGACAACCCGGCGTGCGCGCAGGAAGAGCACGAGCGGGCCATCGATCCGAAGGATCCCGGGCTGTTCGCGCACCTGACGTACGACCCGTCGGAAGACGTGGCCGCGCCTTACGTATCGCGCGGCTCCCGGCCGGAGGTCGCGATCCTGCGCGAGCAGGGCGTCAACAGCCAGGTCGAGATGGCGGCGGTGTTCGATCGTGCCGGCTTCAATCCCGCCGACGTGCACATGACGGACCTCATCGCCGGTCGCATCGCGCTCGACCGCTTCAAGGGACTGGTCGCCTGCGGCGGGTTCTCCTACGGCGACGTGCTTGGCGCGGGCGAGGGCTGGGCCAAGTCGATCCTGTTCAACGCTGCGTTGCGCGAACAGTTCGAGGCGTTCTTCGCGCGTCCCGACAGTTTCACGCTCGGCATCTGCAATGGCTGCCAGATGTTGTCGGCGCTGAAGACACTGATTCCCGGCGCCGCGCACTGGCCGCGATTCGTGCGCAACCGGTCGGAGCAGTTCGAGGGTCGCGTCGGGCTCGTGGAAGTCCTGCCGACGCCGTCGATATTCTTCCGTTCGATGGAAGGCTCCGTGCTGCCGATCGCGGTCGCGCACGGCGAAGGTCGTGCGGAATTCGCCGACGCAACCGCCGCGCGCCAGTGCGCAGACGGCGGCCTCGTCAGCCTGCGCTGGGTCGACAACCACGGGCGCGTGGCGACGACGTACCCGGCGAACCCGAACGGTTCACCGTACGGGATCACCGGCCTCACGACCGACGACGGGCGCGCGACGATCCTGATGCCACACCCGGAACGCGTCTATCGCACCGTCCAGAACTCCTGGCATCCGGAAGACTGGAGTGAGGACGGCGGCTGGACGCGCCTGTTCCGCAACGCGCGGGT
>DASUMQ010000030.1:0-2754 GCA_036277615.1 Steroidobacteraceae bacterium
CCGAACGCTGGCGGCGCGCCGGGCACCCGGTCCCGGTCCTGGTCTTTGCGGGCTCCGCGACGCTCGCAAAACAGCTGGTGGCCGGCGCGCCGGCCGACGTGTTCGTGTCGGCCGACGCGACCTGGATGGACGAACTCGCCACCCGCAACCGGATCGACCGCACGTCACGGGTCGACCTGCTGGGCAACGCGGTCGTGCTGGTCGCGCCACGGGAGGCGGGCTTCGATGCCGAACTCCGCCCCGGCTTCGCGCTCGCCCGGGCATTTTCGGGCCGCCTCTGCACGGGCGAGCCCGGCGTCGTGCCCATCGGTACCCGTGCGCGCGAAGCACTGCAGTGGCTGGGCGCCTGGGACGCGCTCCGGTCGCGCATCGTCGCCACGGACGACGCCAGGGCAGCGCTTGCGTTCGTGGAGCGCGGGCACTGTGCGGCGGGCATCGTCTACGAAACCGACGCCAAGGGCAGCACGCGCGTCGTGACGGTCGCGCGCTTCCCCGACTCCTCGCACCGGCCGGTCGTGTATCCCGCGGCCCTGTTGCAGCGGGCGGGGCCCGAAGGTCGAGCCTTTTTCGCGTTCCTGCGTGACTCGCCCGAGGCGGCGGACCTGTTCTCCCGGCACGGCTTCCGCGTGCGTGAACGGGTCCGTTGACGCATGCTGAGTGCGGCGGAATGGGATGCGCTCGGGCTCTCGGCCCGCGTTGCCGCATGCGCGACGCTCGCGTCGCTGCCGCTCGGGGTCCTCGTCGGCTGGCTGTTCGCGCGACGCGAGTTCCGCGGCAAGTTCCTGCTCGAGGCGCTCGTCCAGCTGCCGATGGTGTTGCCGCCCGTGGTGCCCGGATACCTGCTGCTCTGGCTGTTCGGCACCGGCGGCCCGCTCGGGGCCTGGCTCGAGTCGACCTTCGGCATCGTGGTCGCCTTCTCCTGGCGAGGCGCGGTCATCGCATCCGCGGTGATGGCGTTTCCATTGCTCGTGCAACCCGTGCGCGTGGCGTTTCGGCTCGTCGACGTCCGGCTCGACCATGCCGCATCCACGCTCGGCGCCTCGCCATGGAACGCTTTCAGGACGGTCGCGCTGCCGCTCGCGCTGCCCGGCGTGCTGGCGGGCGCGGTGCTGTGTTTTTCGCGCAGCCTCGGCGAATTCGGCGCGACGATGGCCTTCGTCGGCAACATTCCGGGCGAGACGCGCACGCTGCCGCTCGCGATCTACAGCTTCATGCACGTGCCGGGGGGCGAGGCCGCGGCCGCGCGCCTCGTCGCGTTGTCGCTTGCGCTCGCGCTCGCGGCCCTCGCCGGCAGTCACTGGCTGACGCGTCGCGCGGAGCTGCGGCTCGGCTACCACGACCATGATGCCCGGGCGACCCGAGGTGCTTGAAGTCGACGTCGAGTTCCGCCGCGCCGACTTCGCGCTCTGCGCCCGCGCGGAGTTCGGCCCGGGCGCGACCGGTATCTTCGGCCCCTCGGGTTGCGGCAAGAGCACGCTGCTCGCGCTGGTCGCGGGCCTGCTGCGGCCCAGCCGTGGCACGGTCGTGCTCGACGGTCAAACGCTGGTCGACGTGCAGCGGCGCCTGTTCGTGCCGGCCTGGCGTCGTCACATCGCGCTCGTGTTCCAGGACGGCCAGCTGTTCCCGCACCTGACCGTGCGTGCCAACCTGCTGTACGGCTACGAGCGCCGCGCGCCCGACCAGCGTCGACTGCAGCTGCAGCAGGTGCTCGACCTGCTCGAACTCGGACCGCTGGTCGATCGTCGGCCGGCGCAGCTGTCCGGTGGCGAACGGCAGCGCGTCGCGCTCGGTCGTGCGCTGCTCTGCTCACCGCGCCTGATGCTGCTCGACGAGCCGCTGGCGTCGCTGGACGACCGGCTCAAGCAGCAGATCCTGCCGTTCCTGCGCCGCGTCAAGGACGAGAGCGGGATCCCGCTGCTCTACGTGTCGCACGCCGCCGCGGAAGTGGAGTTCATCGCCGATCGCCTACTGCGCATGGAGCGCGGCCGCATCGTGGCGGGTACTTAGTTTCGGCACGCACGCCGCAAACGCGAGTATTCCGACCGTGCGGCCCGGACGTACGCACGTCGATCCCTCCAAAACGGTCCCGCCTCGACTGCCGGGTTCGGTCGGTCGCGTAGATTGGCCGGACCCTGGGAGGGACGCATGGCAACGATCCTGGTCGTCGACGACCGGCGCGAACATCGCAAGGCGACACGACAGGTGCTGGAACGCGCCGGCCATCGCGTCGTCGAATCCGACGACGGACAGGCCGCGCTCGACCGCGCGCGCAGCGAGAGACCCGACCTGGTGCTGTCGGACGTGCTCATGCCGGGCATGGACGGCTTCACGCTGTGCCGCCGCGCGCAGGAAGACGACGACCTGCGCCACGTCCCGTTCGTGTTCATGACCGGCACGTTCTCGGACCCGCGGTACGAGCAGTTCGCGGCGGAACTCGGCGCGGTTGCCGTGCTGCCGAAACCGCTGGACGCAACTTCCCTGCGCAGCGCCGTGGACCGTGCACTGCAGCGTGGCGCGGCCCACGACGCGACCCTGCGGCTCAAGTCGCTCGACGAGGGCGCGTTCCATGCGCGCCACATCGGCGCCGTGACCACGAAGCTCGAGGAGAAGATCGTCGAGCTCGAGGCCGCCAACGCGGAACTGCGTCGCGGCGAGGTGCGCTTGCGCGAAATGCTCGACGCGGTGGTCGGCACGATCTCGAAGATGGTCGAACTGCGCGATCCGTACACGACCGGCCACGAGCGTCGCGTCGGC
>DASUMQ010000031.1:0-24391 GCA_036277615.1 Steroidobacteraceae bacterium
GTCGCGATCGTCACGGGTAAAGATCCGGACGGACTCGAGATCCTGCGCCATTCCACTGCACACCTGCTCGCGCAGGCCGTGCAATCGATCTACCCCGAGGCGCAGGTGACCATCGGGCCGGTGATCGAGGACGGCTTCTACTACGACTTCGCGTTCAAGCGGCCGTTCACGCCCGAGGACCTCGAGAAGTTCGAGGCGAAGATGCACGAACTCGCCAAGGCCGACCTGCCCGTGAGCCGCAAGCTGATCCCGCGCGACGAGGCGGTCGAGACCTTCCGCAAGCTCGGCGAGCACTACAAGGCCGAGATCATCGCCAGCATCCCGGCGGGCGAGGAGATCAGCCTGTACGGCCAGGGTGACTGGTTCGACCTCTGCCGCGGCCCGCACGTGCCGAGCACCGGCAAGCTCGGCGCGTTCAAGCTGATGAAGGTCGCAGGTGCGTACTGGCGTGGCGACTCGAAGAACGAGATGCTCCAGCGCATCTACGGCACCGCGTGGCCCGACGAAAAGAGCCTCAAGGCCTACCTCACACGCCTCGAAGAAGCCGAAAAGCGCGACCACCGCCGGCTAGGCCGCGAGCTCGGCCTGTTCCACGCGCAGGAGGAAGCGGTCGGTAGCGTGTTCTGGCACCCGAAAGGCCACACGCTCTGGCGCACCGTCGAGAACTACATGCGCGACCGGCTGCAGGAGGCGGGGTACGTCGAGGTCAAGACGCCGCAGCTGATCGACCGGGTGCTCTGGGAAAGGTCGGGGCACTGGGAAAACTATCGGCCGAACATGTTCATCGCCGAATCGGAGGAACGGATCCTCGCGGTCAAGCCGATGAATTGCCCGGGCCACGTTCTGATCTACCGCCAGGGGATCAAGTCGTACCGCGACCTGCCGCTGCGCATGGCCGAGTTCGGTGCCTGTCACCGCAACGAGCCGTCGGGCGCGCTGCACGGGCTGATGCGAGTGCGCGCGTTCACACAGGACGACGCCCACATCTTCTGCACCGAAGACCAGATCACCTCCGAGACGGTCGCCTTCTGCGACCTGCTCAGGAGCGTCTACCGCGACTTCGGTTTCGACGAGATCCTCGTCAAGTTCTCGGACCGTCCGGAGAAGCGTGCTGGCAGCGACGCCACCTGGGACCGGGCCGAGGACGCGCTCAAGGCCGCGGTCGAGGCCGCCGGTCTTGAGTACACCCTGAACCCCGGCGAGGGCGCGTTCTACGGCCCAAAGCTCGAGTTCGTGCTCCGCGACGCAATCGGCCGCGACTGGCAGTGCGGCACGCTGCAGGTCGATTTCGTGCTGCCGGAACGCCTCGGTGCCGAGTACATCGGCGAGGATGGGGCCGCGCACCGGCCGGTGATGCTGCACCGGGCCATCCTGGGCTCGATGGAGCGTTTTCTCGGCATCCTGATCGAAAACCACGCCGGCAAGTTCCCAGCCTGGCTCGCCCCGGTGCAGGCCGTGGTCATGAATATCACCCAGGCCCAGGCCGATTACGTGCGCAAAGCGACCGAATTCCTGAAAAATCAGGGGCTTCGGGTAGAAATGGATTTGCGAAACGAGAAGGTCGGCTTTAAAATCCGCGAGCACACCCTGCAGCGGGTCCCGTACCTGCTGGTCGCGGGCGACCGTGAAATGGGTTCGAATTCGTTGGCCGTGCGCACGCGCAACGGCAAGGACCTCGGGTCGATGGGCCTCGAAACCCTCGCTTCGAAACTTGCCGGTGAAATCGCGAGCCGCGGCCGTAACCTTTTAGAGGACTGATCGCATCTCTGCTCCAACGACCAAGCGCATCCGGCGCAACCACGAAATCACGGCCCCGCAGCTTCGCGTCATCGGCGCAGATGGCGAACAGATCGGGGTGATGACCCGCTTCGAGGCGCTGGAACTCGCCGCCTCGCAGGAACTGGACCTCATCGAGGTTTCGCCGATGGCGGAACCGCCGGTCTGCCGGATCATCGATTTCGGCAAGTTCCAGTTCGAACAGAACAAGAAGGCCGCGATCGCGAAGAAGAAGCAGAAGCAGATACAGATCAAGGAAGTGAAGTTTCGCCCCGGAACCGATGAAGGCGACTATCAGATCAAGCTCAGGAATCTGATTCGCTTTTTCGAGGAAGGGGACAAGGCCAAGATAACGCTTCGTTTTCGAGGCCGAGAGATGGCGCACACGGAACTCGGCCGGCAATTGCTGATGCGGCTGCAGCAGGACCTCGCCGGCGTGGCGGTGGTCGAGCAGCACCCGCTGATGGAAGGCCGGCAGATGGTCATGATGCTCGCGCCGAAAAAGAAGTAAGGACGGTTTCGGCCGTCTTTCGCCCTCGAACCCGGGTCGCAAGGCCGGGGCGAGATGGGCCATCAAAATTAGGAGTAGTTCGATGCCCAAGTTGAAGACCAACCGGGCCGCGGCCAAGCGTTTTCGCAAAACGGCGAAAGGCTTCAAGCGCGGCCAGTCGCAGAAGCGACACATCCTCACCAAGAAGACGACGAAGCGGAAGCGCCAGCTGCGCGGCACCACGATGGTCGCGAAGCAGGACCTCGTCCGTCTCGAACAGCTGCTGCCCCACGCCTGAAGGAGGTGACCCATGGCACGAGTCAAGCGTGGCGTCATCGCCGGACGCCGTCACAAGAAGGTCCTCGCCAAGGCGAAGGGTTATTACAACGCGCGACGCAAGGTGTATCGCGCCGCGAAGCAGGCCGTCATCAAGGCCGGCCAGTATGCGTACCGTGACCGCAAGGCCAAGAAGCGCGATTTCCGCGCGCTCTGGATCACGCGCATCAACGCGGGTGCCCGCACGTTCGAGATGTCGTACAGCCGCCTGATGGCCGGCCTCAAGGCCGCCGGCCTCGAGATCGACCGCAAGCTGCTGGCCGACCTCGCGGTGCACGACCTGGAGGCGTTCGGCAAGATCGCAGAACAGGCCAAGGCCGCCCTCGCGAAGGCAGCCTGAGGGGACTGTCCCTTTTTCCGAAAGGAAAAAGGAGACTGTCCCCAAAATGACGTAGCTCTGGGACAGTCCCGAAATTTCCTTTGGAAATTAGGACAGTCCGCGAAAAGGCCGGAACGCGCAGGCGCTCCGGCCTTTCTTGTTTGAACTGCGACAACAGCGATCTCGACGGGGTCCGCCGATGAGCGAAACGACGACACAACCCGCGCTCGACGACCTGGCCGCGGACGCGAAGACGCGAATTGCGTCGCGTGCGAGCCTCGCCGACCTCGAAGCGCTCAAGGTCGAGCTGTTCGGCAAGAAAGGCGCGATCACGGCGCAGCTCAAGTCGCTCGGCACGCTCGCGCCCGACGAGCGCAAGACCGTCGGTGCTCGCATCAACGCGGTCCGTGACGAACTCGCCGGCCTGGTCGAGGCGCGCAAGGCCGAACTCGAGCGGGCCGATCTCGAGCGCAAGCTCGCGGCCGGTCGCATCGACGTCACCCAGCCTGGCCGCGGCCAGCAGCCGGGCGGCCTGCATCCGATCACTCGGACGCGCCGACGCATCGAGGCGCTGTTCCGCAATGCCGGGTTCTCGATCGAAGAGGGGCCGGAGGTCGAGGACGACTGGCACAACTTCGAGGCGCTCAACATCCCCTCGAATCACCCGGCCCGCGCGATGCACGACACGTTCTATTTCCCGGACGGTCGCCTCCTGCGCACGCACACCTCGCCGGTGCAGGTCCGTGCGATGCTGCGCGAGAAGCCGCCGCTCCGGATGATCATGCCGGGTCGCGTCTACCGTTGCGATTCCGACATGACCCACACGCCGATGTTCCACCAGGTCGAGGGGCTGGTGATCGACGAGGGCGTGAGCCTGGCCAACCTGAAGTCCGTGCTGCACGAATTCGTGCAGCAGTACTTCGAGCGGCACCTCGGCATCCGTTTCCGCCCGTCGTACTTTCCGTTCACCGAGCCCTCCGCGGAGGTCGACATCGAGTGCGTGTTCTGCAGCGGCGCGGGTTGTCGCGTATGCAAGCAGACCGGCTGGCTCGAAGTGGCCGGGTGCGGGATGGTCCACCCGAACGTGCTGCGCAACGTCGGCATCGACCCCGAGCGCTACACCGGGTACGCGTTCGGCATGGGCATCGAGCGGCTGACGATGCTGCGCTACAACGTCAACGACATCCGTATGTACTTCGAGAACGACCTGCGCTTCCTGCGCCAGTTCGGCTGACGGGCCCTTCAGGCAGGGCGGGAGAACGAACGCAATGCGCATCAGTCTGCAATGGTTGAGCGAATGGCTCGAGAGCGGCGCGCCGGCGCCGCGCGACCTCGCTGCGCGCCTGACGATGGCGGGACTCGAGGTCGAGGGCGTCGAAGCCGCAGCGCCGCCGCTGCCCGGGATCGTCGTCGGCCACATCGTCGCGTGCGAGAAGCACCCGAACGCCGACACGCTGAGCGTGTGCACGGTCGATGCGGGTGCGGAGAAGGTCCAGGTCGTCTGCGGCGCGCCGAACGCGCGCGTGGGGCTCAAGGCGCCGCTCGCCACGATCGGTGCGACGCTGCCCGGCGGGCTCGAGATCAAGAGGGCGAAACTGCGCGGCATCGAATCGTTCGGCATGCTCTGCTCGGCGCGCGAGCTCGGGTTGTCGGACGAATCGAGCGGCCTGCTCGAACTGCCGGGCGAACTGAAGACCGGCGCACCGCTCGTCGAGGCGCTCGGACTGGACGACACCGTGCTCGAAGTGAACCTGACACCCAACCGTGGCGACTGCATGAGCGTGCTCGGCATCGCGCGCGAGGTCTCGGTGCTCACGGGCCGGAAGCTCACGGGCCCCAGGCTCACGGCGCACGTCCCCGGCTCGGATGCAAGGTTTCCGGTCGAACTGATGCCAGGCGCCGGCTGCGTCCGGTTCGTCTCGCGCGTGATCCGCGGGCTCGATTCGCAGGCGAAATCGCCGGCGTGGCTGCAGGAGCGCCTGCGTCGCGCCGGCATGCGGCCGATCAGCGCGGCCGTCGATGTCACGAACTACGTGATGTTGGAGCTGGGACAACCGATGCACGCGTACGACCTGCGCGAACTCGCGGACGGGATCGTCGTGCGCCGCGCCCGGGCGGGCGAGACGCTCAAGCTGCTGGACGGCCGCGAGATCACGATGGACGAGACCGTGCTCGTGATCGCCGACCGGGAGAAGCCGCTCGGCCTCGCCGGCGTGATGGGCGGCGACCACTCCGGCATCGGCGACGACACGAGCAACGTGTTGCTCGAAGTCGCCTACTTCCAGCCGGACGTGATCGCGGGACGCGGTCGACGCTACGGCCTCGTCACCGATGCGTCGCAACGCTTCGAACGCGGCGTGGACCCGACGCTGCAGGAGCGTGCGATCGAGCGTGCGACGGCGTTGCTGTGCGAATGTGCGGGCGGCATCGCCGGGCCGACGCAAGTGGCCGAACTTGCAGACGAGCTGCCGCCGCGGACGATCGTGCCGCTGCGACCCGCACGCGCACGGCTCCTGATCGGGGCGGACATCGCCGACGATGCGATGGCGTCGATGCTCGCGGCGCTCGGCATGGAGGTGACGCGCGGCGAATCGAAGTGGCTCGTCACGCCGCCGACCTGGCGCTTCGACGTCGCGATCGAGGAGGACCTGATCGAGGAAGTTGCGCGCGTGTACGGCTTCGACAACGTGCCGGAGACCGTGCAGCCGTCGCACCAGCCGATCGCGCCTTGCACCGAAACCCGCGTGCGCACCGACGTCGTGGCCGACCTGCTGGTGCAGCGTGGGTACCACGACGCGATCACCTACAGCTTCATCGATCCGAAGTTGCAGCAGGTGTTCGCACCGGCGATGCCGGCGCTGACGCTCGCGAATCCGATTTCGGCCGAGATGGCCACGATGCGCGCGTCGCTCTGGCCGGGACTCGTGACGGCGCTCGCCGCGAACCAGCGACGGCAACAGGCACGCGTCAGGCTGTTCGAGGTCGGGCGCAAGTTCGTCGTCGACGGTCAGGGCACGCTCGCGGAAATTCCGGTCGTCGCCGGCGTCGCCGCGGGGCCTGCGCTGCCGGAGCAGTGGGGCAGCGCGAGGGCGGCGGTCGAGTTCTTCGACGTGAAAGCGGACGTGGAGGCCGTGCTCCGCGCGACGGGCGCCGCTGAGGAGTTCCGCTTCGTGCCGGCAACGCACCCGGCGCTGCATCCGGGCCAGACCGCGAGAATCCTGCGCGGCGACGTGCCGGTCGGCTGGGTCGGTCGTCTGCATCCGGAAGTCGAACGCCAGCTCGATTTGACATATTCGGCGCTGGTGTTCGAACTCGAGGTCGAAGGTGCACTTCGCGCCAGGATCCCGCATTTCGCCGAAGTTTCGCGTTTCCCGGCCGTCCGGCGCGACCTCGCGGTGATCGTCGACGAAGCGGTGGCCGTGCAGGCGCTGCTGGATTGCGTCCGCGACGCCGCGGGCGAGGCACTGCGCGAGACGACGGTGTTCGACATATATCGCGGCGCAGGCATAGAAACAGGTCGCAAGAGTGTCGCGATAGGCTTGAATTTACAGGACGTTTCCCGCACCCTTACCGACGAAGAAACGGATGCCATCGTGGCTCGGGTCGTCGCCGACCTGGAGCGGGAGTGCTCCGCCACGATACGAGACAGATAAAACGAAAATGGCATTGACCAAGGCGGAAATCGCTGAAGCCCTGTTCGACCAGCTCGGCCTCAACAAGCGTGAGGCGCGCGAACTCGTCGACCTGTTCTTCGAAGAGCTGCGCATGTCGCTCGCGAACGGCGAGCAGGTGAAGCTCTCCGGCTTCGGCAACTTCGACCTTCGCAGCAAGAACCAGCGGCCGGGCCGCAACCCGAAGACCGGCGAGGAGATCCCGATCAGCGCGCGTCGCGTCGTGACGTTCCGGCCCGGTCAGAAGTTGAAGGCTCGCGTGGAAGCGTATGCTGGAACCCAGCAATAACGACGAACTGCCTGCCATCCCGGGCAAGCGCTACTTCACGATCGGCGAGGTCAGCGATCTCTGCGGCGTGAAGCCGCACGTGCTGCGTTACTGGGAACAGGAATTCCCGCAGCTCAAGCCCGTCAAGCGACGCGGCAATCGTCGCTACTACCAGCGGCAGGACGTGCTGGTGATTCGCCAGATCCGCGCGCTGCTGTACGACCAGGGTTTCACGATCGGCGGAGCGCGCAATCGGCTCGAAGGCGAAGAGGCGCGCGTCGACGTGACCCAGACGCACCAGCTTGCGCGGCAGCTGCGCGTCGAACTCGAAGAACTCATCAAGATCCTGCGCCGCTGATCCCCGTGTTCGATTAGGCTATACTCCGCGCCCGGTCGGAGCGTGGCGCAGTCTGGTAGCGCACTTGCATGGGGTGCAAGGGGTCCCGAGTTCGAATCTCGGCGCTCCGACCAGTTCCGGATCGAGCAGGAGGCCGCCCGTCGAGGCGGCCTTTTCTTTATCTTGCCGGGTCGATCGCCATCATCCGGGCGCACGCCATGAGCCCGCGCACGGCGCAAGCTCGCGCCGCATGATCGACCTCGGCAGCATCGCGGGGCTGCACGCGCACGAGCACGAACTTCACGCGTATTGTCGCCACTGTGATCGCTGGCGCACGCTCGACCTCGCCCGGATGGTCGCCGTCGGCCTCGGCTCGAAGCGCCTGCCGCTGCACGTGCGCTGCCGGCTCTGCGGCGAAACGGGTCAGCTGCAGGTGCGACCGCCCACGCCGGCGCGCGCATCGTCCGGCTGGATTCCACCGCCCGTGCCGCCGCTGCCGGCTGCGACGAACCGGCCTGTCGACGCGCCGCGAGACTGCTGAGCGCGCGCATGATCAGGTATCTTCGACCCATGGAACTGCAGCAGACACGATCGATCATGACGGTGGCCCTGATGGCGGCGTTCGCCGACGGAGCCAAGGACGAACGCGAGCGGGAGTCGATCCGTCGGCTCGCGGACACGCTCGGCGCCGATCCCGCGATGGACCTGCCCGGGCTTTACCGCGAGGTGCTGCTCGAGCGGCCGCGCCTCGACGCGGTGGTCGCGCCGCTCACGACCCCGGAGCTGCGGCAGTTCGCGTATGAAATGGCGGTCGGTGTCATGAACGCCGACGGCTCGCAGGTGGAAGTCGAGGCCGATTTCCTCGCTCGACTCGCCGACGCGCTCGGGCTGCCGTCGGGCGCAGCGGCGGCGGAAGCGCAGGCCGCGGCGAGTGTCGCGGACGCCGCGTTCGAGCCGCCCCCGCAGGCCGGCACCGCCGGCGCCGCGGGAGCGGCCGCAGCCGCGAGCAGTGGTACGGTGCTGGGCAAGGCGAACGTGAGCGACGCCGAAATGGACCAGCTGGTCCTGAAAGCGTCGATCACCAACGCCGCACTCGAGTTGTTGCCCGAAACGATCGCATCGATGGCGATCATCCCGCTGCAGATGCGCCTCGTGTATCGCATCGGCCAGGCCTACGGGTATCCGATGGACCGGACGCACGCGAAGGATTTCGTTGCGACGCTCGGTGTCGGCCTGACGGGCCAGTACGTGGAGCAATTCGGACGCAAGCTGCTCGGCGGACTGCTTGGCGGCCTCGGCGGCGGGCTCGGGCGGGCGGTGGGTCGACAGGCCGCGAGTTCGGGCCTGACGTTCGCGACGACGTATGCGATCGGCCGCGTCGCGCAGCGCTTTTACGCGGGCGGCCGCACGCTCGATGCGCAGACGCTCAAGCAGACGTTCAGTGCGCTGCTCGCCGAGGCCCGGGGCATGGCGCCGCGCTACCAGACGCAGATCGAACAGGCCGCGAAGACGATCGATACCCGCAGTCTCGCGGCGCTCGTCCGCCAAGTCTGAGCTTCCTTCACCGGTCCTACGCGAAATCAGCATCCGCCGATGCCGCATGGACGCGGCCCGCGGATAGCTGCGCCGTCCCAGTCGCGATAACCAGCTCGCATCGCTGGGTCGCGCATCGCTGGGTACGGCGACCGCCGTCGCGCAGGACCAGCAGCAGGAGGAGCGATGGACATGGAACGTTCGCGCTGGCCCGTACCGGTCGGCATCGGGTTCGCATGCATTGCGTGCTTCACTACTGCGCAGGGCACTGAGCCCTGCGGCGACTTCGACGAGTGCCGGGTCCTCGTCGAGATCAATGCCACCGACGGCGACATCGGGTTCCACTGGCTGGCCGACGCGGATGATCTCGTGGCCACCGCGATCGTCGACGTGCGGGGCCGTCGGATCTTCGCCAACGGCGCCTTCGGCCCGCTGCGTGAACAGACGCTGACCGAGACGTTCGGCGAAAGCGCCGAACCCGTGTGCCGTCCCTGGCTCGCCGAAGATCCCGACGACGACGTCGTCACGCTGGCGCAGTTCGTGCGTCGCTGGCCGGCCGGGACATACCGGTTCCACGGCACCACGGACGACGGTGAAACGATTCACGGGCAAACCGCGCTGACACACTGGTTGCCCGCAGCACCGCGCAACCTCGCGTATGCACGCGGCGTCATCACGTGGGAGGCCGGCGCAGCCCTGGGCGCCTGCGCGACACGCGACCAGCTCTGGAAACTCGTCGAGGCGGGTGTGCTGCCCGTCCACCCGATGAACGTGCCCGTCGCCGCGTGGGAAGTCGTGCTGGAACTCGAGGACGGCTCGAACCGTTCGTTTTCGGTCCGCCTTCCCGCGCGGGGACCGAATGCGCAGACGAGCGTCACGGTGCCGGCCGAGTTCCTTTACTCCCTGGCGCCGGACACGCCCGCGAAGATCGAGATCGGCGCGATCGGCGGCCGCCTCGAGACCGGCGACGACGACAACGCGACGTTCAGCGAAGTCGGTGGTCTGTGCCTGAACCGCGATCGAGGTTGCGCTGAGCCGGACTGAAGGGCCGCCCCGCCGGCACTAGCTGAAGGTCACCGCCGTCCGGCGCTCCGGCTGCGCGAGATGCGGGATGCCGTTGAACGCCACGAGGCGGGCGCTGCCCGACGTCGAGCGTACGATCTCGGTGACGCCGGTGTTGCGCGTCTGCAGGTTCAGCTGGATGGCGGCGTCGGCCCCTGCGCCGATCGCATGGGCCGTGTAGCGCCCGATCACGCCGCCCGAGGTCACGACGAGCACGAGATCGTCGCGGTCGAGCCCTGTGCACAGGTCGGCCACGCCTGCAGAAATACGTCCGCCGAACTCCGCCCAGCTCTCGCCGTCGGTGATCGCGCCCTCGTGCCGCGACCACGCCTGCAACGAGTGCCGGATCGCCGTGAAGTAGCCGCGCCGGTCGCCGGCCGCACGCAAGGACTGCAAACGGTCGCCTTCGAAGAAACACAGCAGCGAGGCGTGGTCGTATTCGTTGAAGCGGGCGTCGCGCGCGGGCGCGGGTGAGCCGGGCATGTGCCGCAACATCGCGTCGCAGGTGTCGGCCTGCCGCCGCAGCGTGCCCGACGCGACCCGGGCGAAGCGCAGGCCGAGGGCGGCAAAATGCTCGCCGAGCCAGACGGATTGTCGTGCACCGAGCGACGTGAGCGAGTCGTAGTCGCCGGTGAAATCGGGCTGGCCGTGGCGGACGAGATAGAGATAGGGCATAAGCGCGCGAGTCTAGCGTGGCGGCTCGTCGCGGCGACACGCGCGTCCCGATTCGCAGGGCGACCCAGCGCGCGGTTATCGTGCGCGTGCCGGTGACCACGGCGATGAGGCAAACGAAGGAACACGGAACGAATAACGATGACCCGCCCGCAACCTGCCACCGCACGCTTCACGCCCTCCGGGGTGATTACGCTGACGACCGATTTCGGCCACAAGGACCCTTTCGTCGGCGTCATGAAAGGGCAGGTGCTGCGGCGGTTCCCGACCGCGCAACTCGTGGACCTCACGCACGAGGTGCTGGTGCACTGGCCGGCGGAGGCCGGATTCTGGCTCGGGCGCTCGTTCCAGTATTTCCCGGCAGGCACCGTGCACGTCGCCGTCGTGGACCCAGGCGTCGGCAGCTCGCGCGACATCGCGATCGTCGAGGCCGAGGGGCAGGTCTTCCTCGCTCCGGACAACGGATTGCTCGCCGGCGTGCTCGAACGGTTGCGGTCGCCGCCGCTGCTGCGGCTTCTGGACCCGGGCATCCTGCCGCGGCTCGACGTGCATCGACCGAGTGCGACGTTTCACGGGCGCGACATCTTCGCGCCCGTCGCGGCGGAACTCGCGGCCGGCAGGCTGGAGCCCGACGCGTTGGGTCCGACGGTGGCCGAACTCGTGCCAGGCTGGCTCGACGAGCCGGTGGTCTCGGCGGGGCAGGTGAGCGGGGCCGTCGTAACCGTAGATCACTTCGGCAACCTGCTCACCAACATCGATGCGACGCTGGTGCCCCAGGTGCCGCACCCCATCGTGCGCGCAGGGGGCCGGGAGATCCCGCTGAAGCGCACGTATTCGGACGCCCGTCCCGGGGATTACCTCGCCCTCGTGAACTCCTTCGGCGTGCTCGAAATTGCCCGGGCCGAACAGAGCGCCGCCCATGGACTCGGTCTCGATCGCGGGGCACCGGTGCTGGTCACGGCGCGACGCGGCCCGTAAGTCCTTGATCACGCGCGGAACCGCGCCCGCGCCGAGGCGGTCTTAACGTCCGGATCGCCGTCTCATTACGAGCCGTTGCACTGCAGCATGTCCCGGTTGAGATGCGGTCCGATCCGTGTATAGTTCGCAGCCTTATGCCTGCGACTTTGCGGGCAGAACCTTGAAATTGCAGGACTTTTCCTGGGGCCTTCAATGGAACGAGACGAGGAACACTTCGACCTGGACGAAGACTTCGTGGCCAACGCCGAAGATGGCGAGGACTACGACCGCTTCATCGATCGCGTCGACCGACGCAAGCAGGCAGTGAAGAAGGGCAAGGCAGCCTGGAGCAAGCTCGAGGACGTGCTGGCGGAAAAACGACTGCAGAAAGAGCTCAAGGACTACTACGAGGACAAGTAGGTCCAGAAGACACGGGCCCCCGGCTCCTGACTCGGGGAGCCAGTGACCGTCCGGGCGCGCACCTCCCCGGACTCGTCAGGAAGAATGAAGGCGCCGCTGGCCGGCATTACAAGGCGCCGTGGGGTCCGCTCGATGACAGTCCAAAGCGATACCAACTGGGTCGTCCTCAAGTTCGGGGGCACCAGCGTTTCGAGCGTCAGCAACTGGAAGAACGTCGCGGCCGTCGTCAAGGATCGGCTCGCCGAAGGCCTCCACCCGGTCATCGTGCACTCGGCGCTCTCGGGCATCACCGACCGCCTCGAACAACTGCTCGCAAAGGCCCTGACCGACGAATGGGAGCCGGTCATGGACCAGATCGAGCGCCGGCACATGGACCTCGCGCGCGATCTCGGCGTGCCGGGCGTCGCCGCTGAACTCGATCACCACTTTTCCGAACTGCGCCGCAGCGCCGAAGGCATCTACCTGATCGGCGAGGTCAGCGACCGGCTGCGCGCCCGTGTGATGGCGAACGGCGAGTTGATGGCCACGCGCATCGGCGCGGCGTTCCTGAAGCACGAAGGCGTCGACGTGCAGTGGCTCGACGCGCGCAAGCTGCTGCACGCCGAAGAACGTCCGGGTGCCTCCGTGCGCGCCAATTACCTCTCGGCGACCTGCAACTTCGAGCCCGACACCGATTTCCAGCAGCGCCTTGCGGCTGCGAGAAAGGTGTTGATCACGCAGGGCTTCATCGCGGGCGACGCGAAGGGCGACACCGTGCTGCTCGGGCGCGGAGGCTCGGACACCTCTGGCAGCTACTTCGCGGCCAAGCTGCGCGCGCGCCGCCTGGAAATCTGGACCGACGTGCCGGGCATGTTCACCGCCAATCCACGGTCGGTCTCGAACGCACGGCTGCTCAAGTCGCTCGACTACGACGAGGCACAGGAGATCGCGAGCAGCGGCGCCAAGGTGCTGCACCCGCGCTGCATCCTGCCGGTGAAGCAGTACGCGATTCCACTGACTGTGCACGCGACGCACCAGCCCGAACTCGAGGGCACGGTCGTCACCGCGACGGGCGGCGACGGCGGGGCGCGCGTGAAGGCCGTCTGCATCAAGAAAGGCATCACGCTGCTGTCGATGGAAACCCTCGGCATGTGGCACCAGGTCGGGTTCCTCGCCGATGCGTTCGCCGTGTTCAAGGAACACGGTCTCTCGGTCGACCTCGTCTCGACCTCCGAGACGAGCGTGACCGTGTCGCTCGATCCGGCGGCCAATGCGCTCGACGAACGGACGCTCGAGGCGCTGATGACCGACCTGTCGCGGCTCTGTCGCGTGGAGCTGATCGGGCCGTGCGCGGCGGTGAGCCTGGTCGGGCGCAGCATCCGCGCGACGCTGCACCGGCTGGGCGACGCACTGGAGCTGTTCGAGGAGCAGAAGATCTACCTCGTCACGCAGGCCGCGAACGACCTCAACATCACGTTCGTGGTCGACGAGGAGCAGGGTGACCGGCTCGTGCGCCGCCTGCACGACGTGATCGTCTGGAACGCGCCGTCGGATCACGTGCTCGGTCCCACCTGGGAGCAGATCCACGGCCTCGGCCCGGTCATCCCGGCCGGCGGTCCACCGTGGTGGCAGGATCGTCGCGAGGAACTGCAGGCGATCGCACGCGAGCACGGCTCCGCGTACGTCTACGACCGCGACACGCTCGTGCTCGCGGCGAAGCAGTTGCTCGACATCCGCGGCGTCGACCGGATCTTCTACGCGATCAAGGCGAACCCGCACCCGGAGATCCTGCGCACGTTTGCGGGCCTCGGCCTCTCGTTCGAGTGCGTATCCCAGGGTGAATGCCAGCACGTGTTCGACACCGTGCGCGGCATCGACCCGAGCAAGGTGCTGTTCACTCCGAACTTTGCGCCGCGCACCGAATACGAGTGGGCGCTGACGAAGGGCGTCAACCTCACCGTCGACAGCCTGTACGCGCTGCGCGAGTGGGGGGGGATGTTCAAGGATCGCGACGTGCTCGTGCGGCTCGATACCGGCTTCGGCCGCGGTCATCACGACCACGTGCGCACCGCGGGGGTACACTCGAAGTTCGGCGTACCGCTGTTCGAGCTCGACGAGCTCGAACGCCTGGTCAGGAAGGTCGGCTGTCGCGTCGTGGGCCTGCACGCACACACCGGCAGTGGCGTGTTCGAGGTGCGCAACTGGCAGGAGGTCGGCAACCTGCTCGGCGACCTCGCGCAGCGCTTCCCGCACGTGCGGGCGATCGACCTCGGCGGTGGCCTGGGCGTGCCGGAGAAGCCGGGACAGGTCCCCGTCGACCTCGCCGCGCTGCAGGGCGTCATCGACGACCTGCGCGCGAAATACGCGAAGCTGCAGCTCTGGATCGAACCGGGTCGTTTCCTCGTGGCGCAGGCCGGCGTGCTGCTCGTCCAGGTCACGCAGCTGAAGGGCAAGGGCGCCGTGCGGTACGTGGGCGTCGCCACCGGCATGAACTCGCTGATCCGCCCGGCGCTTTATGGTGCGCACCACGACATCGTGAACCTGACGCGCTATGGCGAGCCGGGCACCGAGGTGTACAACGTGGTGGGCCCGATCTGCGAATCGGCCGACGTGCTCGGCTACGAGCGCCTGCTGCCGCCCACGCAGGAGGGCGACGTGCTGCTCGTCGCGAACGCCGGCGCGTACGGGCGCGCGATGAGCTCGTCGTACAACCTGCGCGAGCCGGCGCGGGAAGTGATCGTCTGACCCGGCTCCGTCGGAGAAGCAAGTGAAGACCGCTATCGTTGGCTGGCGTGGCATGGTGGGTTCGGTGCTGATGCAGCGCATGGCGGCCGAACGCGACCTCGACCACGTCGAGCCGGTGTTCTTCAGCACGTCGCAGGCCGGTGGTGCCGCGCCCTCGATCGGCGGACGCAAGGCGTCCGGTCCGCTGCAGGACGCGAACGACCTCGAGGCGCTCGCGCGATGCGACGTGGTCGTGACCTGCCAGGGCGGGGATTACACGACTGCCGTGCACCCGCAGCTGCGTGCGGCCGGTTGGCAGGGCTACTGGATCGACGCGGCGTCGGCCCTGCGCATGAAGGACGACGCGGTCATCATCCTCGACCCGGTCAACCGCGACGTGATCGACGCGGCGCTGCAGGCGGGCGTCAAGGACTACGTCGGCGGCAACTGCACGGTGTCGCTGATGCTGATGGCGCTGAACGGGTTGCTGCGGGCGGACCTGATCGAGTGGATCACCTCGATGACCTACCAGGCCGCCTCTGGCGCCGGTGCGCCGAACATGCGCGAGCTCGTCGCGCAGATGGGCGCCGTGCACGGTTCGGCGGCCGCGCTGCTGCGTGACCCGGCGAGCGCGATCCTCGACATCGACCGCGCGGTCACGGCCACGCTGCGCGACGCTGGTTTCCCCAAGGCCCAGTTCGGCGCCGCGCTCGCCGGCAGCCTGATCCCCTGGATCGACAAGGACCTTGGCAACGGACAGAGCCGCGAGGAGTGGAAGGCCGGCGCGGAGACCAACAAGATCCTCGGCCGCCGCGGCGCGCGGACCATCCCGGTCGAGGGCATCTGTGTCCGCGTGGGCGCGATGCGCTGCCACAGCCAGGCCATGACCATCAAGCTCCGGCGCGACCTGCCGCTCGCCGAGATCGAACGCGTGCTCGCGGCCGGCAACGAGTGGGTGCGTTACGTTCCGAACACGCGCGAGGCCTCGATTGCGGAGCTGTCGCCCGCGAAAGTGAGCGGCACGCTCGACATCGCGATCGGTCGCGTGCGCAAGCTCGCCATGGGTGACGAATTCATCTCTGCGTTCACCGTCGGCGACCAATTGCTGTGGGGCGCGGCCGAACCGATCCGGCGCATGCTTCGCATCCTCGTCGACGTGCGACACTGATGCGGACGCGGCGATGAGCGCGGAGACGACGGGGAAACCGACGCTGGAGATGCTCGCGACGCAGTTGGCGGAGTTCGCACGCGAGCGCGACTGGGACCGGTTCCACTCGCCCAAGAACCTGGCGATGGCGCTCGCCGGCGAGGCGGGCGAACTGCTCGAGCACTTCCAGTGGCTCACCGAGGCGGAGAGTCGTGCACTGCCGGTGGAGGTGAGCGACGCCGTCGCGCTCGAGATGGCCGACGTGCTGCTGTACCTGGTGCGGCTCGCCGACATGCTCGGCGTCGATCTCGCGGCCGCGGCGGCGCGCAAGATCGCGCTCAACGCGGAAAAGTATCCGGTCGACCGGTTTCGCGGCAGCGCGCGCAAGTACGATCGCGACCGCTGACGGGTCACCGGCACGACACGGGCGATTCAGGTACCGTCACGACGCGGCATGCCTGCTCCGGCGTGACTGCGGACCGCTCCGGCAGCCGCTCAGCGGCGAGCGGCGTATAATCCGCGCCGAGCGCAGTGGAGTCGGCGCTGCGCGCCCTCGCGGGGACCGGGAAGGAGGGCGAACATGGTCACCCATCACGACGCCAAGCTGTTCGCGAACTGCTCCCAGGAAGAACTGCTCGAGCACGCCATCGCGCGTCTCCAGGCGATGCACGCCGAAAAGGGCGTGATCGCCGATCACCTCAGGGTGCAGTTGAGTCACGTGCGCCAGGCCGAGCAACAGCGGCGGCTCTTGCGGCTGCGGCCGAAACCCTTCGCGTAACCCTCGTCCAGGCCCCGCATCTGCACATGCGACGGGACCCCGAGCGTGCGTGGCGCACATCCAGCACGCCACGACGCCGGGGACGGCGTACAGCCGCGGTCGTCGGCTAGTCGAGCAGTTCCTTCGGCACGTTGCCGCCGTTCTCGGCGACCTTGCGCAGCACCTGCTTGTGCAGCCAGATGTTCATTTTCGCGCTGTCGTCCATCTGGTCGCGCGGATAGCCGAGTTCCGCCGCGAGTTCCTTGCGTTCGGCCAGCGAGCTGTCCATGCCGAGCAGCTTCATCAGGTCGACGATCGACGTGCGCCAGTTGAGCTGCTGCGGATTGTCGGCGGCGAGTTTTTCGAGCTTCGCGACGACATCGGTCTCCGACATCGCCTTCGGCCGTGCGGCCTGCGCCTGTTGCGGCGAGGGCGGTGGGGCGGAGCGTTGCGCGCCCGGTGCCGAAGTGTGGGGTGACGTCTGCGTCGGCGCCGTGGAGCCCGTCGGCCGGCCAGCCTGGGCTTGTGTGCCCGCGGTGGGCGATCCCTTGCGATCGTCCTTGCCGAGGCCGAGCTTGTCGAGAATCCTGCCGAATATGCTCATGAGACTTTCCCTGTGATGTTGCGGGGAGGCTGGTCTGCGACGTCGTCCTGACGGGCGGCGGGCCAGCCGTGGCAGTCTAGTGCCGCCCGGCCCGTGGCGATACGCGTGCTATCCGACAAAGGAACCTTCGTGGACGCCGACTCCACTGCCTCGCCACGTCTGACAGCCAGGACGTTGCTGCCGCGGACCGTCGTCGTGCTCGGGGCCGTCTCGTTCCTGAACGACGCCGCGAGCGAGATGGTCACGCCGCTGCTGCCGGTGTTCCTGACGGCCACGCTCGGCGCCGGTCCCGCAATCGTGGGCCTCGTCGAGGGCGTGGCGGAGGCGACGGCCAGCGTCCTGAAACTCGTGTCAGGACGATTAGCGGATCGAGGCGTGCGCGCGAAGTCGCTCGTCGTCGCGGGTTACGGACTCTCGAACGCGATGCGTCCACTGATCGGACTGGCCGCCGCGTGGTCGTCCGTGCTCGCGCTGCGTTTTCTGGACCGCGTCGGCAAGGGCCTGCGCACCGCGCCACGCGATGCGTTGATTGCAGGCGCCGTGCCGGCAGCGCAGCGCGGACGCGCGTTCGGTTTTCACCGTTCGATGGACCACGCCGGGGCGGTCGTCGGTCCGCTCGCCGCCTTCGCCTTGCTGAGCACCGCGGTCGACCTCGGCACGGTCTTTCTTGCGTCGGCCGTGCCCGGAGCGCTCGTGCTGGCGTTGCTGATCTTCGGCGTACCGCGCGGGGAGCGCTACCAGCCGCCGCCGTCCGCGCGCTTTTCATGGCGCGCGCTGCACGCACGACTCCGTGCAATGATCGTCGCGGCCGGCGGCCTCGCGCTCGCGAGCGTGCCCGAAGTGTTCGTGGTGCTCTGGGCGACGCAAGCCGGCCTGCGCGTGAAGTGGGTGCCGCTGGTCTGGGCCGCCGCGAGTCTCGCCAAGATGCTGATCGCGTGGCCCGCAGGCATGGTGTCCGACCGGCTCGGCCGGATGCCGGTACTGCTGGTCGGGTGGGGCGCCCGCGTAGCCGTGCTGGGGCTCCTGGCCTGGCTGAAGCAACCTGCGGCGGTGCTGGTCTGGACGCTGTTCATCGCCTACTCGGCCACGCTCGCGATCACCGAGCCTGCCGAGCGATCGCTGATCGGCGACCACGCGCACGAAAGTGAGCGGGGTACCGCGTACGGCCTCTATCACCTCGCGAGCGGATTGCTCGTGCTGCCGGGTGCCGTGCTGTTCGGTGCACTGTGGCAACACTTCGGCTCGGCCGTTGCCTTCGCGGCAGCGGCGGTCATCACGGCGGTCGCGGCGGGTGGCCTGCTGGTGCTGGCGCGACGGGATTGAGGGAACACGGCCCGCGTTGCCTAGAATCGCGACATGTGCTGATCGAGACGAGGAGCCTGTGGCGACGCCGACCATCCTGATCGCGGAAGACGAGCCTGCCATTGCCGACACCGTCAGGTACGCGTTGCGCGCCGAGGGCCTCGTCGTCGACCACGTGCTCCTGGGTCGCGACGTGGTACCGCGCGTCGAGCGCGGCGGCATCGAGCTGGTGGTGCTCGACGTCGGCCTGCCGGACATGACCGGCTTCGACGTCTGTCGTGCATTGCGCGCGTTCAGTGACGTGCCGGTGATCTTCCTGACCGCGCGCCAGGCTGAGATCGACCGCGTGCTGGGACTCGAACTCGGCGCCGACGATTACATGGTGAAGCCGTTCTCGCCGCGCGAGCTGGTGGCGCGGGTGCGTGCGCGCCTGCGCCGAACCGCCCGGCCGGTCTCGACGCGGTGGGAGAGCATCGACGAATTCGACGTCGACCGGGCAGGGCGGCGGGTCCGCTATCACGGCCGACTGCTCGACCTCACCCGGTACGAGTACGGCGTGCTCGAGGCATTGCTCGCGCGACCCGGGGCGGTGTTGTCGCGGACGCAGCTCATGGACCGCGTCTGGGCCGATGCTCTCGAGAGCAGCGATCGCACCGTCGATACGCACGTCAAGACGCTTCGAGCGAAGCTGCGGGCGGCAAGCGGCCGAGGGGACGACGGTCCGATCCGCACGCACAGGGGTCTCGGGTATTCGCTCGATCCCCGCCGCTGAGGACGTTGACCCCTCATGCGGATCGGACTGCGCATCCTGCTCGGTTACTTCCTGATCGTGGCGCTCGCCGCAATCCTGCTCGGTCGCGTGTTCGTCCAGGAGGTCAAGCCGGGCGTGCGACAGGCGATGGAAGACACCCTGGTCGACACGGCCAACCTGCTCGCCGCACAGGCGAAGGACGACTTGCTGGCCGGGCGGATCGACCATGGCCGGTTCGCGCAGAACGTGCGCGCATTGACCGGACGCGACGTCGGGGCCGAGATCTGGGGCTTCGCCAAGCGGCGCGTCGGGACGCGCATTTATGTCACGGATGCGCGTGGCATCGTGGTGTTCGACTCCAGCGGACGCGACGTCGGCAAGGATTATTCACGCTGGAACGACGTCTTCCTGACCCTGCGTGGACGCTACGGCGCGCGATCGACGCGCGCCGATCCGGCGGATGAATCCTCGACGGTCATGTACGTCGCGGCGCCGATCGTCGACACCACTGGCGGCCACGACCGGATCGTCGGCGTGCTGACTGTCGCCAAGCCGAACCGGGTCATCGCGCCTTTCATCGCCCGCAGCCAGCAGACCATCCTCCGCTGGGGACTGGTGCTGCTCGGGGCGGCGTTGGTGATCGGCCTGGTCGCGGCGTGGTGGCTGTCGCGTCAACTGGGCGCATTGCGCCGGTACGCGGATGCCGTGACCGCGGGCGAGCGGGTCGCACCACCGGATGCACCCGGCGAGTTCGGCGACCTGGGCCGCGCACTTGCGACGATGCGAGAGCGCCTCGAGGGCAAGCAGTACGTCGAGCAATACGTGCACGCGCTGACGCACGAATTGAAGAGCCCGCTCGCGGCGATCCGCGGCAGTGCCGAACTGGTCGAGGCGGGTGGCGAACGGATGCCGACCGCCGACCGCGAGCGATTCGTCGCCACCATCCGTGCACAGGGCGATCGCCTGGCCGAGATGATCGACAAGTTGCTCGCGCTGGCGGCGGTCGAGCACCGCCAGTCGATCGACGATCCGCAGCAGGTCGACCTGCGCACCTTGGCCGACGAGGCCGTGGAGCGGCTGGCGACCCGGCTCACGCTGCGTCGGGTGACCGTGCGCGTCGACGGCACGCAGGCGCTGGTGCCAGGCGATCCTTTCCTCTTACGACAGGCTCTCGTCAACATGCTCGAGAACGCCGTCGACTTTGCGCCCGAAGGCAGCACGGTCGACCTCTCGCTCGAACGTCGGGGTGCGTGCTGGCGCGTGGCGGTGGCTGATCAGGGGCCCGGCGTGCCCGACTACGCACGGGAACGTGCGTTCGAGCGGTTCTATTCGACGCCGCGACCCGGCGGTGGCAGTCGCAGCAGTGGCCTCGGGCTGTGCTTCGTCGCCGAGACGGCTGCCCTGCACGCAGGCCAAGCGACGCTGGAGAACCGGGACGGCGGCGGCGCGGTGGCGACCTTGACGATCCCGGCCTGACTTCACGCTCGCTTCACGCTCGCGTCATCGTGGCCGCGTCCGGCCGGGCGAGATTGCCTCCAACCTGCAGTGAGGGAGGCGTCCATGCGCGTGACCTGGAAGATCCTGATGGTGCTCGGCCTGACCGTGGCACTGCTCATCCCGCTGACGATGATCCGCGGAACGGTGGCGGACCGTCAGCGCTACCGCGCCGAAGCCGTCGAGGAAGTGGCGCGCAGCACGGCCGGGGCGCAGGCGTTGTCCGGTCCCGTCCTGTACGTCCCCTACAGCGATCGGGTCGTCAGGACCCGGCCCGACGAGAACGGTGTGCCGCGCCGGGTCGAGCAGGTGGAAACGGGGGGCTGGGTGTTCTTTCCGCGGACGCTCGACGTCCAGGGTCGCTTGCAGTCGCTGCCCCGCATGCGAGGCCTCCACGAGGTGCGCGTGTTCGAACTGGACGCCAGGCTGCGTGCCGGCTTTCGCGTCACGATTCCGGGCGACGACGATCCGGCAAGTCCGCGTACGCTGGGCGAACCACGGCTCGGCATCGGCATCGGCGACGTGCGTGGGCTGGTCGGCACGCCCTCGCTGCGAGTCGCGGGAGCGCCTGCATCGCTGCGCCAGGGGCTCGGGCAACCGGGTGGGACCGGTCTGCACGCGCTGCTGCCCACACCGACGCAGGGCCAGACCCTGGCGTTCGAGGTCGAGTTTACGGCGGCGCTGCAGGGCACCGAGACGTTGTCCGTCGTGCCGCTCGCGGAGCGCAACCTGATCGCGCTCGGCTCGTCCTGGCCGCACCCTAAGTTCCATGGCGCCTTCCTGCCACGCACGCGTGAAATCGGCCCGGCGGGATTCCAGGCGCGGTGGGAGATTTCGTCGCTCGCGAGCAATGCGCAATCGCAGTACCGAGACGCGCTGCGTGCGTCCGGCGCGACCCGCGCGATCGATGCGATCAGCGTGTCGCTGATCGACCCGGTCGACACCTACACCCAGGTCGATCGCGCGACCAAGTACGGCGTGCTCTTCGTGCTGCTCACGTTCGTCGCGTTCTTCATGTTCGAACTGCTCAAGCGCCTGCGGATCCACCCGATCCAGTACGGCCTGGTCGGGCTCGCGCTCTCGATCTTCTTCCTGCTGCTGCTCGCGCTTTCCGAACGGATCCCGTTCGCCATCGCGTACCTGGTGGCGGCACTCGCGTGCGTCGGCCTCATCGGTCACTACCTTGCACACGTCCTCGGCGGATGGCTTCGTGGGTTCGGCCTGGCTGCGATGCTGGCAACGCTGTATGCCGCGCTGTACGGGCTGCTCATCAGCGAAGACAACGCTTTGGTGCTCGGCGCCGGCTTGCTGTTCCTGGTGCTGGCCTCGATCATGGTGTTGACGCGCAGGGTCGACTGGTACCGGGCGACGACCTCGTCATGATCGGTCCGGCGAGATCAGGACTTCGAGGCGTGACGTGACGCGAGCTCCTGCACGACGAGTTCCAGCGAGAGGTTGCGAGCCTTGAGCATCACGATCACGTGGTAGAGCAGGTCGGCGCACTCGCCGAGGAGTTCGCCGTCGTCGCCGGTGACGGCCGCCAGTGCCGTCTCGACGCCTTCCTCGCCGACCTTCTGCGCGATGCGGCCGATCCCGCTCGCATACAGCCGCGACGTGTAGCTGCCCTCCGGGCTCTCGGCGATGCGCCGCGCGATCGTCGCCTCGAGTGTCGCCAGGAACGAGATGCGCGAGGCCACCGGTGCGGACGCCTCCGCGAAACAGGTTTCGGTGCCCTTGTGACACGTCGGCCCGACCGGATGCGCCAGCACGAGGATCGTGTCCGAGTCGCAGTCGGCGCTCACGTCGACCACGTCGAGGTAATGGCCGGACGTCTCGCCCTTGGTCCAGAGTGCGTTGCGCGAGCGGCTGAAGAACGCCACGCGGCGCGTGTCCAGCGTGCGACGCAGCGATTCGGGGTTCATGTACCCGAGCATGAGCACGCGGGCCGTATGTGCATCCTGGACCACCGCGGGCAGCAGGCCGCCGCCTTTGTCCCAGTCGAGCCGTCCGAGGCTGGTGTCGTTCATGCGCGCATCTCCACGTGATTCCCGGAGAGGTGTCGTTTGAGTTCTCCGATGCCGATCGCGCCGGTGTGAAACACGCTCGCAGCGAGTGCCCCGTCCACCTTCGCTTCGACGAAGACCGCGACGAAGTGCTCGGGCGCCCCGGCGCCGCCGGAGGCGATCAGCGGCACGTGGCAGACCGACCGCACCGCCTTGAGCTGACGCAGATCATAGCCCGCGCGTACGCCATCGCTCGCCATGCAGTTCAGCACGATCTCGCCTGCGCCGCGGTCCTGGACCTCGCGGACCCAGTCGAGCGTGCGGCGTTGCGTGCCGCGTGTGCGTTCAGGGTCGCCCGTGAATTGATACACCTCGAAGTCGTCGCCGACGGTCTGGCTGTCGATGCCGACCACGACGCATTGCGAGCCGAACCGCTTCGCGAGCGCGTCGACCAGCGCGGGGTCGCTCAGGGCCGGCGAGTTCACGGACACCTTTTCGGCGCCCGAGCTCAGTACTTCCTCGGCCTCGATCACGCTGCGGATGCCGCCGGCGACGCAGAACGGAATGTCCAGCACGCGCGCGACGCGCGCGATCCAGCTGCGATCGACCGTCCGGTTCTGCGGGCTTGCCGTGATGTCGTAGAAAACCAGCTCGTCGGCCCCTGCGTCACAGTACCGCGCGGCGAGCTCGAGGATGTCGCCCACGACCTTGTGGTCGCGGAACCGGACGCCCTTGACCACCTGGCCGTCACGGACGTCGAGGCACGGAATTATGCGCTTGGCAAGAATGGCTGCAGCTCCTCGACCGGTATGCGCTCCTCGAGCAGTGCACGGCCGCTGATCACCGCGGCGACCCCGGTGGCGTCGAGCGCACGCAGGTCGGCGCCACTGGCAACGCCGCCGGACGCCTGCCACTCGATCGTGGGAAACCGTCGCACGGCTTCCTCGTACAGCACCAGGTTCGGCCCCGCGAGGGCGCCGTCCCGCGCGACGTCGGTGCACAGCACGTGCCGTGCGCCGCAGGTCAGATAACTCTCTACCGCGTCCCAGAGACTCGTGTCGGTCTGGGCCTCCCAGCCGTGCGTGGTGAGCCGCGGCGTGCCGTGCGTGTCGAGCCGCACGTCGAAAGCGAGCACGATGTGCTCGGCGTCGAATTCGCGCATCCACGCCTGAACTTCGTCCGGCCGCGACACCGCGACACTGCCGATCACGATGCGGGCCGCGCCGACCGCGAACAGGCCAGCGGCCGTGTCGCGGGTGCGGACGCCGCCGCCCACCTGGATTTTCAGGTCGGGGTACGCCTGGGTGATCCGTTCGATCGCGTCGCGGTTGCCCTGCGAACCGTCCCGCGCACCGTCGAGGTCCACGACGTGCACGTAGCGCGCGCCCAGCTGGCGGTAGCGCGCGAGGACGCGCAGGGGGTCGTCGTCGTAGACGGTCTCGACGTCGAATCGACCCTGGTACAGCCGCACACACCGGCCGTCGCGCAGGTCGATGGCGGGAATCAGTCGGAGGCTCATACGAGCTCCAGGAAGTTCGCGAGCAGGCGGCTTCCGGCCCGCGAGGAACGCTCGGGGTGGAACTGGGCGCCCAGGAAATTGCGGCACTGCACGACCGCGGAAAACTCCTCGCCGTACTCCGACGTGGCAAGGGTGGATGGTCCGACGGGCGCGGCATAACTGTGCACGAAGTAGACGTAGGGCGCGTCGTCGAGGCCGCGCAACAGCGCCGATCCGGCCCGTGTCGTGATCCGGTTCCACCCCATGTGCGGCACGGGCAGGCCGTCACGG
>DASUMQ010000032.1:0-9738 GCA_036277615.1 Steroidobacteraceae bacterium
AGGTCCGGTCTCCATGTCGTTCCGAAACGTCGCCCCGGCGCTGCGCAATGCTTCGATGACGGCAGGGAGGTCCGTTACCCGGAGGACCACGCGGGACGAGCCGCCGGGACTCTGGCGCTCGCCGCCCGGCAAGATCCGCGACCCCGATGCGCCCGGGCCACTGAGATGGATCTTCAGCGGGCCGAGGGCGACCGTCGCGAATTCCGGCAGGTGTCGATGCTCGAGTTCAAAACCCAGGTGGGTCGTATAGAAGTCGCACGCGCGTTGCACGTCGGCGACCAGGTAGCGAACACCGTGAAACGTCGCAGCGACCCGCGCAGTGGCGGTCCGGACGTTCGAACTTCCAGCAGGCGCAATCATCATGGTGATGTCCTCGCGCTGTGGCTGCACTCCAATTGGTGCCGATTGGGTTGACCGGCGGGCCGGCGGCAGAGTTCCGGCTGAATCGCCCGTCGCGTTTCCGCCCTCAATGCCTCTTCGGGCATGTGCTGCACGAGGCCCGTCACGGACCTTTCCGCAAGGCGACTGCATTCATGGTGACCACCGCGCCAGGTTTCGGCAACGCCAGTACTCCAAGGACGGTGCGCGCGGGATACGGCTCGGAGAAGAACTCGATGTAGGCACGATTCATCTCGGCGAAATCCGTTATGTCGAGGAGGTGGACCTGAACGTGGACAACATCGTCGAGACTTGCGCCTGCGGCATCCAGCATGGATCGGATGTTCTTCAACACCTGCCGGGTCTGCGCATGGACGTCCGCTCCGGCAAGCGCGCCCGTCGCAGGATCGACACCGGCCGTGGCCGAGATGAACACCTGGTCCCCAGCCACCACAGCGTGGCTATATGGGCCGATCGGTTCGTAAAGATCCAACTCGACTCGCGATCTTGGCATTGAGCTGATGACGGCGGACCGCCAAAAGGGAACAGAACCTGCGGCGCCATGCTGCGCGAAGGCGCCTCGCTGAAGTGTAGCCCCAACACGCTCGAGATCCATCAAGCTGACGACAATCAGGCACGGTACGCATCACGCCTCACCGCCGCTGCTGTGACGCGGCTCGATGTCGAAGTGGAGCACGTCTTCACGGGTTCCGAGCTTCGAGTACAGCCGGACGGCAGGCTCGTCTTCGTAGTCCGCCTGAACGTATATGACCCATGCCCCATGGATCCTGGCCATCATTCTCAGGTGTTCGATCATCGCGACGGCCACTCCGCGTCTCCGATGGCTCCGGGCGACGGCCAGGTCATAGATGTAGATCTCCGATCGCGCCTGTTCGAACTTCGGCAGTACGTACGCGGCGAGTCCTCCTATGACCGTTCCCTGGTCAAACGCCGCAATCGCGATGAACGATCTCCCAGACAGCAAGGTTGCGAGGTAATCGTCGCTCGGCTGTCTCGCCGTGTAGGTTTCCTGTTCGGAGAATGCTTCGCCAAACATCGCGAGCATGTCGCGCATCGGCTGCAGATCGCCGGGGCCCAGGGCCTTGATGTTCACTTCCGACTCACACCCCCAGCGCCGCCGCATGCCACGCCATGTGATCCGGCATGAACGTCTGGATGAACCAGTAGCTGTGGTCGTACCCGGGCTGCATTCGCAATCGCAGTTGCTGGCCCGTCCGCTCGCAGGCCTCGGCAAACAGTGCGGGTCGCAACTGTTCGGCAAGAAATTTATCCGACGTGCCCTGGTCGATCAGAATCTCCCCCGGCCGCCGCACCTGTTCGACCAAGGCCGTCGCGTCGTACTCGCTCCAGGTGCCTCGATCATCGCCGAGATAACCGCTGAACGCTTTCTGCCCCCACGGCACCTGCGACGGCGCGCAGATCGGCGCGAACGCCGACACGGAGCGATACCGACTGGGGTTGCGCAGTGCGCTGACGAGTGCGCCGTGGCCGCCCATCGAGTGGCCCATGATCGACTGGCGCGAGCTGTCCGCCGCCGGGAAGTTCGCCGCGATCAGTTCGGGCAACTCACGCGTCACGTAGCTGTACATCCGATAGTGCGACGACCATGGTGGTTCGGTCGCGTCGACGTAGAACCCGGCCGCGACGCCGAAATCCCAGTTCGAGTCGTCGCCCGGAATCCGCGGTTCGCGTGGGCTCGTGTCCGGGGCGACGAGCAGCAGGCCGTACTGGGCGGCGAGGCGTTGTGCGCCGGCCTTGATCGTGAAGGTTTCCTCGGTGCAGGTCAGGCCGGCCAGGTAATACAGCACGGGGACCTTCCGTCCCTGTTCGCGCGCCTGGGGTGGTTCATACACGGCGACGCGCATCGGCCCCGCGCATTCGCGCGACTCATGCCGAATGAAACGCTGGACGCCGCCGAAGCAAGCGTGTTCGGAAAGAACTTCCAATGGGTAGCTCCAGGATGAGAAGTGTCTAGCGATTAGCGGATAGCGGATAGTCGGAAGCGTCTTCGACGCGACGCGTCCCCTCCTACTAACCGCTATCCGCTAACCGCTAACCGCTACTTCAAAGGTCACGACGCTCCGGATGGATTCACCGGCGTGCATGAGGTGGAACGCATCGTTGATGCGGTCGAGCGGCATCGTGTGCGTGATGAGCGGGTCGATCCAGATCCTGCCGTCCATGTACCAGTCGACGATTCTCGGCACGTCGGTGCGTCCGCGCGCGCCGCCGAACGCGGTGCCCTTCCAGACGCGTCCTGTGACGAGCTGGAACGGGCGTGTCCTGATCTCCTGTCCGGCGCCCGCGACGCCGATGATCACCGAGACCCCCCAGCCGCGGTGACAGCACTCCAGCGCCTGGCGCATCAGGTCGACGTTGCCGACGCACTCGAAGCTGTAGTCGGCGCCGCCGCCGGTGAGCGACACGAGGTAGGGCACGAGGTCGCCCTCGACCTCCTTCGGATTGACGAAGTGCGTCATGCCGAATTTTTCGGCCAGCGACCTGCGCGCGGGGTTGATGTCGACGCCGACGATCATGGCGGCGCCGGCCATGCGCGCGCCCTGGATCACGTTCAAGCCGATGCCGCCGAGCCCGAACACGACGACGTTTGCGCCGGGCTCAACCTTCGCGGTGTTGATCACCGCGCCGATCCCGGTCGTCACGCCGCAGCCGATGTAGCAGATCTTGTCGAACGGCGCGTCCTCGCGCACCTTCGCCACCGCGATCTCCGGCAGGACCGTGAAGTTCGAGAACGTCGAGCAGCCCATGTAGTGGTGGACCTTCTGGCCGCCGAGCGAAAAGCGGCTCGTGCCGTCGGGCATCAGCCCCTGTCCCTGCGTCGCGCGGATCGCCGTGCAGAGGTTGGTCTTGCGCGAAGTGCAGCTCTTGCACTCGCGGCACTCCGGCGTGTACAGCGGGATCACGTGGTCACCCTTCGCGACGGACTTCACGCCGGGTCCGACGTCGACCACCACACCTGCGCCCTCGTGGCCGAAGATGACCGGGAACAGCCCTTCGGGATCCGCGCCGGAGCGCGTGAACTCATCGGTGTGGCAGACGCCCGTCGCCTTGATCTCGACGAGCACCTCGCCGGCGCGCGGCCCGTCGAGGTCCACGGTCTCGATCACGAGCGGCTGGCCGGCTCGGTGGCAGAGGGCGGCGCGGGTCTTCATGGCGGGCAAACTCCGGGCTGCGACGGGAAGCGCGGAGCCTAGCGCAAGGTCGCGGTCGTTGCATTTGCGGACGTGACCCGCGATCCCCGTTGCAACCTTCCGTGGCGGTCGCGCATCCCAAGGGCACGTACGCTCGATGCCGACCCATTTCGCCGGAGGCCCGCCATGAACTTTCCATCCCGTTGCATCCTGACCCTGGCTTACGCCTGGTCAGCCGTCGCGTTCGGCGCAAGCGGGGGGGACATCAGCCGGGTGATCGGCAGCGTGCGCGTCGAGGCCGGCCATGCCGCGCGCGACGTCTCGACGGTGAATGGCTCGGTGACCGTCGGGGCGGCGGCCACGGCCGACGAACTCGAGACCGTCAATGGCTCGGTTCGGATCGAGGAGCGTGCGGTCGTCGAGTCGGCCGAGACCGTCAACGGCGACGTGACGGTGGGCGAGGGCGCCGAAGTCCGCGAGGACATCGAGACGGTCAATGGCGATGTCACGCTGCGCTCCGGGGTGCGGGTCGGCGGGTCGGTGTCGAACGTCAACGGGGACATGCTGCTCGAGAACGCGACCGTCGGCGGTGGCCTCGAGACCGTCAACGCCGACATTCGCCTGACGACCGGGACGCGCGTTGCAGGCGGCATTCACGTCGAGAAGAACAACGGCAACGGGCGCTCCTGGTTCGGCAAGGACCAGGCCAACCCGCGCATCACGGTCGAGCAGGGTGCGGTCATCGAGGGCCCGCTCGTGTTCGAGCGCGAAGTCGACCTGTACGTCGCGCCGGGTGTCGAGCTGTCGGCCGTGCAGGGCGTCCAGCCGAAGCGCTTCACGCTCCAGTAACGGGACGAGGGGACCGGCCGAGTCGGCCCCGACCGATCCCGGATTACCTGCCGCGCCTCACTTCGGCGACGCGAACAGGTAAAGCTGGCCGCCTTCGACGAGCGCGAGCGTCGCGTGGCGGTAGTGGGGCTGGTTCGTGCCGAGGAAGTACCTGCGGTTGCTGTCGAACCAGCTCGCGCCGCGCACCGCGTCCGTCACTTCGATCACGCCCGAGTTCTCCTCGTCGCTGGTCAGGTAGCCCGAGCCGCCGGTGAGGAACCGGTTCCGGTCCGACTCGAAGATCTGCGTCCCGGTCCCCGACGCCGGGTCCACCAGCCAGATCTTGCTCACGTACTCGGTGTTGCCGCCGTCCTCCTGCACGACCACGCGCCCGTCGCCGGCCACGGTGATGTTGTCGAAGCCGTCGGCTGGCAGGCCATCGGTGCCGGTGAGCGAGGCCGAATCGACGACGAGGTCGATCGTGCCGCCGGTCGGGTTTTCGAGCGAGTCGAAGGTCAGCCGGTACAGCCGCGCGGACTGCAGGGCACCGTTCATCGGCGCGCCGGTCGTGACCCAGTAAAAGACGCGCGCGTTCTGCGTGTCCCACGCACCGTCCTCGGGTCGCGCGAACTCAGTGACGCCGCGGGCGACCGAGGCCGCCTGCAGCTCGAGGCCCGAACCCGGGGCCACGTCACTCACGTCGACCAGTTCGAAGGTGCCATCGATGGCGCCCTTGTTCTCCATCGGCACCGGAGCGTTGCCGTAGTTGACGCCGCCGTTGGTCACGCGAATGCCGTAGAGCTTGCCGCCGTGCAGGCCGGCGCGCTCGACGGGGTTGCCCGTCGCCGACTTCTGCCCGACGTAGACGTACACCTGGCCTTGCATGACGTCGTCGAGCGCGACCGTGACGGTCGTGTCGCCCGAAACCGGGTTGGCCACGACGTTCTCGAAGGCGAGTTGGCCCAGGTGCGGCAAGTGGTAGGTGCGGCCGTGCTCCGGCCCCCCGACGATCCAGGCGAAGGCGCGCCCGACGTCGTCGACTTCCTCGCCGTTCGTGAAAATCGACCCGTCGTAGCCGCGGCCGGTCGCCGAATTGAAGAACGCGGAGCGGGGCGCCAGCGTGGCCGAGCACAGTCGGTCGAACGTCACGGAGCCCGTCGAGTCGGTCCACGCACTGCCCGTGTGCATGTAAACCTGCGTGGCGAGGTCGCGCGCGGCCTGCACCTCGAGAGTATCGAGCGCGAACGTCCATTGCGAGACAAACGCGCCGCGGGTGCCGTGGGACCGGGCGACGCCCTGGTCGGCACGGATCTCGTGGTTCATGAGCACCGTGAAGTAGTCACCGGTGTCGACGACTTCGCCCGTATCGGACAGCCGCCCGGCGAACGCCCCGAGACCGTCGGGCTTGCCGACCATCGCGTACGTGCCGCCCGGCGGTGTGTCACCGACGGTGATCAGCGGCACCACCTGCCAGCCGCTCGACGTCGACGTGATGTAGGCGCTCTGGGAACTGGTCGTGTCCGTCGGCAGGTCCAGCGACGGCGGGGGTGGGGGAGGGGGCGGGGGTGTGCCGCCGTCGTCTCCGCCACCGCTGCCGCCGCCTCCGCAGGACGCGAGGGAAACCGCTACGACCGCGCCGAAGAGCCTGTGCCGCACGTCCGTGGCGGCGAAACTGTATCGCATGAGTCGACCCGTCCCTGGGTTCGTTGAAAAAATTTCAGTCGCCGTCGCGCTACCGTGCGCTCCGCCTCGCTCAATAGAGTGCTGCGGCGGCTCGAAGTTTCGTCGCGACGGCCTCGCGCAGTGAATCGGGCGCCAGCACCCGGACGTCGGGGCCGTAGCGGAGGATATCCATCACGAGCTCGGGCTCCTGCGCGTAGGGGAAACGGAGAAGATAGCTTCCGTCGAGTTGCATCTTGCCGTCCTGCTTTGGATGCCACACCTCGCGCGACACCCAGCGCGCGCGGGATTCGCCGAACAGCAGCACCGCTTCCCGGGTCTCGCTGCCCGCGAAAATGCCGTAACCGCTCGCGAGGTGCCGGTCGAGCGTCTCGTCGGCGACGTCCTTGGCTGCCTTGTCGGAGACCGTCGCCGCTTCGATCGCGTCGACGCCGAACGTGCGCACGGCCTGTCGCTTGTGACACCAGGCGTCGAGGTACCAGTTGTCGCGGTAATGGACGAGCCGTTGCGGCGACACCTCGCGCTCGGTCACCTCGCCGTTCTGGCGTCGCTGGTGCCGGATGCGCAACCGACGGCGCGACAGCAGCGCCGTGCTCAGCGCGCGAAAATGCGCGGGGTCGACCTGGCGTGCGCCGATCGCGAGGATCCGGATGCGCTGCGCGATGTCATCGGCGCTGTGCTGCTCGGACTCGAGCAGCGCCTTGAGCCGCTTGCGCAACGGCGCGACGGCCTCGCTCAGCACGCCGGGCTGCAGGTCGGCCAGCAGCTTGTCCATCGTGAGCAGCGCCTGCATTTCCTCCGCCGTGAACCACAGGCCGGGCAGTTGCCAGAGCTCCTTGTCGGCCACGCCCATGTCGAAGCGGTAGGCCTCCTCGTGCCGGTCGTAGACGATCGGCGCGCGCATGCGGTCGCGCAGGTATTCGAGGTCGCGCTTGAACGTGGCCCTGGACACCTCGAGCTCGTCGAGGAACTCCTGGGTGCGCACGACGCCGCGGTTCTGCAGCATGCCCTGGATCTTGTAGAAGCGTTCGGACCTGTCCATCCGGCGGAAATCCCGTGGTCGATCGATGTTCAGTGGGACGGCGGCAGGCCCGCGCCGCTCGTGAGGTACACCGCGAACGTGCCGAGCCAGTGGCCGCCCTCGTAATGCTCGCCGGTCACGGCGGGCAACGCGGCCGCCGCGTGTGCCTGCGCCGCGGCCTCGAGCGCCGCGATCCTGCGATCGCGCGGCGGCAGTCCGCTGGCAATGCCCTGCAGCATCCAGGCGCGGCTCAGGTTCAGGCCGTCGATGTGGGCGAGCTTCGGGTCGCTGCGGTCGGTGACGACCCCGGGCTCGAGCCAACGCGCGTTCGCCCCGTGCGGGATGCCGGGCAGGAACGCCCGTAACCACTGCGCGTACGCCGAAGGCGCCAGGACGCGACGCATCAGGTCGGCCTCCGCGAGGCACGGCGACAGGAAGTCCTCGCCGGACGGCTCGTAGTCGAGCGGACAGTTGCGATCGTCGCCGTAGAACGCTCGCGCCCGCTGTTCAATCAACGTGCGCATCGCCTCGTCGCCGGCCACCCGCGACCAGTCGTGCACGAGGCCGAAGGCGAATGCAGTCTGGCTGTGCTCGCCGACGCGGATCGGATAGTGCAGCTTCGGCAGCCACGTGCTGAGTCGCGCCGCCGCCTCGCGCTCGAGCGGCTGCAGGGTCGACACCCACTGTCGCGCCTGTGGATCGTCCCAGCGGCGCAGTTCGGCCGCGAGCATCAGCAGCCAGGCGAGGCCGTACGGTCGCTCGAACGAGGCACGGCCCGGCGTCTGCAGGTAAGCGACCTCGCCGGCGACGTTCCCCGGCGTCAGGCTGCGTGTGAGCGCCGCACGCGCCGGCGCCGCGAACGGCGCCTGCGGGAACTGCCGGGCGAGTCGCACGAGCAGCCAGTGGCCGTGCACCGACGAGTGCCAGTCGTAGCAGCCGTAGAACGCCGGCGTGAGCAGCCGTGGCGGGCGCGCGTCGGCGTCGCTCGCGAGCGTGTGCGCGAGTTTGTTCGGGTACTCGAGGTGCACGCAGCCCAGCGCGAGGTTCGCGAAGCGTGCCGCGGCCGCGGCGTCGATCGTTGCGGTTGCCTGCGTCGGGGCGGGTACGCAGGCGACGGTCGCGGCGAGGGCCGTGAGCGCGTGGCGGAGGGTGAATAATCCGGAGGTGAACAACGCTGCAGGTCGGGTCATGGGTTGCGGTCGGCCTCGAACAACGACTCCAGTTGCCGCGCCGACGCTTGCGCCGACGCGATCAGCTTCTCCTCGTCGTCCTTGACCGAGGCCTGCTGCAGCAGCATCTGCTCGTCGTGGGCCCGGAATCGTCGCACCTGGTCGGCCGCGATGTCACGTCGCGTGCCGAGTGCGACGAGCGTCGCCTCGGCGATTTCCAGACTCGTTCCGAACGTCTCCCGCCAGATTTCGGTCACGCCGAGCTCCATCAGCCGGAACGCGTGCTGCCGGTTGCGGGCCCGCGCGAGCACCCGCAGATGCGGGAAGTGCCGGCGCGCCAGCTCGGCCGCCCGCACGCTCGCCTCGACGTCGTCGATCGCGACGACGAGCACCGTGGCCTGTGCCGCGCCCGCCGCGCGCAGCATCTCGAGCCGCGAAGCGTCGCCGTAATGCAGGCGATTGCCGAACCGGCGCACGAAGTCGACCTGCGCCGCGCTGGCCTCGAGCGCGGTGAACCGGATCTGCCGCGCCCGCAGCACGCGCGCGATGATCTGGCCGACGCGGCCGAAGCCAGCGATGATCACGCGCGGTTCCTCGGGCTCGATGTGGTCGAACGCGCGCGGCGGCGTCGGCCGTGCAAAGCGGCGGGCCACCCGGTCGGCGGCGCCGATCGCCGGCGGCGCGAGGATCATCGACGCGGTCACGACGAGCACGAGCAGGTCGGACACTTCGGCGGGCAGCAACCGGTCGCGCGCGGCGATGGCGAGCAGCACGAATGCGAACTCGCCGCCCCCCGCCAGCGACACGGCGATCCGGCCCGAGGTGGCGGCGTCGTGCCGAGTCAGGCGTGAGGCGATCCAGCCCGCGACGAACTTGAGCGCCAGGTAGCCGAGCGTCAGGCCCGCCACCTGCAACGGCCGCGCGACCAGCAGGCCGAGGTTGGCGGACATGCCGACTGCGATGAAAAAGAGCCCGAGCAGCAGTCCCTTGAACGGCTCGATGTCCGCTTCGAGTTCGTGGCGGTACTCGCTGTCCGCGAGCAGCACGCCGGCGATGAACGCTCCGAGTGCCATCGACAGGCCGACCTGGTCGAACAGGAACGCCGTGCCGACCACCACGAGCAGCGCGGCCGCCGTGAAGGCTTCCTGCGCGCGCGCGTACGCGACCAGGCGCAGCACGGGCCCGAGCACGACACGTCCCACCGCGATCGTCGCGACGAGCACGCCGACCGGTAGCGCGACCGCCTCCCAGCCCACGCCCTCGCGCGCGCTGCCCGCGAGCAGCGGCAGCACGAGCAGTGCCGGCATGATCGCGAGGTCCTGGAACAGCAGCACGGCAAAACTGGTGCGCCCGTGGCGCGTGTGGAGTTCGCTGCGCTCGGCCAGCACCTGCAGGATCAGCGCGGTGGACGAGAGCGACAACGCGAAGCCGACGATGATCGCGGTCGGCCACGTCTGGCCGAGGGCGCGTGCCGCCAGCGCGAGCACCA
>DASUMQ010000033.1:0-5171 GCA_036277615.1 Steroidobacteraceae bacterium
CCTCGACATCGTCGGGGCGTCCTACTTCGAGCGCAACCTCGCCTCGCTGGCGGCGGATGGCCGGCTCGTCGTCGTGTCGGTGCAGCAAGGCGCGGTCGTGGATCGACTCGACCTGCTCCTGGTCATGCGCCAGCGGCTGACCATCACGGGCTCGACCATGCGCCCGCGCACGACGGCACAGAAGGCAGTCATTGCCACGGAGCTGCGCCGTCACGTCTGGCCGCTGCTCGACGCGGGCCGCATCGCGCCGGTCATCCACGCGGTGTATCCGCTCGCGCAGGCCGCGGACGCTCACCGCGTCATGGAGTCGAGCACGCATGTCGGCAAGCTCGTGCTGTCGCTCGACGGTCGGTCGGCGGCGGCGTAGCGGGCCGGTCCGCGCGCCAGCGACGTCGCCGCGCCTTCAGGCGTACTCGTCCGATCCCTGCACCCAGATGAAGGATTGCAGGTCGATCATGTCCCGCGGCCGCAGGTCGCGCTGGTCGCGGCGCACGAGTTCCGCGAAATCGAGCAGGCTCCGGTACGTGGCCCAGTTCGGCCGCGACCGATACCGGAGGTCGAAGCCGTATCGCTTCGCCGCGGCGCGCGTGACGAGCGGTTTCAGGAAGACGTGGCGGCCGGGTTGTGCGATGAAGCCGAAAACCGTCACGAGCGGCCAGGTCAGCACGCGGGTCTGCCGGCGCGGCAAGGCTGCGACGACGTCGCACCAGCGCGTGAAACGGTCCTCGTCCGCGCCCGGCCCGTGCAGGAACGCGTGCAGCCCCGTCGCGAAATCCCGTGCACCCTGCTCGGACCGGATCGCGTCGCGGAGCGCCATCTTCTCGAACGAGAAGATCATGCTGTGGCGGGACCGTTGTTCCACGCGCACGGCGCGCGCCGCGATCTCGGCGTACGCACCACGCTCGAGCAGCGCTTCGAACACGTCCCGACCGAGTTCGGCGTTCCAGCGCTCGTGCGTCTGCCACTTGTACTCGCGTTCCCAGGCGAGGTACGTCTCGTCCCCGAACCCGCCGGGAAAGAAACGCAGGAACTTGCGCCGGCAACGCGCGGCGCCGGCCGCGAGCGCGCTCGAGGTCGCGCGCCCGTGCCTGTCACTCACGCGCTCAGCCGGCGAGCGACGAGTTCGCTAGCATCGCGGGTTCGGATTCGACGCGTCGCGCCAGCCGGGTCCGCACGCGCAGCAGTCCGAAGTGTCCGCAATCGGAGCACTGCACCTCGGTCGGCGGCTGCTCCAGTCCGTGCCAGCGCGCCAGCATGTCGTCCAGGTTCAGCAGCTTCCAACGATCACAGACCGGGCAATAGGCGTGCAGCTGGTGTGTTCGCTCGTGGAGTCGTTCGATCGTGATCGTCGTGTCCATGGATCGAACGTACCGAAAGCAGCCGTGGGGCAATACACGGGGCAAGCCGAAACCCGCGTGGGAATCGCCGTACGGGTCGGCCGTTCAGCGCAGTCGATGTGGGACCGTGATCGCGCTCGATGAGCGTGCGTGCCTGCGCGAGCCTCGAGACTCAGTCCAAGGTTTCGCGGCCGCATGTAGTCATCGTCTGACTTTCGTGTCCGCGCTCACGCGGCAGAATCGGCCCCTTCGCCGGGAGGACGACCTCATGAAGCGACGCTGCCCGCATTGCCAGACCACGCCCTTGCGCGCCGATGCCGAGACCTGCTGGTACTGCGGCAAGGATTACGCTCCGAAGCGCCGCACGCGTCGCGTGGCACGTGCGCTGGCGCCTGCGTCCCTGTCGCGGCGACGCCAGGAGCCCAAGACCACGGCGATCACCACGGGGTGAGCCCGCCGTAAAGCTTGGGTGTCGGCGCCAGCGGGCCACTGGCCACGCCAGGCGAGTCAGCCGTCGAAGTGTTCGTTGCGCGGCCAGCGTGAGGCGTCCACCGTCGCCCGGTAGCCATGCCAGGTGGCGTGACCGATCAGCGGCAGCGTGAACCCGAGCAGCACCATCACCAGCGCCAGGGCCGCGCCCTGCTCGCGACCGATCAGCAGCAGCGCGAACCCGGGCGCCACCGCCAGCACGATCATCGTGGCCCAGACCGCCATCGCGGGCTTGTTGCGCAGCACGGCGTTGACGCTCGTGACGGCTGCGGTGATCGAGTCGACCTCGCGATCGACCAGCATCGGCAGCGAGAACGCCGCGGCCGCGAACACGATCAGCGCGAACACCGAACCGACGGCGCTGCCGATGCCGAAGAACTGGAGGTAGTCGCGCCAGTCGGGCGCCGCCATGTCGACCGGAAAAAAGATGTGGATCGCCGAGGCCGCGCGCCACCAGACCAGGAACACGACCATCAGCATCAGGGCGAAGACCATCAGGTTGCCGAACGCACGGCGTTCCTCGACGAAGCAGCGGCGCAGCGAGGGCCGGACGCCGCGTTCCAGCTGCTCGCTGATCGAATAGGTGCCGACCGCGACGAGCGGCGCAACCAGGATGAAACCGGTCACGAGCGCCAGCAGTTCCCAGTAGCCGCCCCAGCGCATCGTGACGTACGCGAGCGCCCAGCTCAGCACGACCACGACGCCGCCGTAGGTGAGGCTCTGCCGTGGTGCGGCGCGAAAGTCGCGCCACGCCAGCCGCAACCACTCGAGGGGCGCGGTCGGTGCCAGCGTGCGGCACGGCGCAACGAATGGCAGTACATCGGGCTCGGTGACGGTGGCGGCGGACGGGACGGGCCCGTGCTGCGATGTCTCGCTCGGTGCTTGCGTCATGCTGCTCCCCCGAACCAGCGCGATCTCGTCGTCGTGGCGACGGTTGTACTCCCGACGCGGGGCGGAGGGGAAGACGGCGCGGGCGCTCCGGCGCACTGCCCGGCCTCCCCCGCCGTCGCGGGAGAAGCGACATTCAACCGAGCAGCAGCCGATCGGCGTCCAGGTCGGTCTCGGTCATCAGGTCGACGGGGTGACGCGCATAGCGCAACGCCGCCGCATAGCCGCGACGATCGCCGCCGTGATCGAGCATCCACTGCGCGTGCTCACAGAGCAGCGTCAGCTGCAGCGCCCGCGCGAGCGTCAGCGCCAGGCGCCGGGCGCCGGCCTGCAGCACCTCCTGCTCGCGGTGGCTTTCGAGCGTGAGCAATGCGCGTTCGAGGGCGCCGAGCGCCTGTTGCGCGGCGGCCGCCAGTCGCGGCTCGCGGACGTTGCGTACGCACGCGGAGGCGCGTCCCATCAGCGCCGCGAGCCCCGTGTGCAGGTCGCTGCGCAGCAGTGCGTCGAGCGCCAGCACGTTCGTCGTGCCTTCCCAGATCGGCAGTACGTGCGTGTCGCGCAAGAGTTGCGGCAGGCCCGTGTCCTCGACGTAGCCGGCGCCGCCGAAGCTCTCGACCACCTCTGTGACGACGGCCACGGCCTGCTTGCCCGTTACGAGCTTGGTGAGCGGCGTCAGCAGCCGCAGCAGCGCGCTCTGCCCCTCGTCGATCTCGCCCGTCTCCTGCCGGCCGTTGAGCTCCACCAGCAGGAACGTCATCAGGAACGCGCCCCAAGTCTCGGCCTCGAGCCCGGCCAGCGTGTCGACGTGCAGCGGCAGGCGCTCGAGCGGCTGGCCGAACGCCTTGCGCTGCTTCGCGTACGACCGCGCGAGCGCGAGTCCGCGGCGCATGAACGCGACCGCGCAGACGCTGTTCCACATGCGCGTGACCGCGAGCATCGGTTCGATCGAGCGCGTGCCGTTGAGCGGCGCGCCCACCAGCGACGCGCGCGTGCCCTCGAGGAAGAGTTCGGCCGTGGGGACCTTGCGCGTGCCGAGCTTGTCCTTGAGGCGGTCGACGCGCAGCGCGTTGACCCGGCCTTCGGCGTCGCGCACCTCCACGTAGAACATCGCGAGGCCCTTGCCGCCCGGCGGATTGCCTTCAGGGCGCGCGAGGGTGAGCGCCATCTGCGAGGTGACTGCGGAGGTGAACCACTTGCGGCCGTACAGCCGCCACTCGGCGCCGTCGCGGAGCGCACGTGTCTCGGAGCGGCCCACGTCCGAACCTCCGGTCGTCTCCGTCATCCACTGGCCGCTCGTCCAGAACGTCGCCGGGTCGCGCGCGGTCAGGTGTGGAATCGCACGCCCCTGCAGCTCGGCGCTGCCCGAGGCCTGCAGGCAGCGGACGGCCCCGTCGGTCATCGCCAGCGGGCAGGTGTAGACGTCCGACGACGGGTGGAACAGGTAGACCTTCAGGAACTGGGCGATTCGCGCGTGTCGGCCGAGCGCCCTGTCGTAGCCGGTCGCGACGAGCCCGTGCTTCGTCGCGAGACGCTCCGCCTCGCGCCAGAGCGGAGTGACCGCGATGTCATCGACGCGACGGCCCCAGGCGTCCCACTGCGTCAGCACCGGCTCGTTGAGCCGGTCCGCGAGCTGCAGTCGGTAGAGTTCGCCGCCCGTCACGGCGCCGAGCTCGCGCAGTTCCTCGCGCAACCCGCCCTCGAGCGGGGACCCCGCCAGCGCTCGCGCCAGCCACGAGTCGAGCAGAGGATCGTCCACGAACTGGTTGCCGAGCACGGGTGGCGCCTGGGTGAACAATGAGTCCTGCCAGCCTTCGGTGCCGTAGTGCGTCCCGGACGTGTCCGGCTTCGGTATGCTCATGACGGTCCCCGCGAGTGTGTGCGCAATCCCAGGGCCGGCACGTCACCGCCGAGACCCAGCGCGCGCTCGATCAGTGTTCGACGCAGCACCGGTTGCCGCGTCACGATGGACATGCCGAGCCGCCGCACGGCCGAGACGGCCACGCTGCGCTCGGCGAAGAGCCGGTTGAGCGTATCGCAGAGCGCGAGCACGAGTGCATTCTCGCTGCGCCGCCAGCGCTCGTAACGGCGCAGCACGCGCATGCCGTGCGCCTCCTCGCCCTTGTCCGCCGCCTCGGCGAGCACCTGGACGAGCCCCGCGCAGTCCAGGAACCCCAGGTTGACCCCCTGCCCCGCGAGTGGATGGATCGTGTGCGCGGCGTCGCCCACCAGCGCGAGGCGCGGCCGCACGTACTCGCGCGCGTGCCACAACGCGAGCGGGAAGCCGGCGCGGGCGCTCGTGAGCGTGGCGTCGCCGAGCACGTGGTCGCTCGCCTCGGACGCGCGTTTGTTGAACTCGGCTTCGTCACACTGCAGCAGCGACTCGGCCTGCTCGGGCGAGGTGCTCCACACCAGCGACACCCGCCCGTCCTTGAGCGGCAGCAAGGCGAGCGGTCCGCT
>DASUMQ010000034.1:0-30361 GCA_036277615.1 Steroidobacteraceae bacterium
TCTCGCACCAGTCGCTCGACGACACGATGAAGGACTTACGGATGGTCGAGGGTTTCGACGTCGGCCTCGAAATGTCGGGCAACCCGAACGCCTTCCGCGACCTGCTGCGCACGATGCACCACGGTGGCAACGTCGCGCTGCTCGGCATCCCGCCCGACAACACCGCGATCGACTGGAACCAGGTGATCTTCAAGGGCCTCGTGCTCAAGGGCATCTACGGGCGCGAGATGTTCGAGACCTGGTACAAGATGGCCGCGATGCTGCAGAGCGGGCTCGACATCACGCCGATCATCACGCACCGCATGCCGGTTGCGGAGTTTCGTGACGGATTCGAGATCATGCGCAGCGGCCAGTCGGGGAAGGTCATTCTCGACTGGGCCGCCTAGTGAAGCGTGCCCACAGGAGGGATGCACATGGCGATACGCAAAGCCGAGGCCGAATGGACCGGGAGCCTGCGCGAAGGCAAGGGTGAGCTCGCGCTCGAAAGCGGCGCGTTCCGCGGACCGTACACGTTCAAGTCCCGGTTCGAGGACGGCAAGGAGACGAACCCCGAGGAACTCATCGCCGCGGCCCACGCGGGCTGCTTCACGATGGCGCTGACCGCGCTGCTCGCACGGCAGCAACTGGCGCCGACGAAGATCCACACCACGGCGGCCGTGCACATCGAGCAGTCGGCCGGCGGCTTCTCGATCCCGCGGATCGACTTGCGCACGCGTGCGAGCATTCCGGGCCTCGACGCGGCCAGGTTCGCGGCACTGGCCGCGGACGCCAAGCAGAATTGCCCGGTCTCGAAGGCGCTGTCGGGCGTGCAGATCACGCTCGACGCCGCGCTGGAGTGAGTGCGCGCCGGCCTACCGGACCACCCTAGGTCGAGCCTGGATCGTCGTCGAACCAGCGACGCACCAGGCTCGTCTTGCAGACCTCGAATACCAGGTAGGCCATCAGGGCGAGGTATCCGGTCACCAGCAGTTCCGCCAGCTGCCACACGCCGCCGTCCCCCACGGCTTGCCACCCGTGCTCGGCCAGCAGGGTGATGTTCGCCTGCAGCAACATGAACAGGCTCAGCGTGCTGACGCCGAACACGAAGAACGCGGCACCGAGTACCAGGAACGTCGCCCACCGCCGACGGAGCACGACCCGGTTGAACCAGTTCTTCACTCGCCCCCCCATCTCGCGCGCCCGACGGGCAGAGTCTACCTGCGGAGCGCGCGCATCCGGGCCGCAGCGATGTGTGCGAAAGATGACATCGACATCCGTCTCGAAAGGCGCGAAGAATTAGCCCACGACACTAGAGACTTTCCAACGCTAGGCTGCCCTGGCAGCGCGGCTCCGCGCCTTCGGCTGCTTCAGCAGTTCGGCTCGCCGGGTCGCCATTCTCCCGCCGAGCGCGACGAGGTCCATGTCGGCCTGCCTGGCCTTGGCGAACATGCCGCCGGGTTGTTCCTCTTCCTTGACGTGATGCTTGATCATCTCGGAGAGGACCTTGACCTTGGCATCGTAGTAGTCGTCTGCTGGGCTGCCGGACTCGATCTGGTCGATCAACGACTTCGCCCCGGCGTGTTCCACGACGGCCTCGTGATGGATGTCCTCCTCCTCGGCCTGTTTCAGGAACGCGGGATAGAAGATCTCCTCCTCGACCGCCATGTGCGCCCTGAGCGCCTGGCAGATCTGCGCGGCAAGCTTCGCCTTGCGCGACGCACGCGTGGTGTCCTCGAATTCCGAGAACCAGCCTTCCACCTGCCGATGGTCCGCTTTCAGCAGCGCGACCGCGTCCCGAGGACGCGAAGTGCCGCGTGACTTCGATGCAGCTTTTTTCCGGGTGGCCCTGGCCATGACACGACCTCACGCGTTCGAGAGTGGATATTCGCAGCGTAGGGTCTGCCGCGCCGGCTGTAACGACGGCGGCGGCGGTGGATGGCGTAGGAACGAGCGGATCGATGCGCCGCTGCGGCGGAAATCAGCGTGGCGTCCGCGCTGACGCGCGCGCTTGCGTTCAGACTGCGACCGACCTCAGTCGAGCGAGCATGCGAGACAGTACATATAGACGTTGCGCGGGTCGCGCAGCCGGTTCAGTCGTTCGAGTTCCGCCGCGAGCGGCTGCAGTGCGCGCGGCAATCGCGACATCATGTTTTCCGGCAGCAGCGGCGCGACGATACGCGCGAGCGCCGTATTCACGCGGAACCCGAGCACCTCACCGATGCCGAGCACGTAATCGTAGTACTCGACGTCGTAATCCTCGTCGAGGTCGGCGAGTTTCGCGGCGAGCTTGACCGCGTCGTGGGACCCGCCCAGCTGGTCGACGAGGCCGAGGCGTTTCGCGTCGGCGCCCGACCAGACGCGGCCCTGCGCGATCCGGTCGACCGCGGCGACCTCTTTCTTGCGCGACTTCGCCACCAGCGTGATGAAGCGCTCGTATTCGTGGTCGATGCTCTGCTGCAGGACGTCCCGGGTGGCGTCGCTCATCGGGCGGATCGGGCTGAACTCGCCCGAGAGCGCGGTCGTGCCGACACCGTCGACGTGCACGCCGAGGCGCTCGAGTGAACGCTGGAACGTCGGGAACATGGCAAAAATGCCGATCGACCCCGTCAGCGTCGCCGGGCTCGCGACGATCCGATCGGCGTCCATCGCGATGTAGTAGCCGCCCGACGCGGCGAGCGTGCTCATCGACGCCACGACCGGCTTGCCGTCTGCCCGCAGTTCGGCGACCTCGCGCCGGATCACCTCGGAAGCGAACGTGCTGCCGCCCGGGCTGTCGATCCGCAGCACCACGGCCTTGACGTCTTCGTCGAAGCGCGCCTCGCGCAACTGCGCGGCGAGCGTGTCGGACCCGATCGTGCCCGGCGCCTGTTCGCCCGGCAGGATCTCGCCCGAGGCCACGATGTAAGCCACCTTGTCGACCGGCTTGCTGGAAAGCGCCTCTGACGAGTGCACGTTCGCGAGATACGCCTCGAAGTCGACGCCCTTGTACGAGTGCAGGTCCTCGTCCTCGCCCGTGATCTCGGCGAGCCGGTCCTCGACTTCGTAGCGGCCCCTGAGCTCGGTGACGAGCCCCGCGTCGAGCGCCACTTTGGCGAGGTCGCCGCCGGCGGCGCGCAGGGCCTCCGGCGCATTGTCCGCATACTGCTGGATCGTCGCGGGCTCGATGCCGCGGGCTTTGGCGACGTCCGCCTTCCAGATGCTCCAGACCGAGGAGAGCCACGCGAGGCTCTCCTCGCGCTCGGCGGGCGACATGTCGTTGCGCGTGAACATCTCGACGGCCGACTTGTACTGGCCCACGCGGAACACGTTCCAGTCGATCGAGAGCTTGTCGAGCGCGTCCTTGACGAACAGGCCGTAGTTCGCGAACCCGTCGATGTACGCGATGCCCTGCGGGTCGAGGTAGATCTCGTCGGCGTGGGCGGCGATGTAGTACTGCTGCTGGTCGTAGTACTCGCCGAACGCGATCACGGGCTTGCCGCTCTTGCGGAAGTCGTCGATCGCGCGGACCACTTCCTGGAACTTGGCGGTGCCGCCGCCGCTCAGGCCGCCGAGGTCGAGGTACAGCGAGCTGATGCGCTTGTCCTTTTTCGCGGCCTCGATGGCGTCGACGAGGTCGCGCAGGCGCGTCTCGACCGGGCCCTGGCGCAACGTGTCGGCGACCGCGCGCTCGACCGGGTCGCCGGTGAACTGTTCGACGAGCGGGCCCTGCGGCGCGATCACGAGCGCCGCCTTGTCCGGGACGAACGGGATGGGTCGGGAGAAGAGCGCGCCGATCAGGGCGAAGATCAGCAGCAGCAGCAGCAGGTGCAGGATCTTGCGCAGGCCGTCGAGGCCCACCCAGATCCAATGCAGCAGCCTGCGGATGGCACGCATGCGGCGCGCCTTCCCCGGGTCAGACCTTCTCTTCGATGCGGGCCGACTTGCCCGTGCGCTCGCGCAGGTAATACAGCTTGGCGCGACGGACGTTGCCGCGGCGCTTCACCGTGATGTTGCCGAGCGCCGGGCTGTAGGTCTGGAACACGCGCTCCACGCCTTCGCCGTGCGAGATCTTGCGCACGGTGAACGAGGAGTTGAGGCCGCGGTTGCTCTTCGCGATCACGACGCCTTCGTAGGCCTGGACGCGCTCGCGGTCGCCTTCCTTGACCTTCACCTCGACGACGACCGTGTCGCCCGGGCCGAAGTCCGGCACTTCGCGAGTCATGCGCTCGGCATCGAGCGTGGCAATGATGTTGCTCATTTCTTCACCTTGGTCTTCAGTTCTGTCCCTGCTCTCGTCGCGTCGCGTCCTGCTCCGCCTGGTATTCCGCGAGGAGCTTGCGCTCCACGTCACTCAAATTCCTGCCTGCCAGCAGGTCGGGCCGCCGCTGCCACGTGCGCCCGAGCGCCTGCTTGAGTCGCCAGCGCGCGATCGCCGCGTGGTTGCCGCTCGCCAGCACCTCCGGCACCGTACACCCCGACCACACCTCGGGTCGCGTGTAGTGAGGCCAGTCGAGCAGGCCGTCGCTGAACGACTCCTGCACCGCCGACTCCGCGTCCCCGAGCGTGCCGGGGAGCAAACGCGCGACCGCGTCGATCACCAGCAGCGCGGGCAACTCGCCGCCGCTCAGCACCACGTCACCGACCGAGACCGACTCGTCGATGGACTGCTCGACGAACCGCTCGTCCACGCCCTCGTAGCGCCCCGCCACGAGGACGAGCTCCGCCATCCCGGCGAACTCAGCGACCTTCCGCTGCGTGAGCGGGGCGCCGTCCGCGGCGAGATACACGCGGCGGGCCGCCGGCAGTTTCGCGACCGCCTCGTCCATCGCCCGTCGCAGGGGCTCAGCCTTCAGCACCATCCCGGGGCCGCCGCCGTACGGTCGGTCGTCCACCGTCTTGTGCACGTCCGTGGCAAATTGCCGCGGATTGACCGTCTCCACCTGCAGCACGCCGCGCTCGATCGCGCGCCCGAGCACGCCGAATCCGACCGCGTGCTCGACGAACTCGGGGAACAGCGTCACGACGACGATACGCATCGTGCCCTCCCCGTCCGCCTGCGTCACCGCATCCTTCGTCCGTTCAATCGTCCGGGTGCCAGTCGAACGTCACCCGTCCGGCCTGCAGGTCCACGGCGAGCAGTCGCTCGCGAACCAGAGGCACCAGTCGCTCGAGCTTGCCGTCCTTCAGCACCGCCACCGGGTGCACCGGCAACTCGATGAAACCGTCGACCTGCCCGAGTCTCACGCCGTCGCGGTTGACCGCTTCGAGCCCGAGCAGGTCGTGCAGGTAGTGTTCCTTCGGGCCGGGGGCCGGCAACACGGAACGGTCCACCTGCACTTCGGCGCCCGTGAGCGTCTGTGCCGCTTCGCGCGTCGCGACACCCTCGAGCCTGACCGCGATCGACTGCCCGGCCCGTTTGGACTCGAGCACCCGAACCTGTCGCACCTCGCTGCCGCGGACCAGGGTCCATCGCGGGTAGCTCGCGATGCCGGCGGCGGGCTCGGTGTACGACGTCACCTTGACCCAGCCCTGCACGCCGAACGGTGCTCCTACCCGGCCCAACACCACCGCGGCCCCGGGGCGCGTCGTCATGTCGCGCACCGGCTGCTCGCTCGGCCTCAGGCCGCCGCCGGGACCTGCGACTTGCGGTAGGTCTTGACCAGGTGCGCGACGCGGTCGGACACCTGCGCGCCGACGCCGATCCAGTAATCGACGCGGGCAAGGTCGAGACGCAGCTCGTCACTGTTGCCGCGGGCGACCGGGTTGTAGAAACCCAGCTGCTCGAGCGAGCCCCCGCCGGCGCGGCGGCTGTCGGTCACGACCACGTGGTAGAAGGGTTCCTTCTTGCCGCCGCGGCGCTGCAAACGGATCGTCACCATCTTGTTGCATGCCTCAGGTTCGCGGCCAGGCGGGGGACACTTGCCCTGCCCGGCCAAAAAAGAGCCGCGAACTATAACCAAATTTCGAAGTAAAAGAAATACTTGAGGAGCCCTGACCGCGCCATCGCGGGACACGGGGTTGGGCTGGCGCTGGAGGTGTCGGCCGCCGCTCACCCGGGTGCGAGGGAACTCAGCCGCCCAGGCCCGGGGGCATGCGACCGCCCATCGCCCGCATCATGCGGCCGAGCCCGCCCTTGCCCATGCCCTTCATCATCTTCTGCATCTGCAGGAAGCTCTTGAGCAACCTGTTGATTTCGGCGACCTGCGTGCCCGAGCCGGCTGCGATCCGGCGCTTGCGCGAACCATCTATGTTCTTGGGGTAGCGCCGCTCCTGCGGGGTCATCGAGCAGATGATGGCGATCTGACGCCTGACCTCCCTTTCGTTGCCCTGCGGCAGCTGACCCGCCTTGGCCGTGAGCTGCGCGGGCAGCTTGTCCATCAGCGCGGCCACGCCCCCCATCTGCTCGAGCTGGCGCAGCTGCGAGAGCAGGTCCTCCAGGTTGAAGTCCTTGCCCTTGGCGACCTTCTTCGCGAGCTTTTCCGCCTCGGCACGGTCGACCTGGCGCGTGACCTCCTCGACGAGCGACAGCACGTCGCCCATGCCGAGGATGCGCGAGGCCATGCGGTCGGGCTGAAACGCCTCGAGCGCGTCCGGCTTCTCGCCGGTGCCGACGAACAGGATCGGCTGACCGGTGACCTGGCGCACGGAGAGCGCCGCACCGCCACGCGCGTCGCCGTCCGCCTTGGTCAGCACGACGCCGGTGAGCCTGAGTGCCGCGCCGAACGCTCGGGCCGCATTCACCGCGTCCTGCCCCGCCATGCTGTCGACCACGAACAGCGTCTCGACCGGGTTCAGTGCGCCGCCGAGCTCGCGCACCTCCGCCATCATCTCCTCGTCGACGTGCAGCCGGCCCGCCGTGTCGACCAGCAGCACGTCGTAGACGCCGCGCCGGGCCTGCACGAGGGCCTCCTGCGCGATCGCGAGCGGTTTCTGCGTCGGGCTCGCCGGCGCGACGTCGATGTCGAGCTGTTGTCCGAGGCGCTCGAGCTGCAACAGCGCCGCCGGCCGCCGCACGTCGGTCGACACGAGCAGCACGCGTTTCCGCTCGCGGGTCTTGAGCCAGAGTGCGAGCTTGGCCGCGGTGGTCGTCTTGCCCGCGCCCTGCAGGCCCGCGAGCAGCACGATCGCCGGCGGCTGCACGCGCAGGTCGAGCGGACGCACGCCCTCGCCCATCACGCGGACGAGTTCCTCGTGGATGATCTTGATCAGCGCCTGGCCCGGCGTGAGGCTCTTGTGGATTTCCTGTCCGACCACGCGCGCCTTGACGCCATCGATGAACGTCCTGACGACCGGCAGCGCGACGTCGGCCTCGAGCAGCGCCATGCGCACTTGTCGCAAGGTGTCGCCGATGTTTTCCTCGGTCAGCCGGCCGCGGCCGCGCAGGCCCTCGACGACGGACGCCAGACGCGCTGAAAGCTTGTCGAACACTTGTAGGCGGTCCTCGCTGGAACGCGTCCGGGGGAGGTGGCCGGCGCGCGGAACGGCGATTATAGGGGCCGCGAGGGGTCGGTTTGCCGTTCTCCTCAGCCCGGCGGGTCTCTGGCATCATGCGGTGGTCATTCTTCACCCACGCCGGTCCCACGCTTGCTGCTGTCACTGATCGCCGTCGCCTGCTATCTCCTCGGAGCCGCCGGGCTTGCCGTCGCCACGTATCAGGACCGCAGCGAGCCGCTCTCGGCCGGCGGGCGCGGACGCCGGATCGCTTCCGTCGCGATCGCCAGCGTCGGCGCACTGGTGCACGCGGCGGCGCTGCTCGACGAGCGCCGGCTCGAACCCGACGCGGTGCTGTCCCTGGGCGACACGCTCGCGCTCGTGAGCCTGGTCGTGTCGCTCACTGCGATCGTGATGGCGCTGCGCCCGGGCAAGCGCGGCGTGGCGGCGCTGTTGCTGTTCATCGCGGCGGCGCTCGAAGCGACGTTCGCCGAGGGGACGCGTCAGTTTTCGGTCGGGCGGCCCGGCTGGGAACTCGCCTTCCACGTCGCAATGGCGACGACGGCGTTCGCATTCCTCACGATCGGCATGGTGCTCGCGATCGCGCAGGTCATCGTCGCCCACCGCGTGCGCAGCCGGCAGCCGCTCGGTTTGCTCAAGATCCTGACGCCGATCGAATCGCTCGAGTCCGGCACGTTCCAGAGCATCCTGGCGGGATTCACTCTGCTCACGCTCGCGCTGGTCAGCGGCGCGTTCTTCGTCGAGAACCTGTTCGCGCAGCACCTGGTCCACAAGGTCGTGCTCGCGCTCGTCGCGTGGGTGGTCTTCGGCGTGCTGCTGCTCGGCCGGCTCAGGTTCGGATGGCGCGGTCGCAAGGCGCTGCGCTGGACGTTCGCCGGCTACACCCTGCTCGGGCTCTCCTACTTCGGCAGCAAGATCGTCCTCGAGAACGTGCTCGGCAAGCACTGGGGCTGAGGACAAGCCGCCGTGGGCGACCTACCGGTCGGCGGTCTCGCGATCCTCCTGATCCTGCTCCTGCTGCTCTCGGCGTTCTTCTCCGGCACCGAGACGGCGCTGATGAGCGTCAACCGCTACCGCTTGCGACACCGCGCCCGCGAGGGCAGCACGTCCGCGCGGATGGCCGAAAAGCTGCTCGAGCGGCCCGACCGCCTGATCGGGATGATCCTCGTCTGCAACAACTTCGTGAACTCGGCCGCCGCGGCGATCGTCACGATCATCGCGCTGCAACTCGGCGGCGAGGGGTTCGCCGCGATCGGCGTGGGCGTGTTCACCGTGCTGCTGATCATCTTCGGCGAGGTCGCGCCGAAGACCTTCGGCGCCCTCTACCCCGAACGGATCGCGCTGCCGGCCGCCGTGGTCTACACGGCCCTGCTGAAGGTGCTCCACCCGGTCGTCGCGGCCACCAATCTCGTGGCGAACGGCGTGCTGCGCGCGTTCGGCGTTACACGCGAGCAGGCGAACCGCATGTCGCTCAGCACCGAGGAACTGCGCACGGTGGTAGCCGAAGCGAGCACGGTGATCCCGCACCGCCACCAGCGCATGCTCATGAGCATCCTCGACCTCGAGAGGATCACGGTCGAGGACATCATGGTGCCGCGCCACGAGATCTTCGGCATCGACGTGACGGACGACTGGGACGACATCGTCGAGCAGATCCGCGACAGCCGCCACACGCGCATCCCGGTCTACGACGGCAACCTCGAGTCGCTGATCGGCATCCTGCACATGAAGAAGGTCGCACGCCTGCTCGCGCTCGACGAGTTCGATCGCGAGAAACTCGTCGCGCTCGCCAAGGCACGCGAGCCGTACTACGTGCCCGAGGGGACCTCGCTCAATACGCAGCTGCTGCAGTTCCAGCGTCAGCGGCGGCGCGTCGCCTTCGTCGTCGACGAGTACGGCGACGTGCAGGGGCTGATCACGCTCGAGGACCTGCTCGAAGAGATCGTCGGCGAGTTCACCTCGGACACGAGCATCCTGCACAAGGACGTCCACCGCGAGCGCACCGACAGCTTCGTGGTCAATGCCTCGGCGAGCGTGCGCACCCTGAACCGCAAGATGGGCTGGACGCTGCCGGCGGCCGGTCCGCGCACGCTGAACGGCCTGATCGTGGAGCAGATGGAGACGATTCCGTCGCCGGGACAACGGCTCCGGATCGGGGACTACTCGCTCGAGGTGCTGCAGGTCACCGACAACGCGGTGAAGACGGTGCGACTGAAGCCGGTTGCGGTTCCGTCGACCGAGAAGTCGTCCTGACCGCGGCGCACGCGTTCACGTCGCGACTCCGTAGCTCCGAACGCGGAACTGCATTGGGTAGAACGACGCTGGCATTCGACGATGCTCGGGCGCGTGGTCCGCATGTTCCTTCGGGCTCCGAAAAGCGACATGTCGCCCGAAAGAACATCCGGACCACGCGCTGCAGGACCGCGCCTGAGCTCGTCTTCGTGGCCGAAGACTACGCACGGCGCACGTAACGCCCACTGCGCTCCTTGCCTGACGTCGCCGCTACCCCAAGGCGCCCAGCTGCGTGCGGTGCTGCTGCATGCGCCGTGCGAGTTTCGGCGGCAGCAGAAGAAACTCGCTCAGGCGCGGTGCATCGAGCGTTCGATCCGGGTCTTGGGCCGGCGACATGTCGGTCTTCGGAGCCGGGCCCAAGATCCCGGATCGGACGCCAGGCGCTTCTCGCGCGCCCGTCACCCTCTCTCGTCAAGAACGGCCAGCGCGCGACGCGTCAGAACGCGCGCTCGAGCGCATCCTGCAGCCGGGCGACGCCCTCCACCTCGATGCCGTCGATCGCGACGCCCTTGCGCGGCACGTTCGCCGCCGGCACCAGCGCGCGCTTGAAGCCCTGCTTCGCCGCCTCGCGCAAGCGCTCCTCGCCGAACGGCACCGGACGGATCTCGCCCGTGAGGCCCAGTTCGCCGAAGCAGACCGTGTCGACGGCGACCGGGCGGTCGCGCACGCTCGAAAGCACGGCGAGCACTGCCGGCAGGTCCGCCGACGTCTCCCCGATGCGCACGCCGCCAACGACGTTGACGAAGACGTCGCGTCCGGCGGTCGAGATCCCGCCGTGACGATGCAGCACGGCGAGCAGCAGCGCGAGTCGGCTCGATTCGAACCCGACCGCCACCCGTCGCGGATTCATGCCCTGGGCGTCGTCCGCGAGCGCCTGCACCTCGACCAGCAGCGGCCGGCTGCCCTCGCGCACCACGGTCACCACGCTGCCCGCGACCGGTTGCGGATGGCGCGACAGGAAGATCGCCGAAGGATTGCGCACCTCGCGCAGTCCCTGCTCGGCCATCACGAACACGCCAAGCTCGTTGGCGCTGCCGAAACGGTTCTTCACCGCCCGCACGACCCGGAAGCGGCTCGCCGGGTCGCTTTCGAAATAGAGCACCGTGTCGACCATGTGTTCGAGGATGCGCGGACCGGCGATCTGGCCTTCCTTGGTCACGTGGCCGATCAGCAGCACCGCCGTGCCCGAGTCCTTCGCGAACCGCACGAGCCGTGCGGCCGATTCCCGCACCTGCACGGCGGAACCCGCCGAGGATTCGCTGAGTTCGGTCTGCATGGTCTGGATCGAGTCGACCACGAGCACCTGGGCCCGCGAGACGACCGCCTCCTCGACGACCGCTTCAACCTGTGTCTCCGCGCCGAGCCGCAGGCTCGCCGCGTCGAGACCGAGCCGCTGGGCGCGGGATGCGACCTGGCGCACGGATTCTTCACCCGAGACGTAGAGCACGGGTCGCTCGCGACTCAGCGCATCGGCCGCCTGCAGCAACAGCGTCGACTTGCCGATGCCGGGATCCCCGCCCAGCAGCACCACCGACCCCGCCACGAGCCCACCGCCCAGCACGCGGTCCAGCTCACCAATGCCCGTCGCGGCGCGGTCGTCGCGCTCCTGTGCGATGTCGGTGATGGTCCGGCTCGTAGATGGTCCGGTGGGGGTCGTGGCGCCACCGTGTGCACGCCGCTGCGCGCCGCCGGCGCGAGTCCCGACGATCGACGACACGGCCAGTTCGAGCGTGTTCCAGGCCTCGCAGGCCGGACACTGCCCCTGCCATTGGGGTGTATGGGCACCGCACGTACCGCAGACGTAGCTGGTTTTGGGACGTGCCATTCGGAACGATGAAGAAAACTACCTGGCGGGTATTGGGATCGACGAAACCCGCCGGTGTGACCGGGAGGGCGCCGAGAAGCCCGGCGAGGCCCAGGGCGGGCGCGATCCTAGCACGCGCGGCCCACCCTGCCGGACTGTGACGGCCGTGACAATTCGGCCCGGGGCACCCCCCTATACTGCCGGCATCCATGCGCAGGCAGGCCGATTCGACAGTGCTGCTCGACACGGCTGGGGGCAATAGCCGCCAGTCGTCGACGTCCCTGTCGTCGCCCTCGTCCTGCCACCCGCCGGGAACGTCACGCCTCGGGCGGTACGAGCTCATGTACGAACTCGGCAAGGGCGCCATGGGCGTCGTCTACCGCGCCCGCGATCCGCGGATCAACCGCGAAGTCGCCCTGAAGGCGATCCGGTTGAGCGACGAGTTCGAGCGCGAGGAACTCGACCAGGCCCGCGAGCGATTCTTCCGCGAGGCCGAAATGGCCGGTCGCCTGTCGCACCCGCACATCGTCACGATCTACGACGCGGGCGAGGATCACGGCACCGCCTATATCGCGATGGAACTGCTGCGGGGCCACCACCTCGTCGAGTACACGAGCTCGACGCGGCTGCTGCCGCCGGCGATCGCCATCGAAATCGTGGCGCGACTCGCCGATGCGCTGCACTATGCGCACCAGAACGGAGTCGTGCACCGGGACATCAAGCCTGCGAACATCATGTTCGATGCACCCAGCGGCGAGCTCAAGATCACGGATTTCGGCATTGCCCGCCTCACGGACTCGGGTCGTACACGCACGGGCGTCGTGCTCGGCACGCCCTCGTTCATGTCCCCGGAACAGCTGCAGGGCCGGCCGGTCACGGGGAGCTCCGACCTGTTCTCGCTCGCGGTATCGTTGTTCCAGCTGCTCACGGGGCAGTTGCCGTTCCGTGGCGACAACATGCCCGCGCTCATGATGAAAATCGCACAGGAGTCGCACCCGCGCATCTGCACATACGACCCGGCCCTGCCCGCCGGGCTCGACGCGCTGTTCGACCGCGCGCTGGCCAAGGAGCCGCGCGAACGGTATGAAAGCGGCGCGGCGCTCGCGCTGGCATTGCGCGACGTGAACAAGCCGCAGAACAGGGTGTGACGGACGGGCGCGGACGCAAACGCAGACGACGGACAACAGAAGAACGTACGCATGCGACTGAAGGGAAAGTTCCGCTGCGTCGGGATGACCGACACGGGTCGGGTCCGCGAACACAACGAGGACACGATCGGCACGGACGCGGACATCGGCCTGGTCGTGCTGGCCGACGGCATGGGTGGCTACAAGGCGGGCGAGGTGGCGAGCGGCATCACCGTGCGCACCGTGATGGGCCTGCTCAAGGACGCGGTCGACCGACAGGACCTGCGGCTGCACGACGGCGAGAGCGGCATCAGCCGTCCGGGCATCCTGCTGCGGGATGCGATACAGCGCGCCAACAAGATCGTGTACCAGACCGCCCGGACGCAGTCGAACTGCGAGGGCATGGGCACGACCGTCGTCGCGGGCCTGTTCTTCGACGACAAGCTCACGATCGCGCACGTCGGCGACTCGCGGCTGTACCGGTTGCGCCAGGGCACGCTCGAGCAGGTCACCAGGGACCACTCGCTGCTGCAGGAACTCGTGGCGCGCGGGTTCTACACGCCCGAGGAGGCCCAGCGCGCGGCCGCCAAGAACTACGTCACGCGCGCGCTCGGGGTCGAACCGAACGTCGACGTCGAAATTACCGAGACGCCCGTCACAAAAGACGACGTGTACCTGCTGTGCTCGGACGGGCTGTCCGACATGGTAGACGACACGGACATTCAGTTAACGATCAACACCTTTGGTGCTAACCTTGAAACGGTTGCGCGTCAGCTGGTGCAGCTGAGCAACGACAACGGCGGTCGGGACAACGTCTCGGTGGTGCTGGTCCGGGTACTCGACGCGTTCCCGGCACAGCGCGGTGTCATGAACCGCATACTCAAAATGTTCGGCTGAGGGAGCGCAGGATCACGATGGCCAGGCTGGTATTGCACCTCGACGGGCAGACGCTCGCCGAATACAACATGAGCAAAGAGCGCTACACGATCGGGCGCCTGCCGGACAATGACATCCGCATCGACAATGCGGCGGTCAGCGGACACCACGCTCTGGTCATCAACATCCTCAACGATTCGTTCCTCGAGGACTTGAACAGCACCAACGGCACATACGTCAACGGCAAGATCATCAAGAAGCACGCGCTGCAGCACGGCGACGTGATCACCGTCGGCCATCACGCGCTGCGGTTCGTCGACAGCGAGACCGAGGACGACCAGGACGAGTTCGAAAAGACGATGGTGATCAGCTCTCGCGACGCCGCGCAGCTCGTCGCGGGCGCGCAGAAGGCGGCCGTGCCGTCGTCCAACGGCCACGGCGGCGGCGCCGCCGCACCTGCGGTAGCAGCCAGTGCAGCGCCTGCGTTCGCGAACGGCGTGCTGCCACGCGCGCGGTTGCAGGTGCTCTCCGGGCAGTTCGCCGGGCGCGAGCTCGAACTCGTGAAGACGCTGACGACACTGGGACGCCCCGGGGTGCAGGTCGCCGCGATCACGCGACGCTCCGACGGCTTCTACATCGTGCACGTCGAAAGCGGCCGCGCCGACGATTTCCCGCTCGTCAACGGCGCCCCGATCGGCCAGCAGGCCCGTCGCTTGCACGACAACGACGTCGTCCAGCTCGCGGGCGTGAAGATGGGGTTCTTCGAGAGCTAGCGGTTAGTGAATAGCGGATAGTAGGAAGGCGGCCTCTGGCCGCCTTTCTTTTTCTGACTATCCGCTATCCGCTATCCGCTTCCTCAGCCGACTTCCAACTGTACGCGCTGGCTGACACCGCAGAGCAGGTCCCACGGGATCGCACCGGCGTGGGCCGCGACCTCCTCCACCGGGACGTCGCTGCCCCAGAGCACGACGGGATCGCCCACCATGACGCGCGGCAGGTCCGTGACGTCGGCCGTGATCATGTCCATGGACACCCGGCCGATCAGCGGTGCACGACGACCGGCGACCAGCAGCGGCGCGCCGGAGGCCGTGCTGCGCGGATAACCGTCGCCGTAGCCCGCGGCGATCACGGCCATGCGGGTGTCGCGCTGCGCCGTCCACTCACCGCCGTAGCCCACGCTCTCGCCTGACTCGACCTTCTTCACGGCGATCACTTCGGTGCGGAGCGTCATCGCCGCGCGCAAGCCGAGGTCGGCCCCAGTTCCGCTCGTGAAAGGCGAGACCCCGTAGAGCATCAGTCCCGGACGCACCCAGTCCGCGCGAGCCGCGGGCCACGCGAGCACGCCGGCGCTGTTCGCGATGCTGCGCGCGCCGGGCAGGCCGGCCGTGGCCTGGTCGAATGCCTCCAGCTGCCGTCGTGTCGTGGGGTCCCGCCGGTCGTCGGCCGAGGCCAGGTGCGTCGCCAGCGTCGGTTCCGGGTGCACGTGCGGAATGCGCACGAGCCGCGTGTACGCGGCAGCGAATTCGTCGAGCCGGAACCCGAGCCGGTTCATGCCCGAGTCGACCTTGATCCACGCGGTCACGGGGTGCCCGCCGTCGAGCGCCGACTCGAGCAGTTCGAGTTGCTCGAAGCTGTGCACCATGAGCTCGAAACGCTCACGTGCGGCCATCGCCAGCTGCTCGCGCGAGAAGACGCCTTCCAGCAGCAGGATCCGGTTGGGCAGTCCTGCCGCACGCAGCGCAAGGCCTTCTTCGAGTCGCGCGACCGCGAAGCCGTCGGCTTCCGCGAACGCTTTCGCCGCGGGCACGAGGCCGTGGCCGTAGGCATTCGCCTTGATCACGGCCATGACGCGACTGTCGGGCGCGGCCTTGCGCGCCTGGCGCAGGTTGTGTCGCAGTGCGGCGGCGTCGACGACGGCGCGGATGAGGTTCGGGCTCTTCAACGGAATGCGTACGCGGCGAGCACCGGCCGGTTCAGTACTGGGGCCCGCCGTCGTAATTGTAGTCGCCGTGCGCGAGGTTCTCGAAGCGCGTGTACTTGCCGAGGAACGTCAGGTGCACTTCGCCGGTGGGGCCGTTGCGCTGCTTCGTGATGATGATGTCCGCGATGCCCTTGCGTGGCGTGTCCGGTTCGTACACTTCTTCGCGGTAGATCATGATGATCAAGTCTGCATCCTGCTCTATTGCGCCCGAATTGTGCACGACGACCGAGTCCGCCAGCCAACACGCAGGTCCAGGTACGGTCAAATCGAAGACTTCTTCCTGCTGGCCATCGTCGACGATATCGACGACGCGGTCCCAGAACAGATCGGAGTTGGCCCACTTGCCCAATTCCGGGTCACACAGAAGATCGGCGTACTCAGCGAGAGTAGCTCGACTCGGTGCGTACTGAAATTGACAAGCACCGCCATACGCGGTGCCGCGCAGCGCTGCCACTTGTCGCATCGACATACCCGCCACGAGCATTGTTCGGCGAACCTGCTCGAAACTCTGGACAGGCAGCGTGTCGACATTCGGATTGACATCCGTCTGCTCGAGTTTCACGACGAGTGACTGCGCTTGCGTCAGGCGCGGGCCAAACGCGCCGATCTCGCTGATGAAGATGCGCTGCTGCTCAGTTCCGGACACGTCGACTTGGTGGACAGGCCGCCCGACCTTATGGACCGTCGACCGCAGTCTGGCCACGATGCCGAATCGCGCCAGCAGAGCAGCGACGTCTAGTGCCAAATCGCGGCTGCACGTCGCGAAGAACACCCGGTCGCTTCCCCTGCCCTGCTTGCGGACATAGATGCACCCATCCGTTGCCCACAGGTGTCGCAACAGCAGTGCGACCTGGTCGTCCGGCAACTGAAACACTTCCGCCGGCAACCGCTTCTCATGCGAGCGCTGGTTGAATATGCCGAGCCTCTTCAGCCAGGCGCCGACGCCTTGCGCGTGCCAGCGATTACCGTTGCCGCCGATGACGAGCTGGTGCCACAGGCCGCGCCCTGCGTGCCGCGTCACAGTGCTGCCGAGCGCCTCGGCCGCCTCGCGTACGGCGCGGCTGTTCTCCTCCGACGCCGTCGTGTAGCGAATCGGCTGGTGGCGGAGGTAGCTGCCATCGCCGACCAAGTGGCCGAGCAGGATCAATTCCTCGTCCGACCAGCTCTTGCCAGACGGCTCGACCGGTATACGCCGACTCAACGCAACCCGATCACCGACCGCCATTTCGTCGATGGTCATCCAGCCATTGCCCGTCAGCACGCGGTGCTTTCCGGTCGCGCGCAACGTGCGGCCGCCCGCGAGCACGAGCCGCTTGATCGGCTTCACGCCCACGGACCAGACCCTGTCCGATTCGGCCGCGACGACCTTCTGGTTCTCGTCGACGGCGAGCACGCGCGGCTGCGTGCCGACGAGTTCGCGGATCGGCACGCGACGGCCGTCCGCCAGCACGACCAACGTATCGCCTGTCACGCACTCGCGCAGGTCCGACATCACCGGCTTCTTGTCGGTGCGCTGTTCGACGCCGCGGTTCAGCTGCGACAGCGCGATCAGCGGGACCTTGAGCTCCTTCGCCAGCGCCTTGAGCGAACGCGAGATCTCCGAAATTTCGGTCGCGCGGTTTTCCTTGGTGCCCTGCACCTGCATCAGCTGCAGGTAGTCGACGACGATCAGGCCCAGGCCGCCCTGCTTCTCCGTGTCGCGCGCGAGGCGGCGCGCACGCGCGCGCACCTCGGTGGGTGTGAGCGCGCCGCTGTCGTCGATGTACATCGGCGCGTTCTTCATCTGCGCGATCGCGCTGTTGATCCGCGCCCAGTCTTCGTCGCCGAACATGCCGGTGCGCATGTGGCCCTGGTCGACGCGACCGAGCGAGGAGATCATGCGGAACGCGAGCTGCTCGCGCGACATTTCCATGGAGAACACGGCGACGGGCTTGTTGAAGGCGATCGCCGCGTTCTCCGCGACGTTGAGAGCGAACGTGGTCTTGCCCATCGAGGGACGGCCCGCGACGATGACGAGGTCGCCGGGCTGCAACCCGGCCGTCATCCGGTCGAGTTCCGAATAGCCCGTGCTGAGTCCCGTGAGCTGGCCCTGCGAGGCGTGCAGCAGGTCGAGGCGATCGATCGTGGCCCCGAGCACCTCGCGCACCGGCACGAAGCCCGAGCCCCGGCGTCGTCCCTGCTCCGCGATCTCGAAGATCCTGCGTTCGGCGTCGTCGACGAGTTCGCTGGCCGGCCGCCCTTCGGCTTCGAAGCAGCTGCCGGCGATCTCGCCGCTCACGCGGATCAGCTGCCGCAGCAGCGAGCGCTCGCGGACGATGTCCGCGTAGGCCTTGATGTTGTCGGCGGTGGGTGTGTCGCGTGCGAGGCCCGCGAGGTAGGCAAGCCCCCCGGTTTCCTCGGCGAGCCCCTTGCTGGCCAGGCGCTCGGCGAGCGTGACCGCGTCGCTCGGCTCACTCTTCTGCGAGAGGTCGAGGATGGCCTCGAAGATGAGCTGGTGATCGCGCCGGTAGAAATCTTCCGGCCGCAACCGGTCCGCGATCGAGTCCCAGGTGCTGTTGTCGAGCAGCAGGCCGCCGAGCACGGCCTGCTCGGCCTCGAGCGAGTGGGGTGGCACGCGCAACGCCGCGGCCTCGCCCCCGAGGACGAGGCGCGGCTTCCGGCGCGATCGGCCGGAGCCCCTGCCGTCGCTGCTGTCTGGCTGCTCCATCGAGGACCAATGCTACCCCGGCGCGCGGGGCAGGATCAGTCTTCGGCCGTGATCTGGACCGGCAGGTCGATCTCGACGTCGCTGTGCAGGTGCAGCTTGACATGGTGCTCGCCGATCAGGCGGATCGGGCCGCCCGGCAGACGCACCTCACTGCGCTCGATCTCGATACCGCGCTTGGTGAGCGCCTCGGCGATGTCGGCCGTGCCGACGGAGCCGAACAGCTTGCCCTCGGTGCCGGCCTTGGCGTGCAGTTCGAGCTTGAAGCCCTCGAGTTGCCTGGCGCGCCCCTGGGCCCGCGTCAGCGAGACCGTGGCAGCCTTCTCGAACTCGGCGCGACGCTCCTCGAACTTCTTGAGGTTGGCGGCAGTGGCGAGCGCGGCCTTGCCCGACGGCAGCAGGAAATTGCGCCCGTAGCCCGGCTTCACCTTGACCTTGTCGCCGATGTTGCCGAGGTTGGCGACCTTCTGCAGCAGGATGACTTCCATCGTTGTGTCCTCGATCGATCTCTGAGTCTGTCTTTCTAGCTAGCCAGCTGATCGTCTGATCAGTCCTCGAATCCGGTTGCGCGACCGAGGGCGATTCAACGCCGCTCGACCGCCGTGGCTACGCGCTGGGAGCGCAGCCAGTTGTCGACGAAGCCCCACCCGGCCAGCCCGGCCACCGCCGCGGGCGGCAGGATCACGAGCATCACGTACGTGACCCACAGCCACGCCGTGCTGAGCTTCCGCTGTGCCACGGCCCTGTGCATCACGGCCAGGCCGACGATCACGAGCGCGCCCAGGAACAGCCGCGCGATGTCGTCGACCAGTGGCTGTTCGCCGAACAGCGACCAGGCGACGATCGCGGCCGCGGCCACACCGAGCACACGTCCGAGCCGCAACTGGCGGAACTCGGCGCCGAAGCTTCCCGGCTGCTCCGACAACGATTGCCACCAGCGCGCCAGGAACAGCGCGCTCATCGCGAGCACCATCGTCAGCACGGCGACCCAACCCCACAGCGTCCGTGCGAGCGTCTCGGCGAGCCCCTCGTCGAACAACTCGCTCGGCAAGCCGTGCTTCTGCATCTCCTGGGCGAGGTCCCGGACGAACGGCGCCCAGAACTGGCTCGGGTCGCCGAAGGAGACGTGCAGCCCCACGAGCAGCAACGCACCAACCAGCGTCGCGACCTGCAGGCACAGCGAGAGCGATTCCGTGCGCCGCAGCAGCACCGCGAGCGCGAGCGGCGGCCCGAGCACCCACGCGGAGTAGATGAGCCCGACGGCCATGGGACGGCCGAAGAGCAGCATCGACGCCGCGAGCAGTCCGCTCGCGCCGAGCGCTACGCCGACGCCCACCCGCGGGTCGCGCATCAACACGACGAGCGCGGGCACGGCGCCGGGCAGGAAAAACGCGAACCCGATACCGAGCAGCGGCAACAGGCCGAGCAGGGCCGTCACGACGACGGCGCCGCCCAGGTTCCCGGCGAGCCACTTGGCCAGCGATCGGTTCATGGCTGCGCGTGCTCCCAGCCGCGGCCCGCCCGGACGCAACCGCGCGGGTCACCGACGGGGCAGACGGCTCAGTGCTGGTCCGTGTACGGGAGCAGCGCGAGGAAGCGGGCGCGCTTCACCGCGAGGGCCAGCTGGCGCTGGTAATTCGACCGCGTGCCGGTGATGCGGCTCGGGACGATCTTGCCCGTCTCGGTGATGTAGCCCTTCAGCGTCGCGAGATCCTTGTAATCGATCCGCTCGACGCCTTCGGCCGTGAATTTGCAGAACTTACGGCGACGGAAAAAACGTGCCATGTGATGTCACCCGATATCCGTTGATGTCTTGAGTCGCGCGAAGAAAGCCGCAGGCCTCAGCCCGCGCTGGCTTCGTCGGCCGGTCCGCCGCCCGTCTCGGCAGCGCTGCCCTCTTCGGTCCGGACGCCTTCTTCCTCGGCGCGCGCCATCGGCGACGGCTCGGTCACGGCGGTCGGCATCGAGATCACCATGTGGCGGATCACGGCGTCGCTGAAGCGGAAGCTGCCGGTCAGCTCGTCGAGCGTGGGCTTGTCGCACTCGACGTTCATCAGCACGTAGTGGGCCTTGTGGACCTTGGCGATCGGGAACGCGAGCTGGCGGCGGCCCCAGTCCTCGAGACGATGGATCGCACCGCCGGCCGCGGTGATGATGCCGCGGTAACGCTCGATCATGGCCGGGACCTGCTCGCTCTGATCCGGGTGGACCAGGAAAACGATTTCGTAATGACGCATCGACACGGTCTCCTTGCGGATTGAGTCGCCCTGGACGTCCAAGAAAACGCCGGTGCGACAAGGAGTTGGAAATAACCCGCACGGCCGGTCCGGCCGCACGGAGCCGCGCATTGTAGCGGAAGAAGGGGATAGGGAATAGGGGAAGGGGTTAGTGCAAGAGGCGGTTGCGCCGCGGCGAAGCCGATGGCGCCTCCCCCACTATCCCCTATCCCCTAGCCCCTGACCCCTTCCTCCTACGGCGGCCCGACTTCCGATGCGGCACAGTGATGCCGAAATCCACTCACGCCGGAGATTCACCCATGGACAGGGACGCCGAACTCGCCACGCGATTCTGGAAGAAACTCAAATCGGACCGAACCGTGATGCTAGGGCTGGCCGGAGTCGAGGACGGTCATTCACAGCCGATGACGGCGCAGGTCGACGACGACGACGGCGCCACGGAAACCGTCTGGTTCTTTTCGTCCCGGCAGACCGACTTCGTCCGGCAATTGGGCGACGGCCGGCGCGCCGTCGCACATTTCGCGGCCAAGGACCACGAGTTGTTCGCGTCACTGGACGGCACGCTCGTGCCGTTCAACGACCGCGCGACGATCGACCGGCTCTGGAATCCGTTCATCGCGGCCTGGTATCCGGGTGGCAAGGACGACCCGAACCTGCAGCTGCTGCGCATGAACCCCGATCGCGTGCAGGTGTGGCTCAACGAAAGCGGCGTGCTCGCGGGAGTGAAGCTGCTGCTCGGCCGCGATCCGAAGAAGGAGTACGCGGGCAAGGTGGCCGACGTGAACCTGCCGCCACGGACCGGCTGACGCCGAGGGAAAAGGGGCAAGGGGTTAGGGGATAGTGCCGGAGGCGACGCCAGCGCCACGCCGCAGCCGCTTTCTTAACTATCCCCTATTCTCCATCCCCTATCCCCTAGTCACCCAGTCGCAGCGCGCGGCGCTGACGCACTGCCTCGAACAACGCCACGCCCGTCGCGACCGAGACGTTCAGGCTTTCGACCGCGCCCGCCATCGGGATCGAGACGAGTTCGTCGCACGCTTCACGCGTGAGGCGCCGCATGCCCTCGCCCTCGGACCCCATGACCAGCACGGTGGGACCGGTGAGGTCGACGTCGTAAACCGTCCGTTGCGCTTCGTCGGCCGCGCCGACGAGCCAGAGGCCGCGCTCCTTCAGTTCGCGCAGCGTGCGCGCGAGGTTCACGACGGCGATCAACGGCACATTGTCGGCCGCGCCGGCCGCCACCTTGCGGACGACCGGCGTCAAGCCGGCTGCCCGGTCGCGCGGCACGATCACCGCGGCGACACCGGCCGCGTCCGCGCTGCGCAGGCACGCGCCGAGGTTGTGTGGATCGGTGACGCCGTCGAGCACGAGCAACAGGCCCGGCGTGTCACCGAGCGCCTCGAGCGCTTCCTCGAGTTGCGTCTCGGGGTCGCCGGCGCGAGGGATCACGTCCACGACCGCCCCCTGATGGCGCTCGCCGCCCGTGAGGCGGTCGAGTTCATCGGCGCCGGCGGCGTGCGTGGTCACACCGGCCGCGAGCGCCAATTCACGAAGTTCCTGCAGTCTCGCAGCCGACTCGCGACCTTCGCCGAGCCAGAGCTGGCGCACGCGATGCGGATGGCGCGTGAGCAGCGCGCGCACGGCGTGAATGCCATAGGCGACGGTGGGCAGCGACGCGGCATGCGCTCGTGCGCGCCGGCTCTCGTCGTGGTCGCGGGGCGACCCGTGCCGCTCTGTGCCGCCGCGTGCAGCACGCGGGTTCGTCCCCTGCCGAACGTCGGCACCGCCCCGCGGTCGCCCGGGCCTGTCGTTGCGCGGCATCAGCGTCGCCTCCGTCCCCCTTGGCGCAGGTGGCGGCCCACGGGTCGCCGTTCTCCCTGCATCTCGCCAGCGAGCTCGAAATCGACGCGCCGTTCGTCGAGCGACACGTTGGTCACGCGCACGCGCAGGCGATCGCCGAGCTTGAAGACCTTGCCAGAGCTGCGGCCGATCATCCGGAACCCGGACGAGTCGCGGCCGAAATAGTCGGCACCGAGCGCGGACACGTGCAGCAGCCCGTCGACCTGGAGACCCACGAGCTGCACGAACAGACCGAAGTCGACCACACCGGAGACGATGCCGTCGTACTCCTCGCCGATCCGGTCCTGCATGTAGTAGCACTTGAGCCAGGACACGGCGCTGCGCGTGGCCTCGTCGGCGCGTCGTTCGCGCACCGAGCAGTCCTGCCCGAGCTGCGGGAACGCGCCGTGCTGCGCGACGAGTTCCTGCGGATCGCCGCCGGTCAGCACCTGGCGGATGCCACGGTGCACGACCAGGTCCGGGTACCGCCGGATCGGCGAAGTGAAGTGCGCGTAGTGCTCGAGCGCTAAGCCGAAGTGCCCGATGTTGCCGGGCTGGTAGACCGCCTGCGGCATGGAGCGAATCACGGCCGTCGAGATGAGTCCCGCGTCGGGCCGGTCGCCGATCTTCGACAGCAGGTCGCGCAGGTGCTCGGGCGTGATCTCCTCGGGCGTCGGCAGCCACAAGCCGAACTCGCGCAGGAACGTCCGCAGCGTCTCGAGCCGGTCGAGTTCCGGCAGGCCGTGCACGCGGTAGAGCGTCGGCACGCGATGGCGATCGAGGAACCGCGCCGCCGCGACGTTCGCGGCGATCATGCACTCCTCGATCAACCTGTGCGCGTCGTTGCGCGGATATTCGACCAGCGCCGCGACGCGGCCGTCCTGATCGAACTTGAGCTTGAGCTCCGGCGTGTCGAGCTCGAGCGCGCCACGGCCGGAGCGCGCGCGAGTGAACGCCTTGTACACGCCGTACAGTGCGAGCAATCGCTCGCGCAGCTTTTCGAGCCGATCGTCCTGGCGCGCGGCGGGTTTCTCGAGGAATGCGCCCACCTCGCGATAGGTGAGCCGCGCCGCCGAGCGCATCACGCCTTCGAAAAAGCGCGAGCGCGAAATTCGACCGTCCTCGGTCACCCGCAGTTCGCAGCAGACGCAGAGCCGGTCCTCGTGCGGCTTGAGCGAACACAGGCCGTTCGAGAGGGCCTCGGGCAGCATCGGCAGCACGCGATTCGGGAAATAGACGGAGGTGCCGCGCTCGCGCGCCTCCACGTCGAGCGGCCGGCCGGGCTGCACGTAGTGCCCGACGTCGGCGATCGCGACGATCAGGCGCCAACCGCTGCCCTTGCGCTCGCACCAGACCGCGTCGTCGAAATCGCGGGCGTCCTCGCCGTCGATCGTGACGAGTTCGAGTTCGCGCAGGTCTTCGCGTCCCGCGATCGCATCCTGGGGAATGCGAGCGCCGTACGCCTCGGCCTCGGCGACGGCGTCCTCGGGAAACTCGTACGGCAACCCGAACGAGTGGATCGCGATGTCCGTCTCCATGCCGGGCGCGCCGTGGTCGCCGAGCACGCGTGCGACTCGTCCCACCGGCCCGCTCGTGCGCGACGGTTGCTGGATCAATTCCACGAGCACGATCTGGCCCGATTCGGCGCCGTTGAGCTGGCCGCTCGGCACCAGGACGCGGTGGGTGATCCGCGGGTTGTCGGGGGTCAGGTGCGCGATGCCCGCCTCGACCTGCAGGCGCCCGACCACCTCCTTCGTGCGCCGCTCCAGCACCTCCACGATCGTGCCCTGCGCCTTGCCCCGGAAGCGCGGCCCTTCGATGCGAGCGGCGATGCGGTCACCGTGCAGCACTTCACGTATCTGGTGCGCCGGCAGGTAGACCTGCGCCGACCCGTCGTCGGGCAGCAACCAGCCGTCGCCGTTGCGGTGCGCCTGGATCGTGCCCACGGTGAGGCCGGCGAGCTGCTCGCGCAGGCAGTACTGCCCACGACGGTTCAGCACGACCTCACCCCTCCGAACGAGGTCCGCGAGGACTTCCTCGGCCTGGACCGCGCCGGAATCGCTGAAGGCGGCCCGCAGTTCGTCGAGCCGCAGCGGCCGCCCGGCCTTGCGCAGCACGGCCAGCACGGCCAGGTCCGCGGTCTGTCCGGTCCGCGCCGTCGTGCGGCCGCGTGGGGTCTGGCCGGCGCGTCGGGCGGGCTCGGGGGTACGTCTGTTTCGTGTTCTTCGCATTTTCCGTTAGATTGACAGTCCAGGGGCCCGCCAGTACATTGCGCGGCCTTCCAGCCCGGCCTCCGTGCCCGGCCGCGACCGATGCCCAGGTGGCGGAATTGGTAGACGCACTAGTTTCAGGTACTAGCGGGTAACACCGTGGAGGTTCGAGTCCTCTCCTGGGCACCACCGTCCCTCGACCGGCATCGGCCTGTTCCGGCGGCGCATCGCTGAGCCCTGCCCGGGGTTCCGGGTGGCCATGTGAACTCTAGCATCGACCCGCCCCCTCGCGGCGTCGGTGAACGACTCGGTTTCGCCCGTCCGCGCCGCCGTGCCGACTACAATGATCGGTCCGCTCTCGACCGGCACGGCCAACCCCATGACTTACACGACGATCGACTACTCGGTGAGCGACCGCGTCCTCACGCTCACGCTCAACCGACCCGAGCGCCTCAACGCGTTCACGGTGACCATGGCCGACGAACTCGAGCACGCGTTTCGCCGCGCGAGCACCGATGACGAGGTCGGCGCGATCATCGTGACCGGCGCCGGGCGTGCGTTCTGCGCCGGCATGGACCTCGCGACCTCGGGCAACGTGTTCGGGCTCGATGAAACGCAGGCGCCCACGCTCGCCGACATGCACGAGCGGCTCGACGACCCCGCGATCCTGCGCGGGGTGCGCGACACGGGCGGCCGCGTCGTGCTCGCGATCTACGACTGCCTGAAACCGGTGATCGGCGCGATCAACGGTGCAGCCGTCGGTATCGGCGCAACGATGACGCTGCCGATGGACGTCCGCCTCGCGGCCGAAGGCGCGAAAATCGGCTTCGTGTTCGGTCGTCTCGGCATCGTGCCGGAAGCGTGTTCGAGCTGGTTCCTGCCGCGGCTCGTCGGAATCCCGCAGGCGCTCGAGTGGATCTACACCGCCGAGCCTTTCGACACGGCGGAGGCCGTGCGCGGCGGGCTGGTCAAGGCGGCGGTGCCGCCAGGGCAACTGCTCGACGAGGCGCGCAAGCTCGCGCATCGCTTCATCGATCATCGCTCGCCGGTCGCGGTCGGCCTCGCGCGCCAACTCGTCTACCGCAACGGCGCGCAGCCGCACCCGATCGAGGCGCATCGCGTGGATTCGCTCGCGATGTGGCACCTGAGCCAGAAGGACGGCGCCGAGGGCGTGCGCGCGTTCCTCGAAAAGCGCGCGCCGCAGTTCACGTCCAGAGTGTCGAGCGACCTGCCCGATTTCGTCGCGGAGTGGCTGCAGGCGCCTTGATCCTGTCCGCCGCTCCGGGAGCGGTCAGAATCACGCGCGGCGCTTGGCGACCTGCCGGTGCCGATGCAGCAGCGGCTCGGTGTAACCCGACGGCTGCTGCGTGCCCTCGAACACCAGGTCGCACGCGGCCCGGAACGCGGGTCCGTCGAATGCCGGTGCCATCGGCCGATAGAACGGGTCGGCCGCGTTCTGCCGATCGACGACTGCAGCCATGCGCTGCATGACCTCGAGCACGCGCTCGCGCGTCGCGACGCCGTGGTGCAGCCAGTTCGCGATGTGCTGCGACGAGATGCGGCAGGTCGCACGGTCCTCCATGAGCCCGACGTTGTTGATGTCCGGCACCTTGGAGCAACCGACGCCCTGGTCGACCCAGCGCACGACGTAGCCGAGGATGCCCTGCGCGTTGTTCTCGAGTTCGGCCGTGACTTCCGCTTCGGACCAGTCCGTCTTCGGCGCAAGCGGGATCGTGAGGATGCCGGACAAGCGCTCGCCGCGACCTGCCTGCGCGAGTTCCGCCTGCCGCGCCCGCACGTCGCACGCGTGGTAGTGCGTCGCGTGCAGCGTGGCCGCGGTCGGGCTCGGCACCCACGCGGTCGTCGCGCCCGCCTTCGGGTGGCCGATTTTCTGCTGCAGCATGTCGTGCATGAGGTCGGGCATCGCCCACATGCCCTTGCCGATCTGCGCCTTGCCGACCAGGCCGCACGCCAGCCCGATCTCGACGTTCGACAACTCGTAGTTGAGGATCCACGGCTGGGTCTTCATCTCGCCCTTGCGCACCATCGGGCCTGCTTCCATGGACGTGTGGATCTCGTCGCCGGTGCGGTCGAGGAAGCCCGTATTGATGAAGCAGACGCGCGACTTCGCGGCGCGGATGCACTCCTTGAGATTGACCGTAGTGCGCCGTTCCTCGTCCATGATGCCGATCTTGACCGTGTTCCGCGGCAGGCCGAGCGCCTGCTCGACCCGCGTGAAGATCTCGTCGGCGAAGGCGACCTCCTCCGGGCCGTGCATCTTGGGCTTCACCACGTAGACGGAGCCTTGCGTCGAGTTCCGCAAGCCGTCCTGCTTGCGCAGGTCGGCCATCGCGATCAGCACCGTGCACATCGCGTCGAGCAGTCCCTCGAACGCCTCGCGGCCGTCGCGGTCGAGCACGGCGGGGTTGGTCATGAGGTGCCCGACGTTGCGGACGAGCATGAGCGAGCGGCCCTTGAGCGCGAACGGCATGCCGGCCGGGCTCACGTACTGACGATCGGGGTTCATGGCACGCTCGAACTTGCGGCCGCCCTTCTCCACTTCCTCGACCAGGTCGCCCCGCATCAGGCCGAGCCAGTTGCGGTACGCGAGCGCCTTGTCGTCGGCATCGACGGCCGCCACCGAGTCTTCGCAGTCCATGATCGTCGTGATCGCGGCCTCGAGCAGCACGTCGGCCACGCCGGCCGCGTCCCCCTTGCCGATGCGGCTCGCGCGATCGATCTGGATCTCGACGTGCAGGCCGTGGCGTTGCAACAGCACTGCGCGCGGCGCGGTCGCGTCCCCGGCATAGCCGGCGAACACCGTCGCGTCCTGCAATTTCACTGCCGTGCCGTTCTTCGTCTCCGCGACGAGTTGCCCGGCTTCGACGCGATAGCCCGTCACGTCGGCGTGAGTCGCACCGACCAGCGGCGCAGCCGAGTCGAGGAATCGCTTCGCCCAGGCGATGACGCGGGCGCCACGCTGCGGGTCGTACGGGCCGGGCGGCGGCGCGTCGCCCATCGCGTCGGTGCCGTAGAGCGCGTCGTACAGGCTGCCCCACCGTGCGTTCGCTGCATTGAGCGCATAGCGCGCGTTCATGACCGGGACCACGAGTTGCGGGCCCGGCGTGCTCGAGATCTCGAGATCGACGTTGACCGGGTCGATCGCAAAATCGGGGCCTTCCGGCACCAGGTAGCCGATCTCGGCCAGGAACGCCTTGTACGACGAGACGTCGATCGGCGTGCCGCGGCGCTCGCGGTGCCAGGCATCGATCTTCGCCTGCAATGCGTCGCGCTTCGCGAGCAGCGCCCGGTTCTTCGGACCGAGTTCGTGCACGAGGGAGGACAAGCCTTGCCAGAATGCGTCCGAGGGGACGCCCGTGGCCGGCAGCGCTTCGCGCTCGATCAACTCGTAGAGGGGACGGGCAACTTGCAGTCCGAACTTCTCGATGCGGTCGGTCATGGCGTGCACGCGGCTCATTTCCATTTTTGCAGCGCACCATTATGGCGCGAGCGACGCGCCGGGGACAGTCGGAGGAATCAGGCTCGTCACCGGCCTCGGCACGGCCTGTCGACCGTGCCACGCGACGGGGTGCCGATCAGAGCGCGCGCGAGATCAGTTCCTTCATGACCTCGTTCGTGCCGCCGTAGATGCGCTGCACCCGCGAGTCGGCGAACATGCGGCAGACCATGTACTCGTTCATGTACCCGTAGCCGCCGAAGAGCTGCTGGCACTCGTCGATGACCTTCTGCTGCATGTCGGTGATCCACCACTTGGCCATCGCGGCGGTCTCGGTGTCGAGCCCGCCCTTGACGAGTTGCTCGATGCAGTGGTCGATGAATACGCGCGCCACGCGTGCGTGCGTCGCGCACTCGGCGAGCTTGAACTTCGTGTTCTGGTACGACGCGACGGGATGACCGAAGATCTTGCGCTCGTTGACGTACTTGATCGTCTCGTCGAGCGCGCCCTCCATCGCGGCCACGCCCGCGAGCGCGATCAGCACCCGCTCGTACGGCAGGTCGCCCATCAGCATGTGCATGCCCTTGCCTTCCTGCTGCAGCAGGCAGTCCACCGGCACGCGCACGTCCTCGAAGAAGAGCTCTGCGGTGTCCTGCGAGTGGAAGCCCATCTTGTCGAGCACGCGACCGACGCGGTAACCCTTCAGGCCCTCGGTCTCGACCATCAGGATCGACAGTCCGCGGCTGCGGTCATTCGGGTCGGTGCGCACGACCAGCATCAGGAGCCCGGCCGATCCGCCATTGGTGATGAAGATCTTCGAGCCGTTGACGAGGTAGTGATCGCCCTCGCGCACGGCGCGCGTGCGGATGCCCTTGAGGTCCGAGCCGGCACCCGGCTCGGTCATCGCGATCGCGCCGATCAGCTCGCCGCGCGCCATGCGCGGCAGCCAGCGCTGCTTCTGCTCCTCGGTGCCGTAATTGAGCACGTAGTGCGCGGCGATACTGTGCACGCCTTGGCCGAAGCCCGAAATGCCGCGGCGGTTGAGTTCTTCGTACAGCAGTGCCTCGTGGCGGAAATCGCCGCCGCCGCCGCCGTATTCCGCCGGGACGTCCAGGCAGAGGAAGCCGGCTTCGCCGATCTTGAGCCACGACGCCTTGTCGACGTGGTGCTGCTCCCGCCACTTGGCGTCGAGCGGCAGGAACTCGGTTTCGACGAAACGGGAAATCGCCTCGCGCAGCATGCGGAGGTCGTCGTCCATCCAGGGGGACTCGTAGGGCTTCATAGGGAAGTGATTAGTGAATAGCGGATAGCGGTTAGTAGGAGGCGGTCGGCTCATAATTATCCGTCAACGCTCAAACCGGCGCTCTTCCACTAACCGCTACCCGCTATCGGCTTCCTAGTCGTAGGGCTGCCGCAACACGATCGTCTGGGCGCGGTCGGGGCCGGTCGACACGATGTCGATCGGCACGGCGGCGAGTTCTTCCATGCGGGCCAGGTACTTGCGGGCATTCACCGGAAGCTTGGCGAAGTCCACGATGCCGTGCGTCACTTCCGACCAGCCCGGATGCTCTTCATAGACCGGGCGCACATCCGAGAAGCGGTGCGGCAGCAGCGGCGGCTCGTCGCGCACCTCGCCGTCGATGCTGTAACCGGTGCAGATGCGCAGCGTGTCGAGGCCGTCGAGCACGTCAAGCTTCGTGACGCCGAGGCTCGAAATGCTGTTATGGAGCACCGCCCGACGCAGGCCCACGGCGTCGAACCAGCCGCAGCGTCGCGGCCGCCCGGTGACCGCGCCAAATTCGTGACCGACCCGGGCGATGTGCTCGCCGGTCTGGTCGAACAGTTCGGTGGGGAACGGGCCCGCGCCAACGCGCGTCGTGTACGCCTTCACGATCCCGAGCACGGCGTGGATGTCACGCGGGCCGAGACCCGTGCCGACCGCGGCCTCGCCGGCGATGGTGTTCGACGAAGTGACGAACGGATAGGTGCCGACGTCGACGTCGAGCAGCGCGCCCTGCGCGCCCTCGAACATGATGTTCCGGCCGAGCCTCATTTGCTGGCGCAGCATCAGGCTAACGTCGCAGAGCAACGGCTCGATGCGGTCCGCCGCGGCGACCAGGTCGTCGAGCGTCTGCTGGAAGTCGATCGTCTCGGCACTGAAGTACCGGCTCAGGATGAAGTTGTGGTAGTCGAGGATCTCCCCGACCCGCGCGGCGAGCCGGTCGCGTTGCAGCAGGTCCGCGAGCCGCACCGCGCGCCGGGCCACCTTGTCCTCGTAGGCGGGACCGATGCCGCGTCCGGTCGTGCCGATCGCGTTGGCGCCCTGCGCGCGCTCGCGCGCGCGGTCGAGCGCGATGTGCGACGGCAGGATCAGCGCGCAGTTGGGGCTGATTCGCAACCGCTCGTACACGGGAATCCCGCGCT